>NZ_JAMPLX010000019.1:0-228937 GCF_028477825.1 Providencia sp. PROV267 | reverse complement strand
TAATATTGAGGGCTCTGAACCGCTTACCGCAATATAACTGTCGTGTATAAAATCCTATGCCCATTGAATATTTGGGACTTTTTCAATCACTAATGGCCTTTTTTCACGTTTTGGAAGCACTTTTTTAACCCGTCGTTTCAGGTTTAATCCTAATCGACAATAAACACGATAAACTCGTTTATGATTAAAAGGATAGCCTTGAAATCTCAGTCGAAAATAGCATTTCCAAAACCCTGATTGTGGCGATTTAGCTAAAACGGATTGTATGGCATCGATCACCACACGGTCTTTTTTATGCCAGTCTATTCGCTGACGGTAAAACGTGGCTCGTGACAATGACGTCAGCTCACGAGCCTTAATGACTGATAAGCCTGCCTCTTTTAATGATAGAGTACAGGATTTCTTTTCAGCCACTACCAGCCCTTTTTTGCGAAAAGCGCCTTCATCGCATGATTTTCAAGGCTGACTTCCGCAAAGAGCTTTTTCAGTTTCGCGTTTTCATCTTCAAGCTCTTTTAATCGTTTAACATCACTGGCTTCCATGCCACCATACTTTGATTTCTAATTATAATAAGTAGCATGACTGACCCCATTTTGACGGCAAGTATCGTCCACTTTCATGCCTGAATCAGCGAGTTTTAAAACATTAACGATTTGAGTTTCAGTAAAACGGGCTTTTTTCATCATGACCTCTGCAAATTTTAGGGCAGAAAATCTAATTATAGCTGTCTTATTTTAGGGGAAGTGGACAATAGCAAACTGCTCCACTTGATATTGCCCCTATGTTTCATATGGAAACTTTATGGTAACTATTTTCAATATTTGCGAAGTAGCTCTAAAAAATGACGCAAGTCACAGTTTTTATGTAAACTAGGTAACAGATATTATTGTTAAACCATTTAGAATAACTCGTTACTTGATGTGATGACGTCTTTACGCCATTCAAAAAAAGCAATCGATTAACTAAACGTAAGGAAGACGTTGTGGAACAGAAACAACACAGTGGTACTGCAACCATGAAAGATGTTGCTAATGCAGCGGGCGTATCAACGGCAACGGTCTCTAGAACATTAATGACACCTGAAAAAGTCTCTTTACAGACACGTCAGAAAGTAGAGCAAGCTGTGATGGATGTGGGCTACTATCCACATAACTTAGCAAGGAGCTACAAACGTAACGAATCAAAAACGATCTTGGCGATCGTTCCCGATATTAGTGATCCCTTTTTCAGTGATGTGATTTGTGGACTGGAAAAAGTTGCCGCGCAAGAAGGTTATTTTGTCTTGATTGGCGACTGCAAACATCAACAAAAACAAGAAAACGCCTTCATTAATCTGATTATTACGAAACAAATCGACGGGATGGTACTGTTAGGCTCGAATTTACCTTTCGATGTCTCTGCTGAAGAACAAAAAAATCTCCCCCCTATCGTGATGGCTAACGAGTTCTCTCCTGAACTTAAACTACCAACCGTACATATCGATAACCTAACATCTGCGTTTAATGCTACGCACTATTTACAGAAATTAGGTCATAAACGTATCGCTTGTATCGCGGGGCCTGAACATATGCCACACAGCCAGTATCGTTTAGAAGGGTATAAAAAAGCCATGCTGCGTACGGGTGAAAAATTACGCGAGCAATATATCGTTCGTGGTGATTTTACGCATGAAAGCGGTGCTGAGGCTGTCAAAACTTTACTCGCCCTACCTGAACCACCCACAGCGGTTTTTTGTCATAGTGATATCATGGCAATCGGTGCAATGTGGCAAGCAAAAAAATCAGGACTCATCCTTCCCGATGACCTATCTATTGTTGGGTTCGATAATCTAGAGCAGGCTCAGTATACATTGCCAGCCTTAACAACGATAAATCACCCTCGCGATGAAATTGGTCGCCATGCCATGTTATTACTGCTGGAACAACTACAAGGTAATAGTGTCACCCCTGGCTCTCGTCTCCTAGATTCTGATTTAATCATCAGAGAGAGTACAAAAGCGCCTAAAAGCTAGGCAAAGTCGTTCAGGTTAAGTAACATGTACCACCTAAATCATTCAAGTTGCAGTTTGTTGCTAAAACATCACCAACAATACTGCAACTTGAAATACGACGAGTATAAAACTGAATAATCACAGACACTCAATAACCTAGTGAATTAACAGCGTGGCACAAAAAGATTATGTAGCTCGCGGGCGGTCATCTGCCCGCCGTAAAACCAGTAAAGGCAAAGCCAAGAAAGCGCAAGGCCTACCGATGACAACATTAGTTGTTGCTGTCGGAATTGTTGTCTTGTTTGTGGGCGGCCTTTTCTATATCACTCAAAATAAGAAGGAATCCCCCCAAAGTACGGGAAGCCATTCATCATCAGCACCTGTCGATACTTTACCGCCTAAACCTGAAGAACGCTGGCGCTATATTAAAGAGCTAGAGCGTCGGGGTGTTGATACGCCAAACATTGAGCAGACGCAAAAGAGTACGGGTAGCAACATTATGCGCCCATCGGAGCTAACCCCTGAGCAGCGTCAACTACTAGAACAGATTGATTCGGATAGACGTGGCCCTGTGACGAATTTACCGGAAGTGCCTTATAATGGGCAGCCGGTTCCTCGTTCACAAGTGATCATTAAAGAACCAACTCAACCCGTCAATCCACCAGTACAACGTAAACCTGTCACCTCGACCGAGGCAAAAACAGAAAATCGCCCTGTACAATCAACGCAGCCTGCACCCGTTGAAAGCAAACCCGCGAATAATTTACAAAATATGCTGGTTCAATGTGGTTCTTTCCGTACCGCGGAACAAGCAGAGTCCGTTCGTGCTACACTCGCTTTTGCTGGCATAGAGAGCCGAGTCACTGTTGGCGGCGGCTGGCATCGTATCGTACTTGGCCCTTATTCCAAGTCAACGGCAGAAAAAATGCGCGATCGTGCAAGCGGTGTTGGTGTCTCAGGTTGTATTCTTCGTGCCTCTGGGGGTTGAAAAATACAATCCCCTCCCCCATGTACTGTTTTAACGTACTATCAAGAGCGGCTATTACAGCATTTTGCTTGCTTCAAGTTACCCGTTTAAGAAGGCTGGTAACTTGAAAAATTGATACCCGCATTTTTTTCGTCATAAAACCAGGGGCTAACTCATGACAACAATCGTAAGTGTTCGCCGTAATGGCCAGGTCGTAATTGGTGGAGATGGGCAGGCGACGATGGGTAACACCGTCATGAAAGGCAATGTCCGCAAAGTTCGTCGCTTATATAACGACAAAGTTATTGCCGGATTTGCCGGTGGCACTGCCGACGCATTTACTCTTTTTGAACTGTTTGAGCGCAAGCTTGAACTACACCAAGGCCATTTAACGAAGGCCGCTGTTGAGCTAGCAAAAGATTGGCGTACTGACCGTATGTTACGCAAACTTGAAGCTCTGCTAGCCGTAGCCGACGAACACACCTCTCTTATCATCACAGGTAACGGTGATGTCGTTCAGCCAGAAAATGATTTAATTGCTATAGGTTCAGGTGGTCCATATGCGCAAGCTGCGGCACGCGCACTACTTGAAAACACAGAATTAAGTGCTCGTGAAATCGCTGAAAAAGCACTTTCTATTGCCGGCGATATCTGTATCTATACCAACCACAATGTCAACTTTGAAGAAATTTCTTCAAAATCATAAGGATTACAGTATGTCCGAAATGACTCCACGCGAAATAGTTAGCGAACTCGATAATTATATTATTGGTCAAAACAAAGCTAAACGCTCTGTTGCAATTGCCCTACGTAACCGCTGGCGCCGTATGCAGCTGAATGAAACGTTACGTCACGAAGTCACACCAAAAAATATTTTAATGATTGGTCCAACGGGTGTCGGTAAGACTGAAATTGCTCGCCGCCTTGCAAAACTCGCTAACGCGCCATTCATCAAAGTTGAAGCGACAAAATTTACAGAAGTGGGTTATGTCGGTAAAGAAGTTGACTCTATCATTCGCGACTTAGCTGATTCTGCTGTCAAAATGGTCCGTCAACAATCCATTGAGAAAAACCGTTACCGTGCTGAAGAACTGGCTGAAGAACGTATTCTTGATGTTCTGATCCCACCTGCAAAAAATAATTGGGGTCAATCCGAGCCTGTTGATGAGCAATCACCTGCTCGCCAATCTTTCCGTAAGAAATTACGTGAAGGTCAATTAGACGACAAAGAAATCGAAATTGAAGTCGCTGCGGCACCAATGGGTGTTGAGATCATGGCTCCTCCTGGCATGGAAGAGATGACTAATCAGCTACAATCTATGTTCCAAAATCTTGCGGGCCAAAAACAAAAAGCACGTAAGATGAAGATCAAAGAAGCGTTTAAACTGCTAGTGGAAGAAGAAGCCGCTAAGCTGGTCAACCCTGAAGAGCTGAAAGAGCAAGCTATCGAAGCGGTTGAACAGCACGGTATCGTCTTTATCGACGAATTCGACAAAATTTGTAAGCGCGGTGGTCAAACCTCTGGCCCTGACGTTTCTCGTGAAGGCGTACAGCGTGACCTGTTGCCACTGATCGAAGGTTGTACCGTTTCGACTAAGCATGGCATGGTCAAAACCGACCATATCCTCTTTATCGCATCGGGTGCATTCCAAGTTTCTAGCCCATCAGACTTGATCCCTGAATTACAAGGCCGTTTGCCAATTCGTGTTGAGCTACAAGCGCTGACAACAGAAGACTTTGTGCGTATCCTCACTGAGCCAAGTGCCTCTTTAACTGAGCAGTACAAAGCCTTGATGGCAACAGAAGGTGTGACGATTGAGTTTACTGACGATGGCATTCGCCGTATTGCGGAAGCGGCATGGCAAGTCAATGAATCAACTGAAAACATCGGTGCACGCCGCTTACATACCGTGTTAGAACGCTTGATGGAAGACATTTCCTATGATGCTAGCGAACGTAACGGCCAAACCATTCAAATCGATGCCGAGTATGTCAGACAGCACCTTGATGAACTGGTTGCAGATGAAGATCTAAGCAGATTTATTTTATAAGCTTATTAATTATCAGGTTTTCATGTATCCTTAAGATACGTCTAATAAAGTACAACGGTGACCCATCGTTGTACTTTATAATTTTACGTTAGACGGTAAATATTTAGCCTGTCGCGCAGCCATTACATCGCTTTCCATATGCACGTTTTCATGGACAAGCCGTATACGGTTTTTCACGCGAGGGCTTTTAATGTATTGTACACAACAAACCTGTGAAATTATTGAATGAGCTCATCTACTTCTATTAGCCGTAAGCAGGCTTGGCTAGAAAGTTTACGTCCTAAGACCTTACCATTAGGAGTCATAGCCATTATTACTGGCTCCGCACTGACCTATTTAACGGGTAATTTTAAATGGCCTGTTGCCCTATTAGCCATTATTACCGCAGGCTTACTGCAAATACTCTCTAATCTTGCAAATGACTATGGTGATGCCGTAAAAGGCTCAGATACCGCTGAACGTATTGGCCCTTTGCGTGGTATGCAAAAAGGGGTGATTACCCAAGCAGACATGAAAAAAGCATTAAAAATTAATATTATTGCTGCCTGTATTTCAGGCTTGCTGCTGGTTGTTGTCGCTTGTGAAAAACCTGAAGATGCCATTGGCTTTTTAGTGTTAGGCTTAATCGCGATTGTCGCCGCTATCACCTATACCGTCGGGAAAAAACCTTACGGCTACTTAGGGTTAGGTGATATATCCGTCCTAATTTTCTTTGGCTGGCTGAGTGTGATGGGGACTTATTACCTACAAGCCAATACACTGAACATGATCACCTTTTTACCGGCTACAGCCTGTGGTTTACTCTCCGTTGCCGTACTGAATATTAATAATATGCGCGATATCGAAAATGACGTAAAAGCAGGTAAGAATACCCTTGCTGTGCGTTTAGGCCCATCAGGCGCGCGAATCTATCATGCTATTATTATTATTGTTGCTATACTCTGCTTAGCTTTCTTTAACTTACTTTATCTTCGTGGCTGGACGGGCTGGTTGTTCTTGCTTGCCGTTCCCATGTTAATGAACCATGTGCGTCGCGTACTCAGTGATCCAACCCCTGAAGGGATGCGCCCAATGTTAGAAAACATGGTAAAAGCCGCACTATTCACTAACGTTCTCTTTTCTATCGGTGTAATATTGAGTAAGTAATTGCTTATTTTTTGACTTAGCCCCCTTGTTTTTGGGAGGTGGATTTTGCCAATCACCTCTCAAAAGGGATATACTTTATCTCTCTTGCAGCAAATAAAGACCTATACACTATGAAATATGATACTTCCGAACTCTGTGATATCTACCAAGAAAGCGTCAATGTGGTAGAGCCTCTCTTTTCCAACTTTGGTGGACGTACTTCATTTGGCGGTCAAATCATTACGGTCAAGTGCTTTGAAGACAATGGCCTACTATATGATTTGCTGGAAGAAGACGGTCATGGTCGTATTCTCCTTGTCGATGGTGGCGGCTCTGTACGCAAAGCCCTCATTGATGCGGAACTTGCTCGCTTAGCCGTTGATAACCACTGGGAAGGTATTGTGGTTTATGGCGCTGTACGCCAAGTAGACGCATTGATGGAGTTAGATCTGGGTATTCAAGCAATTGCCGCCATACCAGCAGGCTGCCCAGATGAAGGTATTGGCGAAAGCGATATTCGCGTCAATTTTGGCGGCGTTACCTTCTTCTCGGGTGACTATCTCTATGCAGATAACACAGGCATCATCTTATCAGAAGAACCACTTTCAACTCAGGATGGTAGCGAGTTTGAAGTACTAGACGACGACCTCTAATCATCAATCGCATGATCATACGGTTTCAAAAAAGAAGGGCTGATAATGATATCAGCCCTTCTTTTTATGGTTCTGTGGTACAAAGTACAATTTGGCTATTCCCCTATCACAAGGGATAGCAACGTAAAAATCCTAACGACTCATGCCAAGCTATTTCAACTTTTGATATCAATAGATAACCTACAATCATCAGCAACAGCTATAACTTATTGACCCTATGTACCCCTAGATAATTCGTGTTGCTGCTCGTCAGCGGTCATAGGTTATCGCGATGAGCATACATAAGTATGCCATTCAGGTAACCAAAAGAAGCCAACAACGCTGCTGCGCGAAATATAACCGGTATTTTAGACTTCTTCCATTTTACCCAGCAAACCACGCAGACGCTCTTGCCACGATTGTTGCTCTTGTTTCAGTTGTTCGTTTTCACGTACCAGTGATTCGGTGCCCGATTTCGCATTATCCAGTTCTTGAACAAGCGCACTATTTTTATCTTTTAGCTCATCGATTTCCATTTGTAACAGTGTGATGGTATCAATCGCTTGTTGGACTTTTGCTTCTAGTTTCTCAAATACTTCAAATGACATTCTTCTGACCTCCCATGTAAGCTTTAATATCGATTGTAAGTAGCATGATCCTCTGTGTCTAGTGGCTTGACTCTGATTCCCCAAATCCCTTATTTTAAAACACTGGTCTGATCACATCGTAAAGGTCGATTGCGTCACTATTTTTGGTCGTTTTCTTTCGTTTTGGTGATGTAACACACATATTTCAATTTCGATATTTCTCGTTTGCGCTCATTAACGATAAATTTACACTATAGGTTTTCACTTTGAAGATCTTAACCTGAAAAACATTACAATAATTTTAATTTTCGTAGGATAGAAGATATGAGCCAAACGACCACGACTACACTTACCGGTCAGTGCATCTCAGAATTTTTAGGTACTGCACTCATCGTATTCTTTGGTTTAGGCTGTGTTGCAGCAGTCCGAATCGCCGGAGCACAACTTGGCCTCTGGGAAATCAGTATCATATGGGGCTTTGGTGTTGCACTCGCTGTATACTTAACCGCTGGCATCTCTGGGGCTCACCTTAACCCTGCCGTAACCATTGCACTTTGGTTATTTGCTAGCTTCGAAAGACATAAAGTCGCACCTTACATCGTTGCACAAATGTTAGGAGGTTTCTTCGCTGCCGCCTTAGTTTATGCGATGTACTCACCTGTATTCATTGATTACGACCAAGTTCACCACATTATTCGTGGCACACAAGAAAGCCTCTTTACTGCTGGTGTATTCTCTACTTACCCAGCCCCGCAAATTAGCGAAATGCACGCCTTCTTTATTGAGGTGGTTATCGCTGCCATCCTCCTGTGCCTAATTTTGGCTTTAACCGATGATGGTAACGGTATTCCACGTGGACCTCTAGCACCGCTATTAATTGGTATTCTGATTGCCGTTATTGGTGGTTCATTCGGCCCACTAACAGGATTCGCCTTAAACCCTGCTCGAGATTTCGGACCAAAAGTTGTTGCTTATCTCGCAGGCTGGGGGGATATTGCCCTGACAGGTGGACGTGAAATTCCTTATTTCTTAGTACCATTGATTGCTCCTATCGTTGGCGCACTGATTGGTGCATTCGGTTACCGCATGCTGATCACTCGTCACTTACCAGGTTTCGTGCATACGAAAAAAGACGAGCCATCAAAAACATCTAGTAAAAACGCTTAATCATCACCGGAACAGGTTTAAATTATGACAACAGAAACAAATATCGAGAAAAAATATATTGTCGCTCTTGATCAGGGAACAACCAGTTCGCGGGCCGTTGTACTCGATCACGACGCCAATATCATCAGTATTTCACAGCGTGAGTTCACTCAAATCTATCCTAAGCCAGGCTGGGTAGAACATGACCCAATGGAAATTTGGGCAACACAAAGCTCAACGCTTATCGAAGTATTGGCAAAAGCAGATATTCGTACCGATGAAGTTGCAGGTATCGGGATCACTAACCAACGTGAAACCACCATTGTTTGGGAAAAAGCAACAGGTAAGCCAATTTATAATGCGATTGTTTGGCAGTGCCGTCGTACTGCGGATTTCTGTACTCATCTCAAGCAAAATGATAAAGAGCTAGAAGAGTATATTCGCCAAAATACTGGCCTCGTTGTTGACCCCTATTTCTCTGGTACTAAAGTGAAATGGATTTTAGACCATGTTGAAGGTGCTCGCGAACGCGCTGAAAAAGGGGAATTACTATTCGGTACAGTAGATACATGGCTCGTATGGAAAATGACCCAAGGCCGTGTTCATGTAACCGACTACACGAACGCTTCTCGTACCATGATGTTTAATATCCGCAATCTGGAATGGGATGATAAGATCCTTAAAGCGTTGAATATTCCGCGTGCAATGCTGCCAGAAGTTCGCCCATCGTCTGAAGTTTATGGCCAAACTAACATTGGTGGTAAAGGCGGTACTCGTATTCCTATCTCTGGTATTGCAGGTGACCAACAAGCCGCACTCTATGGCCAGTTATGTGTGAAAGAAGGCATGGCAAAAAATACCTATGGTACAGGTTGCTTCTTGCTAATGAACACAGGTGAAACAGCGGTTCGTTCAAACCATGGCCTGCTGACAACTATTGCGTGTGGCCCAAGAGGCGAAGTGAACTATGCCCTTGAAGGTGCGGTATTCGTTGGCGGTGCATCTATTCAATGGCTACGTGATGAGCTGAAACTGATTGATGAGTCCACTGACTCTGAATATTTCGCAACAAAAGTGAAAGACAGCAATGGCGTCTATGTGGTGCCAGCCTTCACCGGTTTAGGCGCACCATACTGGGATCCGTATGCGCGTGGTGCTATTTTCGGCCTAACACGTGGTGCTAACCGTAACCATATTATCCGTGCAACACTGGAATCTATTGCTTATCAAACTCGCGATGTGCTAGATGCGATGCAAGCCGATGCGGAAACGCGCCTTGCAGCACTCCGTGTAGATGGTGGTGCGGTTGCGAACAACTTCTTAATGCAGTTCCAAGCAGATATTTTAGGAACGTCTGTGGAACGCCCTGAAGTTCGCGAAAGCACGGCTTTAGGTGCAGCTTACCTTGCAGGCCTTGCGGTTGGTTTCTGGAAAAGCCTCGACGAGCTACAAAGCAAAGCAACAATTGAGCGTGTGTTCAAGCCAGGTATTGAAACAACCGAACGTAACTATAAATACGGTGGTTGGAAAAAAGCCGTGGCTCGCGCACAAGAGTGGGAAGACCGCGCGTAATCCCTCTTCACTCCTGATATAGATCCATAAGGCAGCACCTTACCGTGTTGCCTTATTTATTTCATATCATAGCTAATTAATTATTTATTAAATAGTTAGCTCATTAGTGTACAAATAATAAATTAGACATTCTCTATGCCTCATTGAAAAATGCAGAAATCCTAAATGGGATTAATGATATTTTTTAAGATGATGGAGAACGGCGATGGATAGCCAGAACAAATATCTAACGGATCTTAGTGATTTTTTACGCCATGAAATACACCAAGAACATATTAAATTCGGGTATTACCAATCTCGGGGCAGAGTGGCGGTGATCGCCCAAAATACAGCACTACTTAACGCCCTAAAGCAGGATCCAGACCAATCACCCGACAGCCAAACCCTGTTTTTAGTGATGAGTTGGTTGATGGGTAAACCACGACAACCCGCCAGCCGCACAACTCACTATCTCTTAAGCAGTATCAGCCCCGATAAATTTTCAGGCAGTACCATCCACCCTAACCACAATCTGTTTGTTGATACTTTTGATTCACCTTATCAATGGCAGGAAGGTGAAACGCGGGCCGCTGAGCAACTGGCCGATGCCCTACTCCCAAGCGGGCAATGGCACCGCCACTACGATATCGTTGTACTGTCATCAAAGGCGACAGAGCAGCAAGTGTCTCTGATTCAACATTGGATGTTACTGACAGGGGGGAGCGTGTTAATCTATCAAGAGGAAGAAACTTCCTCCGCAATAAAAAAATTACTTGATACAATCATCCCTCCACATGACCGACATATCCGCCCATCGTCTACACAGATAGCATCAAACCAGCCCACACAAACAGGAATTGCCGTTTATAGCCAAAAGAAAACAGAGCCACAAGCAAATAGGCAGCCCACTCATATAATGACTCTTCCCCATTTGCAAAACTTAACATCGCCTCTTCCCCATCAGCAAATAGATACTGTCTGGATTTATGATGCTAAGATCATTATCCCAAAAGCAGGGAAATACACCTTTGCGCTTGATACATCAAGGATAGAGCAGGATATACAGCTAGAAATAGGGACTCAAAAAATAACAGTGACAAAAGGGGAGCAAACCCCAACACTCACTTTCAACCATTTAAAGGAAGGTGAGCGATGCGCTATGCGGATCACCACCACAACCGATGGGCGACCTCCTGAGTTTCGTCTTGGTTGGGCACCACCAAATACCGACACATTAGCGTTGATCCCTCAAGATGCCTTTGTGCATGAGCCTATTTTGCAAAACTCAGCCCCCATAAAAAAAGCACCGCGATACCGTGACGAAATGCCACTTGCAGATGTGATGCGAATGGCGCCTTCTATTCATGGCGTCCAGCAGGTTATCTCACTCCCTTCAACAGCAATAAACCAACTGGCTTTAACCGACGAGCGACTGCGTGAAATTGAATATTTTTCTGTCACCTTAAAAAAAGGGAGCCAGCAACAGATCCTAAAATTAGATGATATTGCGCTCGCCTCACATGCATCATGGCAAACACTCGCTAAAGACATTGAACACAAAATTAATCAGCGATTAGCGCCATTAGCGGCTCCTATTACTGTTGATTACCGTGATCACACCTTAACCTTAAAAGGAAACGGGTTAACTTTCACACAATTTCAACTGAAAAAAAGCCAGCAGATCCCTTATGTTGAGATCTTAAAGAACGTCACAACCGTTCAAGCGCCACAATCCGTCACTCACTCTATTCATTTTACGTTAGAGCAGCTCAATAGCCTGACACATATCACCCTATCGTTAACAGGCAAACATGGTCGTCAAATCAACTTGATACGTCGCGCCTTCAAATCTGCTAACGTGCAATTTGCCTCACCAGAAGAATTTGCAGGCTACTTACAGCGTGTCCTTCGCCACTATAGTCAAGATACTTCACTACAGGTTGTTTGGGATGATAAAGATGAGCGCTTAAAGGTGATTGACCACGTTAATCGAGCGCTTAAAGCGCTTAGCTTTGGTTACCAAGAGCAAAAACACCCCTTAATCATTGCTGAAAACACAACTGAGTTGCCTAACCACCTCACCGTCGGGGCCATCACAGGAAAGTTGCCTCAACATGCTAATATTAGCCACTATCAACAACTCGAAGGGGCTAAGTCAGGCTCAATCAGGCTAAATAGCCATACTGGGGAATGGTTCTATCTGCCTAATCGCCGTTCGCCTTTTACTGGTCATGACCAATTTGATTTTGTGGCGATATTCAAAGATGGTCGGCGATCGGCTCCTCTATCCATCCAAATACAAACAGAAAAAGCACCTATCCTATCGCGTCCAGGAATAAGGACCTTCAGTGTCCCCGACCCTATTTACAATCCACCAGCCGCACGTAACTACGCTGTACCTGAAGATATGCAAGTGCATGGCATTACCCTCACACAAACCCACCAACAGCATCCAGACTCCCCCTATTTAAGCTTAATCGCTCACCGCTGGGCGCTGGTTAAAGTCGATATTACAAGCCGAACCGCGGCGAATGCCCCCGATATTGTCGCTATTGTTAGCGATCAGCAAGGAAACGAACTAGGAAGGGTAAGATTGATGGGGCCGCGGCAACTTCCACAACAATTAGCCGATATGCCTGTCGCCCCGTCAGTCAGTCACAAAATTGCCGACCAGCTAAGCTACAGTGCCCCCTTAAAAGGAGCATGGATAAAACCCGATATTCGTATTCGTCTAATCGCGGATAATCAGCCTATCACACTGCCTTACACCGATAGTGATGGCTACTTTTCCCCTAAGGTCACTGAGGTGCCTCCGCTGACCGCGCGAGTAGCAAACCATCATCTCTATCAAACAGGAGAAGGGCTTTATGCATACTCTCCACTGAGTTGGGGAAAAGAGGCGGTTGCTAAGTTACCGGTCTCACAGCTTACGCTCCATAGTAGCCCGTCACATACACTTGCTCCTGTACTTTCGGGTTATATTCACCCTAATTTTTATGCCTCTACATTGACCATGCCGCAATACGATAAAAGAAACCCGTTCTTTGATCCTGCTAACTTGCACATTGCATGGGCCTACCAACAAAGTGATTGGATAAAAAAGGCTAACGGTACGCACCATGAGTTATATTATACGGCGATACAGCCATCGATTTACGGTTCATTGCTGGGAATGGCGTCACCACTTTTTGGTGGTGGGATCGCCCAATCAGATGTGTTATGGCATGAAATATTTGGGCATGGCTTAGGATTATCGCATACGAATCACCCATATTATCCATTTTCCAAACAGAGTAATGGCCCTGAAATTGCTTATGACCAAGCACGTAGCGCCTATATTACCTATCGTTATACTCACCCCGAAAATAGAAGCACTCAAGAGATCCGGCCTGCCATGTACCCAACGGCGGGGGAAAACAATAAGGCCCCCTATGATGCATTTATTCCCCATTCATCTCACTACAACCAGAAAATTCAGCGGTTTTTATCACGACCAATACCAACATCGAACAGACAGCAAAACCACCCTGTTTATTGGGTCAGTGGTTCGATAGTTACCTTACCCGATGGTAATAACCATCCTTATAGCCACCTTAATATTCAGCGTACTCTTGGGGATCTCCCTATCGTGGCACAACGAGACAAATTGCGTGATATACCCCATGTGTACTTATTAGTTGCCACTTATGCAACCCAAAATGGACTCATGACGACAGATAGCTGCCCGATTGAAGATATTAAATCCATTAGCTTAAATATGGCTGATCATGGCGAATTAGTGAAAATTCAAATAATGAAAGCCGATAATCAACAGCCGATTTACACCTATGCCAATCCGGACGCTTTAGCCAATCGGCTCTTTCACCAATATCAGGCCAATCAGCCATTACAATATGTCACTCTCGATAATTACTGGTGTGGTAGCCCACTGTTCTGGTCTGCTACCGATCCCCATTTAATCGACTTTTCAACGGGTCGGGTCAACAATCAAAGGATAACCCCAAATAGCGCTCTGTGTGCTACTTGGATTAGCGATGGACAACGCCACCAACAATATTTCTCTTTGAGTGACCCTTGGGGTAAGAATGGGCAAATCAATACAAAGCAACCTTTTCTCCCCATCAACCACTTAACGTTGCAGGCTGACAGGCGAACAACACCCTTGGCGCATTACAATATCGAAGCGAATGCCCCACTGCTTGCCGATGTTTACATTAATCAAACTGTTGATATCACAACGCTACAACTCCCTAAAGAGCAACAGCATTATTGGGTAACCTTATTGGTCGAAGATCCATCAGGTGATATTCGTGAACAAACCCCATTAGCGCCGTGGCAGATCACTCGCCAAGGGGAGCTATTGTCGATTATTGGTACCACCGACAGCACACCAAACCTGAAAATAACGGCAATCCGAATTTATCTCGACAAACACCTGCAAGATGACACGCCCCCAAGTACGGTGACATTGACGCAAAACCACACCGCCACCATCACCGAAAATACACGCTTTTTGGATTATAACCAGCCAGTGATATTCAATCACATAGAGCAGCAACCGGAGCTAATCGCCATGATGGAGAAAACAGCAAATCAAACGATGGCAATAAATGAAGGGAGATTACCGAGCACGCCAAGGGTCATTTCAGCGCCCCTTACCGTATAAAACTAAGCAGGCGATGAGTGATCGCCTGCTATCACTGATTAAATCGTATGCTCTGTTCGATTCAAACGATGAGCCAACGGTAGCCAGCACAATAGCACTAACATAGACATCAGCAGCATCAATAAGCCCAAACTAAACTGCCCATTTTGCGGCAACAGTGCGGAAACCCATGTTGCCACCCCTGAACCCACATTTTGCATACCGCCGACTAATGCCCCAGCGGCTCCGGCCAAATAAGGGAAAGGCTCCATTGCCCCTGTTGTTGCTAAAGGGAATAGCATGCCCGCACCGAAGAAAAACACCGAGGCGGGCACCAATAGCGTCCAGATATTCATCACCCCAAACCAGCCGGGGATCCACATTAGCAACCCTGCAATCAAGCAGCAGATCACGGACTGCCACATTAAATGGTAAAAACTTTTACCTTCTCGCCCTGCATACCAAGCCCCAAAAAATGCGGCAGGAATAGGAATAATAAATAAGATACTGACAGTAATACTATTCAAACCAAGTACACCGCCCATCAAAACACCGCTACTGGCTTCGAAAACCGCAATACCCGCCAGCGCACCGATCAACATAATTAAATAAGAAACAAAGGAGCCACTCGACAGTAACTGGTGATAAGAACTCAACATTCTGCGTTTTTCTGAAGACTCAGGGCGTGTTTCAGGTAGCCAGCGATACATGCTCACCAGCACAAAAGCGCCAAGAATAAACAAAAAGATATAACAGGCATGCCAACCCCAAAAATGAGCAAGCAATCCACCAAACATAGGCGCGAGCAGTGGGCTAACTAATACGCCCATGTTTAATAAGCTATTTGCATAGCGCAATGAGGTTCCTTTGTAGAGATCACGAGGCATCGTACGCACCATGACCCCAGCCACCCCTGTACCCAGCCCTTGCAAGCCACTGGCGAGCACTAAAATATCCAGCGTTGGGGCAAAAAGTGCCAGCGTTGTCGCGAGTAAAAAGATGCTCATCCCAACTAAAATAACCGGACGGCGGCCAACTTGGTCAGATAACGGTCCATATATCAGTTGAGAGAAACCATAAGTAAACAAGTAAGCCGCCATGACTCGCTGCACTGAGCCAGACGGTTCACCAAAGTACACAGCGATGTCTGCAATAACAGGTACATAAACAGTCTGTGTCATTTGCCCTACCGCTGCTAGGGCGATCAGCAAGATCAGTAAATTAAAATGTTCCAGTTTTCTCATTTTCTTCTCAAAACCAATTTATCAACCTGAATGCACAGCCTAGCCATGTTATTCAATACAAATAACATGAAGGTTTAATTTCAGAGTGAAACCACAAAGAGTTATTGATTGTTTTCTTTGATAAAACGGTTAATCGGCAGTACATCATGCCCATGTCACCGTTGCGTGACTAAGATAACAAAACTAATTTTTTTTTCGAGGTAGGACAGCATTTTAATTAATGGTGCAATGTCAGCGATATTCGCCGGATATGGCAATAAAACTGTACATTAAATTTGTTTGTGATCTCTTAAAAAGAATAATTCACTAGAACACATTATCGATAAGCGCAAATAGTAAACTGATTTAGTATGAAACTCTGATAAGCAGCAAAGTTAGAAAAAAATCCAGAGGTGAATATTTATGGCTAATTGGGTTACCGGAACCGTTATTGAAGCAAAATTTTGGACAGATTCTTTATTCAGCCTAGTGATCAACGCCCCTATCAAACCTTTTATCGCCGGCCAATTTGCAAAACTTGCTCTCGAAATTGAAGGTGAACGAGTGCAACGTGCTTACTCTTACGTTAACGCCCCGAGTGACGATCGCCTTGAATTCTACTTTGTGGTTGTACCAAATGGTAAACTTAGCCCTAAACTGGCTCAATTACGCCCTGGAGATACCTTACAAGTTACGGATGAAGCGTCAGGCTTCTTTGTATTAGACGAAATTCCCAACTGCCAAAACCTTTGGATGCTATCCACTGGCACCGCGATAGGCCCTTTTCTATCGATATTACAAGAAGGCAAAGACCTTGAACGATTTGAAAAAATCGTACTTTTGCACGCGGTTCGCTACCAGAAAGATCTCAGCTATCTCCCCTTAATGGAGCAATTAGCCAAACGCTACCCAGAAAAGCTGCATTTAGTTACCGTTGTTAGCCGTGAACATTGCGACGATGCGTTATATGGACGTGTGCCAGCATTGATTGAAAACAATACGCTCGAAGAAGCCACTGGCGTTTCGCTTGATGCCACCAGCAGCCATGTGATGTTATGTGGTAACCCTGAAATGGTCAGAGATACTCGCGAGCTATTGGTAAAAACCCGAGGAATGAGCAAACACCTACGCCGTAAACCGGGTCATATCAGCAGTGAACAATATTGGTAACCATTTTGATCCCCCTCTTTCACCCGTAGAGAGGGGATCAAGACAGGTAATCAACAGATTGTGTTTTTTCACCATACTGATTTTCAGAATCCATCCCTACAAAAACACCACAGTCTAGTAACATAATCATAGCGATTAACAGCGGTAAAAAGCGCCCAATTCCCCACTGCCAAACAGGGGCTAATTGGCTAACATCCATTGAAAATAGGGCGAAAGCGAGGATCACCAGTGCAAACCAGCCACCGGGTTTCCCTCTATCATGCAAACGCTTAGTAAATATTGCAGCTAGCGGATAAAGCAATAAAACCAGTAATACAATCACAACCGTTTCAGGTAATGCAAATGCATTTTGCAGTAACACAATGATTGTCATTAAAATAAAATACGATGCGATACCTGCCCAAAATGGTCGACGACCAATACGACCTTTGAAGGAGAAAGCCCATTGTTGTAATGTCATTACACCGGATCCTGATACAATATTAAAAACCATAAAATGAGTGGCAAAAACAAATGAAACAACACGCACTCCATTCAATTCACGTCATGATAACCGTTTTTGTACTTGGTTTGCCACAAATGACATTTGCGCAAAAAGTACCCACGCTACCGAATAGTGATTTTGAAGTCGCTTATTTAGCGCCGGATGCGCCTTCGTTTGACCTTACCATCCCACAGTTTCGTAACCAATTTAATCAAACAAACCCCAATTTACCACTACATGAATATAAAGTGATTGCAAGCCAAGACATTTCAGCTCCCTATATACGAGCGGCTTCTCGGATCAATGCCAATATCTATTCATCCGCCGTATTGGAGCGTGGAAGCGAGAAAATTAAAAGCTTACAGATCACGCTACTGCCAACCCGCGATAACAATGAGGCTCAAGCCAATCGACAATTGATGGAACGCTATGCGGTGGCTGTTATTCAACAATTTGATCCAACCGTTGCAATAGATAAAACCCCTGAATTGACAAAAGCACTAAAGGCATTCATCGCGAATAAAGAGCCAACCTATGCAGACGAAGTACGTTTAGGTGCACTGCGCTACATTTTAGTAAAAAGTGAAAATAATGTGCTTACTTTTGCTGTTGAACCGATTAAGCTAAAGACAGAAGCACCTTAACCGGATAATGATCACAGCAATCGTCATCAGCGTGATAAAAAGCAAAGCTATTGTTATGTATTCTCTTTATACTTAACACCTAAATTTTTAAGGTCCATAACAGAAAAATTTTTCTCGTTGCACCCCGTGTTACACAGCAGCGAGTCACTTATTGATAAATCAAACTCTCTGGTTGGAGGAAACAACATGCGACATCCATTGGTAATGGGTAACTGGAAACTGAACGGCAGCACTCACATGGTTAATGACCTGATTGCTGGCCTACGCAACGAGCTGAGCAGTGTTGATGGCTGTGACGTAGCAATTGCGCCACCGGCTATTTATCTGACTCAAGCAAAACATGCGCTTGCAGGTAGCCGTATCGCCCTAGGTGCACAGAACGTTGACGTCAATCTTTCCGGCGCATTTACTGGTGAAACATCTGCCGAAATGCTCAAAGATATCGGCGCAAAATACATTATTATCGGTCACTCAGAGCGTCGCACCTACCACAAAGAAAGCGATGAGTTTATTGCTAAAAAATTTGCTGTACTGAAAGAGCAAGGCTTGGTTCCTGTTCTTTGTATCGGTGAAAGCGAAGCAGAAAATGAAGCAGGTAAAACAGAAGAAGTGTGCGCTCGCCAAATCGACGCTGTACTCAATACACTAGGCGCCCAAGCATTCCAAGATGCGGTCATCGCTTATGAGCCAATTTGGGCTATCGGTACAGGTAAATCAGCGACGCCAGCTCAGGCTCAAGCTGTTCATAAATTTATCCGTGACCATATTGCGAAAAAAGATGCTGCGGTTGCTGCGCAAGTCATCATCCAATACGGTGGTTCAGTCAATGCAGGCAATGCAGCAGAGCTATTCACTCAACCGGATATCGATGGTGCACTTGTTGGTGGCGCATCACTTAAAGCAGATGCGTTTGCTGTTATCGTTAAAGCAGCCGCTGAAGCTAAAAAAGCCAAATAATTTATATTTCATTGATAATAACCGCCAATATTTATTGGCGGTTTTTTTATTTAATGCCATAATTAAAAACATAATCCCCCTATTAAGGAATAATAAATAATTATATTTGAAACGATTATATTAACTTAATGCGATCACAAAAACAGAAATTCCTTAATGCAAATTATTCTTTCAATATTTTATTTATTCCCAATAGAAAAAAACTTCAAATCATCAATATAAAAAACCACACATCTCACTAATAAACTTGATTATTCCTGTTATACCTCCGTTTGAGAATACTGGACACCTCTTATCTCCCAACATTATATTGACCTCGTTTGTGATTATTGTTTTATCTATTTATCTTTATGAGAAAGATATTTAAATAAATAGATTAATCATCTCATTAATATCAACAAACAATGGTCGCCACCTATTTAAGAAATATTGTCATCGGCGTTTATAAAATAAAACATTCGCTATAAGGATGATTATGGAATATTTAAAAGGTTTAATTCTAAGCACTGCAATAATACTACCTGCAACTGCGGTATCTCAAACAAATAATGATTATTGGCATGTTGATACTGATGTTTATATGGAACTTGAAGAGTACCGCGGTCAACGGGATAGTTTTGATAACAAAGTTTTCGATAAAACCAGTATGGTCGGTAAACTTAGCCTCACTAACCCATCTTCACTTTGGAGCTTCCATTTAGAACATCGAGAATCCTTACGCAACTATGGGCGTAATTTTTCAACGTCTCGTGATTCCTATATTCGCAATCGAACTCAAATTGGGGCCACACGCCAACTTTATCGTAGTACAGACGCCGTATTGAGCCTAAACGGCACCTACCGTAAAGAGTCCAATGATTCTGCACCCAACACCCTATCACGCTCATCCAACAGCTTATATTGGTTAATGCCAGCAGGTAGCTTTGCTTTTAATAAGAAATGGTCATTCGATTTCTGGGATGCTTTTTACTATTACAGTAACTTTTTAAAGTCAAACAACTATGAATGGGAAGCTGAACATGGTGTCACCTATAAATACTCTGACACGATTACGGCAAAACTGACGTTATACAGTGATAGAGTTTGGGATAAAGATTTCAAGAACATTTTCTCGCAAGATCAGATCAGGGTGTACCTACCCATTAAGCTGAGTGATCAATGGGAAATTTCCCCCTATTTCCGCTACTTCCTGAATGAAAGCAGTTATGATCAGCGCAAACACTTAACTCAGAAAGTAAAAAATGGTTATCGTATTGGTACGCAGGTAGCCTACAAGCTAACGCCAAAACTGACTTTATGGGGGGGTGCTGCTATTGAACCCACACAGTGGAAGTACCCAAAAGACGATGATATGACTTCTGGAACCAATAACAGGCAAACCTTTTATTTAGGACAGATTGGCTTCAAATATAGCTGGCAGTGATAAAAACAGCGTACCACCTTCTTATTTTATAACTTTAAAAAAGTCGCCAGAAATTTTCTGCGACTTTTTTATTAAACCCTCTATTTTACGTTAATAAAAACAATAAAATTACACTTAACATATTAATCAGAATAAAATTAGAGCGTAAGATAACCATTTAGATGATTAATTTATTTCGTCGACTTTATCGTCAAGATCACATAAAGAAATAATTCCAAAACGGAATTATTCTACAATTTCGCTGATTATTCCAGATAATTTACCCATTTAAAATCAATAAGATAATTGCAGGCTTCTCAATTATTAAATAATCGACTATTCTTATTTAATAACGGATAAGAATAGTCTTAACTGTGATTAATCTCACTTTACAATTAATTTACGATACTTATTATTCATCGAAAAATAACCAAGGACTGATTCGATGAAAAATCTGACTCTACTTTCTCTGTGCTTACTCAGCGCAATGTCGTTAGCCGACCCCCTTTCGCAAACACAACTCAACGAATTGTGGAAAGATAAACAAAAATCGGCTGATGAAATTGTGAAAAACATGTCTGAAGCTGAAAAAATCGGCCAACTTTTTATGTTGGATTTCCGTTATTGGAATAAAGACAGCAAAGGCGAGCCTGCACCATTTCTAGCGATGAATGACGAAGTCGCTAAGGTCATTAATCAATACCATTTAGGCTCTGTTATTTTATTCCGTGAAAACCTTATTGATACCCCACAAACCGTTGAATTAATTAATCAACTACAAGCCTCACGGAGTAATTTGCCACTCTTTATTGGTACTGACCAAGAAGGCGGCTATGTGACTCGCCTCCGTGTCGGCACCGAAATGCCTGGCAATATGGCATTAGGGGCAACACGTAACCCAGCTCTAGCGGAATTGACGGGTATGATCCATGGCTATGAATTATCTAGCCTTGGCTTTAATATCAATTTTGGCCCCGTTGTTGATGTCAATAACAACCAAAACAACCCTGTCATTGGTGTCCGCTCTTACTCCGACAACAAAGAGCTTGTTGAAGCGCTATCAACCAATTACATCAAAGGGATCCACAAATATAATTTATTGACCTCACTGAAACACTTCCCCGGACACGGTAATGTTTCCTCTGACTCTCATGTCGACTTACCCGTAGTGAATTCCGATGCTAAAGCTTGGCGCTCCACAGAATTACCGCCGTTCCAATATGCGCTGAGTCATGGTGCTGATGCGGTAATGACAGCACACATTATTGTGCCTGCATTAGATAACAACAAAATCAAAACATTATCAGGAAAAGAGGTTGGCACTCCTGCCACGCTTTCCAAGCCGATCCTGCACGGTGTTTTACGTGATGAACTCAAATACAACGGTCTTATCATCACCGATGCTATGGATATGGGAGCAATCGCTGATAACTTTGATATGAACTGGGCAGTGGAAACGTCACTGTTAGCAGGCTCCGATATTATCCTTATGCCAATCAAAATGTGGGATAGCGAAGCGGTAACACGCTTAGACAATATGTATCGCCACCTTGAGAGCGAAGCCAAGAAAAATCCTGAGTTAAGGAAACGGATTGATGAGTCGGCAAAACGTGTCGTGCTGAAAAAGTTACAGCAGGAGATCACCGCACAGCCTGTTGATTTAAACAATGCTCAACTTGTTGTCGCCTCAAAGAGCCATAAAGACTTAGAAAATATGGTTTCCGAGCAAGCTATCACACTGATTAAAAACGATAATATTCTACCTTATGTTCTCAAACCACAAAATCGCATTCTGGTGATTTCTGATGAAAACCCACGTAACACATTAATTCAAAAGCACTTAAATGATATTGCTAATGAAACGGGTGTCGCGATTGAGAGCCAAACTGCAATGATCAAACTGGCTGAAAATACGCTTAGTGCAAAAGAGGTTCAATCGCTCTTAAAAGGCCAAGATCTCGTATTACTGACGACGTATAACCTAAAAGATAACCCTGCTAATGCACAATTGGTGATTGATGAAGCTAACAAAGCGAATATTCCGGTTGTCGTTATTTCATCACGTAACCCATATGACATCGCTTACCTAAAAGGCGTCAAAGCGAATATCGCTATCTACGGTATTACAGGGTTTGATATCACCAATAACAACCGTAATTCACTGGAAACCAACATTCGTAGTGGATTACGTACGCTATTTGCAAATCCACAGGCACAACCTCTAAATCCACCAAAAGGGCTATTACCCGTTAACATCAAAAATCCACAAGGTAACAGAATTCTGTTCCCTTATGGTCACGGTGAAACCTACAACACGACTCACTAATTTATTTTCTAAACAAGGTTCTTCCCAGCCTTGATATCCAAAGCGATATCAAGGGCTGGTTGCTACACCCTAAATAAACTGACACTGCTATTTCATAAACAATAATTAAAAATTAAAGGATCATCATGAAAACATCTTTGAATGGTTTACTCTTTCTCGCCACCACAACACTAACAACGTCTGCATTAGCTGTTGAGACGGTGAATAATGACTACTGGCGCATTACCTCCAATGTCTATATGGAGCTGGAGAAATTTGAAGGCCACCATAATACCAGCGGCGGTAAGGTCTACGACAAAACCACCATGATCGGCCAACTGTTTCTGTCAAACCCTGAATCTAAATGGAGCTTTTTTCTTGAGCACAAAGAGTCATTAAGAAGCTACAACCACAATTTTTCAACCTCAAAAGACTCATTTATTCGTAACCGTACTCAAATCGGTGCGACACGAAAAATGTATTCTAGCGATGTAGGCCAATTCAACTTAAACGTAACCTACCGTAAAGAGTCTAATGATTCCGCACCAGGTACTATGGCTCGCCCATCGAATACACTCTTTTGGTTGATGCCTAGTGGTACTTATCACTTTAACGACAAATGGGCATTTAATTTCTGGGATGCCTTTTATCATTATGACAATTTCCATGCGCCCAATAGTTATGAATGGGAATCTGAACACGGTATTGTTTATAAGATCAATGATTCCGCCACCGCCAAACTGTACATGTATACCGACTGGACGTGGGATAAAGACTTCAATAAAACATGGGAACAAAATCAGATCCGCGGCTACTTCCCAGTGACCTTGAATCAGGATTGGAGCATCATGCCGTACTTCCGCTATTACCTGAACGAGCACAACTATGATAGTAACCAGCGCACGACCCAGAAAGTGAAAGATGGCTATCGTGTCGGCACCCAAGTTTTCTATAATTTGACCCCAAAACTGACGCTATGGGGCGGATTTGCCGTTGAGCCAAGTACATGGGAAAACCCAAAAGGGGCGGGGATCACCTCTGGCAGCAACAACCGCCAGACATTCTACCTAGGCCAACTGGGTGTCAAATACGTATGGCAATAAGCTAAAAAAAGGTGACTGACTTCTCCCTCACAAGTCAGTCACTCTCACTATAAAAAGCTTTTTTGGGTATCCGCGACGAGTATTGTTCAACAGATATAAGTTTCGCTTAAAATCCTCAATGCGATGAATGCTCGTCAGGATATAGCGCTAAGAGTATGCGATTTTTTTATTTTGAAGAAAACGCCCCATAAATTAGAGCGATTATTTTTCTGAGTATACTCAGCACGCAATCTGTCATGATTGCAGGTACAGTCATGACAATCGACAGGCCTTGTATGTAACAAAAAAATATAATGTGCTCAACGAATGCAAGTGATAACTCTGGGGAGTTATATGATTTAGGCGATAGAGAGTACAAACGAAAATACCAAATAACAGAAGTTATAAAACACGGTAATATAAAATACAGTAACACGCGATAAAAAAAATGAATTCGCGTTTTAAGGTAATAGTAATATACCGGCGCCAGTATAATTACATAGGCGAGCAAGGCAAAATTCACGACTTTAAAAAACGCGTATGTGACTTCATAAAAGCCGTTCTGTTCAGTGTATAGCGTCCTAAAAACTTGAAGAATGACTGTCAGATAATAAAAAATCACCCCCACACAAAGAGAGATGTAAGAAATAAGCGCGGAATACTGATTATTTTTCAGAAATAATTGGCGTAGTAATGTCAGCATAGTTTTTCGACATGGGTAATATTTTGCCTAAGTAAGATCGAATATCCGGTTAGATAGACACAAATTCAGCAGTGCGATCTTTTTGATATTGATTATCTTGTGAATGATAAAATGGACAACAGGCGGAGATCAGCCCTTGTTTATTCCCATTTAGGGGAAGTCGATGATGCCCGCCGTGATGACACGTTCTTGGTTTTCCATTAATTTGCCTTAAGTTAATTAACGCATTTTATTTCACTTAAGGCAATGGATTTATTTACAATAACTCAGCTTAAAACCTAACCAACTAATCGCGACGGCTTATTTCATCAAATACACCGCCATTAGAGAAATGCGTTGTTTGAGCTTTTTCCCAACCGCCAAACAAATCGTCCACTGTAAATAATTTCAACTTCGGAAAGCGCTGCTGATATTTCTGAGCCACTTCCTCATTACGTGGTCGATAGTAATTTTTCGCGGCAATCTCTTGCCCTTTAGGCGAATATAAATATTCTAAATAGGCTTGAGCCACTTCCCTACGCCCGCGCTTATCAACGGTTTTATCAACGACGGCCACTGTTGGCTCTGCTAAAATTGAGATACTTGGCGTCACAATTTCAAATTGGCCATTTTCACCAAGCTCATTAATCGCTAATAACGCTTCGTTTTCCCATGCAATCAACACATCCCCAATTCCCCGCTCAACAAAGCTATTTGTCGCCCCGCGAGCACCTGAATCTAGTACCTCAACATTTTGATAAAGCTGTTTAACAAATTGCTTGGCTTTCTCTGGATCATGATGATTTTTTTCTAATGCATACCCCCAAGCACCGAGGTAATTCCAGCGTGCACCACCTGACGTTTTAGGATTTGGCGTGACAATCGCAACATCTTTACGGATCAAATCATCCCAATCTTGGATATTTTTAGGGTTTCCTTTACGCACAAGAAAAACAATCGTTGAGGTATAAGGTGCGGAATTATCGGGTAAACGAGTGATCCAATTCTTATCAATACGTCCACTCTTCGCTATCGCATCCACATCGTAGGCTAAAGCCAGCGTCACAACATCCGCTTCTAAGCCATTAATAACAGAAGTGGCCTGCTTTCCTGACCCGCCATGAGACTGACGGATAGTTACCGTATCCCCGGTTTTTTCTTTCCAATACTGACTAAAGGCTTGGTTATATTGCTGATAGAATTCTCGAGTGGGATCATAAGAAACGTTTAATAATTGGATGTCTTTTGCCCATGCGCTTGCTGTGAGCGCTAATAATAATGTGGTTGTTACCTGCCATTTACTCGCCATTCTTCCATTCCTCATCAATCAATTGTTAAGGAAGGCTGACAGATCTCATCAATAACATGAAATAATTAAAAATGACAAATTATGCAACAAAAGAATATAAGGCAGAAAAATCAGGCAGAGAGATCAAACCTGCACGGCACTGAAACGGCACCGCACAGGTGAGATTTGCAATCGTAGAGGTAGAGATTAATACAGTTTTTTCGCTGTGTCGTACCACTCTTTCTTAAATACACGCTTCATATTCATTACAGCATCAATGATATCGTGGTGAACCAGTTTTTCATTTTGAATACCGACACAACGACCGCCGTAACCTTCTAATAATAGCTGAATAGAGTAGGCTCCCATGCGCGATGCGAGAATACGGTCATAAGCCACTGGCGAGCCACCACGCTGAATATGCCCCAATACCGTTGCGCGCGTTTCATGATGCGTTTCTGCTTCAATATATTTCGCTAGCTCATCAACATCGCAAACATGCTCAGTGATTGCCACAATGGCATGGCGTTTACCTTTCTCAATGCCTTGTTTTATCTCAGATAACAGCTCTTCGCGGTCAAATGACATTTCATTTTCAGGCAGAACGATAAACTCACAACCCCCCGCAATCGCAGCCGAAAGCGTCAGATCGCCACAATAGCGCCCCATAACTTCAACAATCGAAATACGTTTATGAGACGTCGAGGTGTCACGCAGACGGTCAATCGCTTCCACTACCGTTTCAAGTGCGGTGAAATAACCAATGGTATAGTCCGTTCCCGCCACATCATTATCGATGGTTCCCGGCAAACCAATACAGGGGAAACCTGCCTCTGTCAGTGATTTTGCCCCTAGATAAGAGCCATCACCACCAATCACCACCAGCGCATCAATATGATTTTTTTTCAGATTATCAATGGCAACAGCACGAACTTTTTCATCGCGGAATTGAGGGAAACGAGCCGAGCCAAGGAAGGTGCCACCGCGGTTAATCATGTCAGAAACACTATAGCGATCTAGCTGTTTCATACGGTTTTCATATAAGCCTAGATACCCATCATAAATACCCATGACTTCTAAACCTTCGCTCAGTGCAGCACGTACAACACCACGGATTGCAGCGTTCATACCCGGTGCATCACCACCACTTGTTAGTACCCCAATTCTTTTAATCTGTTTGACCATGATGACCTCTGATTAATGAATATAAATTGCAAATCGATGAAAAACACAATGATATCGTACTTTTCTAACGTACATTCTGTTATAAACAACTCATGCTGAATTGATTCACCTAGCGTTATAATAAGACAAAGGAACCTATCTATACCTGCTTTCTATCAAGCTTTGCTTGTTTATTGTGATCCAGCTTACACAATTTTAGTCTATAAAACGGATTGCCGCAGAAGCAGAGGCTCACTATAGCGGGTGTTGTCTTACTTCGAAACAAAAATTAAGTGCATATCATAGCATTTATGTAACATAGAAGCTTAACCTTGCGAGTTAAAAGTAAACAGAGGCGCCTACTACCCACACGATAAAAAATAAATGTTCACTGGCTTTCTCAAAACCAAAGCAAAACTACGCAACTGAGCCGTTTTGGCTCAAGCGTTTATTGATTGATTGAGTGAGAAACAAAAAAGCCCCGTTAGCGGTTATGGGTTAACCAACGGGGCTCCATTTTCAAAGGCTAATACTTGGAGCCATCAGGCACAAGGCCTAAGATTAAGTATAAAAATAGCGTGTTAGATGGAAGAAGATTGGCGCGGCAAAGCATAAAGAGTCGATACGATCTAGCATCCCGCCGTGCCCTTCGATTATGGCGCCAAAATCTTTGATGCCGCTATCGCGTTTGATAGCAGACATACATAATCCTCCCACAAAGCCCATTAGGGTAATCGCCAGTGACATTAGCCCTGCTGCCCACCAACTAAATGGGGTTACCCAATACAAGCAGATACCAATTAGCACGGAAGATAAAATGCCACCAACAAAGCCTTCAATGGTTTTGTTCGGGCTTAATTTTGGCACAATAGGATGTTTGCCAAACAATTTTCCAAACACATATTGCAGCACATCAGAAAGTTGCGTAACCACAATCAAGAACAGCAGCAGTTTGACGTTTTCCCCCTCATAACCTTGAATATCCAACATCAACAAGGCTGGCACATGGCTTAAACAGAATACCGCGACTAACATCCCCCACTGAATTTTTGAGGTACGCTCGAGGAAATGATACGTATCTCCCGCTAAGGCAATGCGAGTAGGTAAGAAAAGGAACACAAACACCGGCACAAAGACTGAGAACATGCCATACCACTGAATGCCGACTAAAACATATTGCAGAGGGAGGAAAATAAAAAAGCACCAAAATAGGGCTTCATGGTCACTACGCCGAGTCGGTGTTAAGGTAATAAACTCCCGTAATGCAAAAAATGAGATCAGTGCAAATAAAATCACGACACCGATATTGCCAATCACAACGGCGAGTACACAGACAATACACATTAACCACCAAGCTCGGATCCGAGCATTCAAGTTATCAATAGTTGGATTGCTGTTATCCCCTGAATAACGGTAAGCGAGGATCCCGCCAATAATACTAGCGACCACAAGTATGCTAAAGACACCTGATAGCAATAACACGATTTCGCTATCCCAAATACTACTCATGGCATCAACTCCTCTAGTGCGAGTTTCGCACGCTCTAAGAATACGGCTTTTGGTTCATCCTCGCCTAATGGGGCTAATGGCTTGCCCACAACCGCAGAGCAGATCACCGGCACAACCAACTTCGACCCCTTTGGTAGTACGCGATTTAAATTCTCAAGGTACACAGGCACCACTTCAACATGAGGGTGTTTTTTGGCTAAGTGATAGATACCGCTTTTAAAATGACTTAATTCTTCGCCATCCCCGCGCGTACCTTCTGGGAACAAAATCAATGATTCTTGTTTTTCCAAGATCGCCTCAAGTGGCTCTAAGACATTCTCTTTCGCCGTTCCATCACCTTTACGGTCGATTAAAACAGCGCGAAAAACGTTATTGACTAGATAGCGTCGAAAGGGCGTTTTATCCCAATAATCTCTTGCGGCGACAGGGTGAACAGCATGGCGCATTAAAGGAGGTAATCCAGCCCAAATAACTAAACCATCAAGATGGCTGGAATGGTTAGCATAATAGATACGTGGTGTCATTGCCGGTTGGCAACCAACCCAACGGGTACGTACGCCCGTTAATAAACGACAAGTAAATGACAGCAACATTCCCATGCCTTTTGCTAGCAAAGAAATCCTCTGAGCTTTTTCCATTTTTATTCCTTGCGAATCGTTATTTTATTTTTGCTACCCAGCCACGACAAAAAATAGGGTAGCTATTTTTTAGCGAATACACCCAAAAAGAAATTTAAGCATCAAAATAGGCGGAGTTATTTTAGAGTGCAAGCAGCAAGGTCTGATTTCGTTTTTTTTGAGACAACATTCGCAGATAAACAGCAAAGAATAGATTATTAGCAAAAAGTTAATGGCATGATCACAAGATCAACACAAATGAAGATACAAAAAAAAGCAGTAAAGGCGGCACCTCTACTGCTTTTCAATATTATTCTAACTGGATAAATAATTATTTTTTGTCAGCCGCGATACGGTCACGGATATGTTGTGCACGCTCTGCTGACGGTGGGTGAGAATCGAACATGCTGCTTTCTTTGCTACCCATTTGAGCTAATTTCTCAAAACCAGTGACTAAGCCGTCAGTTTTAACACCGCGTTTTTTCAGCAAGTCATAAGAGAAATCATCCGCTTGGCTCTCTTGATGTTGAGAGAACTGAGAGTTAATCAGTTTTTCACCCAGCGCAGCTAATTGTGAAGAGCTGAGTTGCTCAACAACGCCACCCGCTGAAGCTGCTGCGGTACGCGCGGCAACCGCGGCATAAGCAACTTGCATTGCTTTACGTGTATGGCCGAGTGCAACGTGGCCCATTTCATGACCTAATACACCTTCAACTTCGTTATCATTCATGATATCCATCAGGCCGCTATAGACACGAACGCAACCATTCGCCATTGCCCAAGCATTCACATCATCAGTCATATAAACTTTGTAGTTAACTGGTGTGCCATCAATTTCATTGCCTAATGATTTAGCAATTTTATCTAAGCGTTTAGAGTACTTGCTTGAAGCGGGTGCAATTTTATTTTGTGCGTCCATTTCTTTACAAGATTGGTCGCTTAATTGCTTAACGTCACCATCCGTTAAAGTAGCGGCTTGGAATAATTGCATACCAGAGTTAGTTAGCATGCCTTGGTCTAAGTTTTTACATCCCGTCAAAATGACAGCAGAGACAGCGACTGCAACAAGAGCCTTCATTTTCATAATATTATTTTCCTTTGCAATACACACAACAATTTTACGGCATAAAGACTATGAATTTTGAGCAAAATAACAATAGGAATAGAGTGAGATCATCTTCATAAAATGAATTTAACCCGTTTTTTGTCTTAATAGCAAAATCATTGGAATAATAATTCGCTTTATCCAAAATAATTAACTAAATAATCAGTTTCTGTAGAGTCGAGTCTGAACAATTCACCACAAAGCGGCGATCGACCAAACGCACAACACTAAGATAGGATAAAATTCGCAGGGCTTTGTCTACTTGATGATTAAAAATAGAAGCACTAAAGAGCGCCTTTGCCGTTGTTTCAGAACCTATATTATTTGCTCAGCATGTTTATATTATCGATAAAAACCTTCATCAACCGGGTGATCAAAAGGGAAGCATAGAGAGGGATCCATTTTTTATTTTAAAAGCTAAGCGCAAAAAAAAAGCCCCTAAAAGGGGCTGTAAAAGACAGGGATGGTGTCTATGGCAAGGAAAAAACTTCACTTATTGCTACTTCACTACTACGATCAAGAGAATTCGGTACTCAATAAATTTCATTCAATGAGTTATTGCAAAGCCTGATATTGAGACATTTTTTGTTGATGGATCTGCTCAAGTTGGGCTTTCTGCTCAGGTGTTAATAACTGATACAATTCATGATGAATTCGCGCCATTTCAACACGCTGAGTTAATTCTTTTTGCAAACTTTTTTCTAATTGGGCACGTACTGCCTGCTCATCAAAGTCGTCTGCGGTAATTAAACTGTGCAATGCTTCACGCTCTTGCACTGAAACTGGGTTATCAAATTGATAACGGCGTTGTGTTGCCATTAAATCACGTAATTGCTGGCGCTGTTTTTCATTTAACGTGATACCATTAAACATAAATGTACTCGTGCGTTCTTCACTACCAAACAGCTCATAATGCTGAAGTTTAGCCAACGCTGATGAGGTAGGCTCATTTTGCATTTGCAACATTAGGGGAGTCGAACCATCACCAGTTTGTGCCACATTTTCTGGTGTATCCCCAAAAGCCGTCACTGAGCCGAAAATGAATGCAGAGGCTAACGTCAACATTACTGTTGTTTGTGCTGTTCTTTGCATTTCTGACTCCTTGTTCTCGGACAGTGCTCGTGATTCAATGTGGACAACTATACGCCGGTGGCTGCAAACTAGCGTCAGAGCATGTAAAAGAACGTAAAGTCATGGAATCATGAAGATTGTTATCGTATTTTGGCAGTTGGAGGACTTAAACACATGCATAAAATCCTATTAGTTGATGACGACCGTGAACTCACGTCGCTCTTAAAAGAACTGCTCGAAATGGAAGGTTTCAACGTTGTCATCGCCTATGATGGTGAACAGGCTTTACAACAACTGGACTCGTCCATTGATCTGTTATTACTTGATGTCATGATGCCAAAGAAAAATGGTATTGAGACATTAAAAGAGTTGCGTCAAATCCACCAAACTCCTGTCATTATGTTAACCGCTCGCGGTAGTGAGCTAGACAAAGTGTTAGGCCTTGAGTTAGGTGCAGATGACTATCTTCCTAAACCTTTCAATGACCGCGAACTCGTTGCCCGTATCCGTGCACTATTGCGCCGTTCTAATTGGAGCGAACAGAATCAGGGCGACAATAGCAATACGCCTGTTCTGCAAGTTGATAAGCTACAATTAAACCCTGGTCGCCAAGAGGCCAGCTTTGATAACGAAATTCTAGACCTAACAGGTACTGAGTTCACGCTACTCTATTTATTAGCTCAGCACCTCGGTCAAGTCGTTTCAAGAGAGCATCTAAGCCAAGAAGTTCTTGGGAAACGCTTAACGCCATTTGACCGTGCTATCGATATGCACATTTCTAACTTACGCCGTAAATTGCCAGAGCGTACAGATGGTCAACCGTGGTTTAAAACTTTACGTGGTCGTGGATACTTGATGGTTTCAGCAACATGATAAATAGCTTAACCGCAAGAATATTTGCAATTTTCTGGTTTACCCTCGCACTAGTGTTAATGCTAGTGCTGATGGTACCCAAGCTAGACTCTCGGCAGCTCACTTCCCTTCTGGAAAGTGAGCAGCGCCAAGGGGAAATGCTTGAACAACACATCGAAGCCGAACTTGCACAGGCGCCGATGAATGACCTTCTTTGGTGGAGGCGGATTTCTAATTCCATCAAAAAATGGGCGCCTCCGGGGCAACGTCTGATCATTGTGACCAGTGAAGGACGTGTTATCGGGGCGATGCCCAGTGAAATGCAAGTGATCCGTAACTTTATCGGGCAATCCGACAATGCCGATCACCCGAAAAAGAAAAAATATGGTCGCGCGGAAATTCTTGGGCCTTTTTCCATTCGCGACGGTGAAGACCATTACCAACTCTATTTAGTTCGCCCAGCCAATAGCCCACAATCAGACTTTATTAACTTATTGTTTGACCGGCCATTCTTGTTATTAATTGCCACTATGCTGATTAGCGCCCCATTATTACTTTGGTTATCATGGAGCTTGGCACGCCCTGCCCGTAAATTAAAAATGGCGGCAGACGATGTCGCAAAAGGCAATTTACGACCACACCCTGAACTTGAATCGGGGCCGCAAGAGTTTCTTTCTGCCGGTAACAGTTTTAACCAGATGATTAGCGCGCTTGATGGCATGGTCACTGCCCAACAACGACTGATTTCTGATATCTCGCACGAACTACGGACGCCACTCACACGCTTACAACTGGCAACGGCACTCTTACGCCGCCGCCATGGTGAAAGTAAAGAGCTAGAACGTATCGAAACCGAAACGCATCGCTTAGATAGTATGATCAATGACTTACTCGTGCTATCACGCAGCCAGCACAAAAATGAGATCTTAAGGGAGAATATTAAAGCCGATGAATTATGGGGCGATATTCTAGAAGATGCTCGCTTTGAAGCAGAGCAGATGAATAAAACGTTAGATGTCACCGCCCCGCCAGGCCCATGGCCGATTTATTGCAATCCATCGGCGATAGGCAGTGCATTTGAAAATATCGTTCGCAATGCCCTTCGCTACTCAAATACCCACATTGCGGTCAATTTTAAAGAGGAAAACAACGGCATCTTAATCACTGTCGATGATGATGGCCCAGGAGTTAGCCCCGCTGATCGCGAACACATTTTCCGCCCTTTCTACCGTACAGATGAAGCACGCGATAGGGAGACTGGCGGAACTGGCCTAGGCCTTGCGATTGTTGAAACCGCAATCTCACAGCATAAAGGCTGGGTAAAAGCAGACGATAGCCCACTTGGTGGCCTCCGTTTGCAAATTTGGTTACCCGAGCATGGTCGATAATCCCAATTAACTCTCGGCGCCTTAATATTCATTTGATTAAGGCGCCAATTTTATTCCCACGCCAATATAAGTAATTTCACCTAATTAAAATCCGTTTAATCAATTTGCTATTCAATCATTTTAAGACAGTCAGTATCACCAAATAAGACAAATAGTTCCTCTAGCCTACTGTTTTAATTATGTTGTGATATATCATCATAAAAAGGCAATTTACCGCATGCGCCTATAATCTGCTTTTTATTTATTCAGAGTTTGCCTATTATATAAAAAAAACACCGCACACATGCCTAACTAATACGTCAAATAGAACAGTAAGATAATTGTGGGCGATATCGTACTTTACTCGTGTTCGGAATTTACTTATTACTTTTGCGCCTATTTTCGCGCTAAAACACAAAAAATTAGACGACTCAACTCAACGGATTCATCAATGAAAAAAATCAAGCTTACCAAGTTGGCCATTTTAACGGTATTGGGCGTAATGAGTGGCAATACTCTTGCTGGGGGTCTCGTTCTACCGGATAATAACTTACGAAACGACCTTGCATGGTTATCAGAACGTAATGTTATTCAAATCAGCCTTTCTACATGGCCCCTATCTTCAGAAGAAATTACCCGCTCACTTAATAATGCAAATATCACCAATAGTGAACAAGAAGCGATTGTGCAGCGTATTAAGCAACAACTCAGTCGCACTAAAAATAACCTCCAATTACAAACCTACCTGTCAACGAGTAAGCCATCCATGCCACAGGGGTTCGCGCAAAGCGAATACAGTGATTTCCGTTATACCGTTGAAGGTAATTACAGCACCGATGATGTCGATTTAAATTTAAAAGCGAATGCTGAACGAGCGTTACGTGTTGAAAATGGCTCTGACTATAACCTTAATGGTTCTTACGGCGGCGTGAAAATTTGGAACCAATGGGTTAGCTTTGGTGAGATCCCTCAATGGTGGGGGCCAGGCCATGATGGTAGCTTGATCCGTACTGATGCAGCACGTCCTGTCACAGGTTTCCTAATACAGCGTGCAGACCAAAGTCCTTTTGAAACCCCTTGGTTATCATGGATTGGCTCATGGCAATATCAGCTTACAGCAGGTCAAATTAAGCAGTACTCCTCACAACCCCATACCAAGCTCATTGGTTTACGTATGACCATGAACCCAACGGATTTCTTTGAGTTAGGGGGTTCACGCGTAGTCATGTGGGGAGGTGAAGGTCGCCCTAACAACTGGAATTCTTTCTGGAATGCGATGGCCGGTAAAGATAACACAGGTGATCAAAATGATGACCCCGGTAACCAGCTTGCAGGGCTTGACGCTAAAATCAAACTCTACCCGCTGATTGGTTTACCTGTCAGTGTTTACGGCCAAATGATCGGTGAAGATGAAGCCGGTATGTTCCCATCGAAAAATGCTTTTATGGGGGGTATCGAAGGCTACCATACTGCATGGGGTCAGCCTTTAAGCTGGTATATTGAAGGTTCTAATACCCATACCGAATGGAACAAAAACGGCGTGATGTATACTCACTTTATCTACCAAAATGGATACTACCAACAAGGTGCACCTTTGGGTCATGCCATGGGTGGTGATGGGCGTATGTTATCAGCCAAAGTGGAATACACCCTTGACGATGATAACCGTGTTAGTACACGTTTAGTCTATGCCAAGGTCAATAAAGAAAGTTATCCACAAAACAAAATCTACCCTAAATCAGAAACAATCAAGGGTGTCGATTTAGGTTGGTGGCATAACTTTGATAACATGGTCAGCACCGATGCAAAAGTCTGGGTATCGAAAACAGATTACGACACCAGTGATGATATTGGTGCTTCCGTCATGGTAACCGTACCGTTCGAATGGTAATCAATCGCCATTAATAAAAGTGTTATATCCATGATAAAACTAGCCGCTGAATTATTCGCGGCTAGTTTTTTATTTCTAGTCGAAATTCGACTTATTTAGAAATCACACTATAATTATCAGCAAGGTTTATTTCTGATGCTTTTTTATTCATTTAATAAAATAATAAAATTAATTATTGCTCTTTATTAATTTAACGTCACTAAGGCGTATTAGCATAACCAAAAAATAAAAATGATATATTTCTAAATTATTTCACTTATCTTAACTCGATATTCGGGTATAGAAATATATCTCAATCGAATGAATAAAATACATCCATAAAAAATAAGGTTATTTCCTAAGATGGCAGATAAAATATTGCCTACGGTCAGCAAAGGAATCCAAAAGAATATAAATCTATTCTTTACAATAGGTTAGAGAGTTAGCAAAATAATAAGACTATTCTCTAAGACAATCACACCGATAGTCAGCAACTATATTTAGTGATATTATTAGGCGCTTTCGCTTGACCGAGTCAGCGAAAATGCATGCCCTTTTGAAGGGCGATGAATGATAAGACGTGCTTATCAATTGAGCAACTACGTAAAAACGTAATGTTTTCAATTAATAAGCACGAATGTAGAATTCGATGGTGCTCTGGGACCCGACAACCCAGTGCGGTAGCTATGGCTGATCAAATATTGCAGTAAACATTTATACCATAGCTAAATTTATTCTTACTTAATAAATTATTAAATACCAAGGTTTTCAGTGAAAATATTAGTTACTGGTGGTGCAGGCTTTATTGGTTCCGCAGTTATTCGCCATATTATTAATAACACCAATGATACCGTTATTAATGTTGATAAATTAACTTATGCGGGAAACTTAGAGTCACTCACATCTATTTGTGAAGATCCTAGATACACCTTTGTTCAAGCTGATATTTGTGACTCAGCCGCTATCACAAATATATTCAATTTGCACCAACCTGATGCAATTATGCATTTAGCCGCCGAATCACATGTTGATCGTTCAATTGATGGTCCAAGTGAATTTATTCAAACCAATATTATCGGCACCTACACATTATTAGAAGTGGCTCGCCAATATTGGAACCAACTACCAGCAGACAAGAAAGCAACATTCCGTTTCCATCATATATCGACGGACGAAGTCTATGGTGATCTAGAATCAACGACGGATCTGTTTACTGAAACAACACCCTACGCCCCAAGTAGCCCCTATTCAGCATCAAAAGCATCGAGTGACCATCTAGTTAGAGCTTGGCAACGCACTTATGGTTTACCAACCCTCGTTACTAACTGCTCTAATAACTACGGCCCATTCCACTATCCGGAAAAGCTCATTCCTTTAATGATCTTAAATGCCCTAGAAGGTAAACCACTGCCTGTCTATGGTAATGGTCAACAAATCAGGGACTGGTTATACGTTGAAGACCATGCAAGAGCACTCTACAAAGTTGTTACCGAAGGTAAAGTTGGTGAAACTTATAATATTGGTGGTCATAATGAAAAAGCCAATATTGATGTTGTTAAAACTATCTGTAATATCCTTGAAGAATTAGTGCCTAATAAACCTAATAATATTCAAAGTTATAGCGACCTAATCACTTACGTTACAGATAGGCCAGGCCACGACTTACGTTATGCCATCGATGCAACTAAAATCAAAAATGAACTAAACTGGGTTCCAGCAGAAACATTTGAGAGCGGTTTGCGTAAAACAGTTGAATGGTATTTGAGTAATTCAAAGTGGTGTGAGTCAGTTCAAAATAATAAATATAATAGAGAAAGGTTAGGGGCTTAAAAGTGAAAGGTATTATTTTAGCGGGTGGCTCTGGAACACGGTTATATCCAATAACAATGGGCGTATCAAAGCAATTGCTTCCTATTTATGATAAACCCATGATTTACTATCCATTGTCAGTTCTTATGCTGGCAGGGATCCGTGAAATCCTGATTATTACAACCCCAGAAGATCAAAGCAGCTTCGAGCGTTTATTAGGTGACGGGTCTCAATTTGGTATTTCATTACAATATGCAATACAACCTAAACCTGAAGGTTTAGCACAAGCCTTTATCATTGGTGAAGAGTTTATTGGCTCTGATAGTGTCTGCTTGGTATTAGGAGATAATATTTTCTACGGACAAGCCTTTACACCGAAGTTAAAGGAAGCCGCTTCACGCCAAAAAGGAGCAACAGTCTTTGGATACCAAGTAAAAGATCCAGAACGCTTTGGTGTTGTTGAGTTTGATCAGAATAAAAAAGTTATTTCTATCGAGGAGAAACCTCAAAAACCCAAATCAAAATATGCTGTCACTGGTTTATATTTCTATGATAACCAAGTGGTCAAACTAGCAAAACAAGTAAAACCGTCACAACGTGGGGAATTAGAGATAACAACACTTAATGAATTGTATCTAAAACAAGGTTCATTAAATGTAGAAATGTTGGGTCGCGGCTTCGCTTGGTTAGATACAGGCACCTATGAAAGTTTACTTGAGGCAGCCCAATTTGTAGAAACAATAGAAAAAAGACAAGGTTACAAAGTAGCTTGTTTAGAAGAAATAGCATACAACAACAAATGGCTAACACGAGAAGATTTATTAGCAAGAGCTAAGCTAATGGCTAAAAATAGCTATGGCGAATATTTGCTATCTTTACTGAAGTAACCCTATGGATAGTAATTTAAAACAAAAAACAACTTCAGGCTTAAAATGGAGTGCAATTGAAAGGTTAGCAACACAAGCCATTCAATTAGTGGTAATGCTTGTACTTGCCCGAATGCTTGGCCCTCAAGCGTTCGGCCTTATCGGTATGTTAGCTATATTTATTGCCGTCAGCCAAGTTTTCGTTGATAGTGGATTAAGTTCGGCATTAATTAGAAAGTTAGATAGAACAGAGCTAGATTATTCAACAGCTTTCTATTTCAATATTGCCATTGCACTTGTTTGCTATCTTATTTTATATATTAGTGCACCGTATATTGCTGATTTTTATAAACAGCCAGAGCTGACTTCTTTAACTCGGGTATTAGCATTGGTTATCATAATTAATGCCCTTGCAATAATACAGCGTACTAAGTTATCCATAAATATGGATTTCAAAACCCAAGCAAAAGCTTCACTAGCCGCTGTTTGTATAAGCAGTATAGTGGCATTCGCTATGGCATATTGTGGATTTGGTGTGTGGTCTTTAATTGGACAAACTATAACTTATACATTATGTAATGTTATCTTCCTTAATATACTACATAAATGGCTACCAAAACTCAGTTTTAACTTTGACTCATTTAAGCAACTATTTGGGTTTGGCTCAAAACTTATGCTATCTGGTTTAATCGATAGTATTTATCAAAATATTTATCAAATAGTTATCGGTAAAAAATTTAATGTGTTAGAAGTAGGCTATTTTACCCAAGCAAACCAACTGGCTAGAACACCGGCGATTACAATGACCTCAATAATCCAAAGGGTCACCTATCCAATGCTTAGTAGCATACAAAACGATGAACAACGGTTAAATAATGCATATTTACTAACACTACGCTTATCAGCTGTTATTATTTTTCCGTTGCTTTTCGGACTTGCTGTAGTAGCTGATCCGTTAATACCTGAGCTATTAGGCTATGAATGGAAATCAGCCTCATTACTTGCCAGCATACTAGCTACTGGATTACTGCTTTATCCTATCCATGCTATAAATCTAAATTATCTTCAAGTAAAAGGTAGATCTGATCTTTTCTTAAGATTAGAAGTTATAAAAAAAATTATTACAACGATTGTTCTTTTTATTACTATTCCATATGGAATGAATGCAATATGTATTGGAGTTGTAATTCAATCTTATCTCGCATTAGTAATAAATACTTATTATAACGGTAAAATTGGTAGCCTATCTGGTAGATCTCAATTAAAAGCATTATTACCCATATGGCTAATTTCAATAACTACTTGTTCTATAGCATGGTTAATAACAAATTTAATATCAGTATCTCCATGGATTTCAATTATATTAATAATCACCATGGCTACATTATTTTACATATTAAGTATCCGTTTTTTGCAAAAAGATTTATACAAATATATTATGTTAAATATTCTGCCTAAGAAGCTAACTAAAACTTATGAATAATATCACTGTAACATCACCTTTATTGCCACCATTAGAAGAATTGACTCCTTATTTAGAAGATATTTGGTCAAGGAAATGGTTGACAAATAATGGGTATTACCACCAACTATTAGAAAAAGAATTATGTAACTATTTAGGTGTCGACTATATTTCTCTATTTTCTAATGGAACACTCGCTTTAATTACTGCATTACAAGCTTTAGACCTAAAAGGGGAAGTAATAACAACACCTTACAGTTTTGTAGCAACAAGTCATGCCATTTTACTCAACAATTTGAAACCTGTTTTTGTCGATATCGATCCTAACACCTTCAATATAGATCCTAAAAAAATAGAAGAGGCAATTACAGAAGAGACATCAGCGATATTACCCGTTCACGTTTATGGTAACCCTTGCGATCATGATGCTATTCAAGAAATTGCTGATAAGCATGGATTAAAAGTAATTTATGATGCTGCACATGCTTTCGGTGTTAAAAAAGATGACGTATCCATTCTTAATTGGGGCGATCTTTCTATTCTGAGTTTTCATGCAACTAAAGCATACTCAACAATTGAAGGTGGTGCTATTATCTGTCATACCAAAGAGATGAAAGAAAAATTAGATAGACTAAAAAACTTTGGATATGAATCAGAAATTGAAATATCTATGCTTGGGTCAAACGCAAAAATGAACGAAGTACAAGCAGCATTTGGGTTAGCGACACTAAAACATATTGATTCTGCCTTAATAAAAAGAAAAAATGTTGCTTCATTTTATATAAATAACTTAATGGAGGTTAAGGGGATATCGTTACCTATTATAGATAAAAATATTACAATGAACCATTCATACTTCCCTATATTAATAAATGAAAATAAGTATGGAATGAGCAGAGATGATTTATTTAAAAAATTAAAAGATCATAATATATTAGCTAGACGATATTTCTTTCCTTTGATTACTGAGTTTAATTTATATAAAAAATACTCATCATATACTCCTAAATCTAAGGGTGTTTCTGATAGTGTCATTTGCCTCCCTATTCACACTGCGCTGAACAACAATGATTTAGAGTTCATTGTGAAAATTATCAAAAATGAAGATTGAAAAAATAAAAAATATTAATATTCTTGCTCTTGAAAAATTCATTCACAATACTGACAATGAATTCACACCATCTTTGTCGTCACGTATTAACATTTCTATTTATGCAAAGAAATTAGCAGCTAATTCTGTCATATTTGCTATTAAAGAGGGTGATATTATTATTGGGCTAGTAGCTTGCTACGCTAATGATTTTATAGAAAAAAAAGCATATATACCATATATTGCTATAGATAAAAAATATAGAGGTTATGGCTATTCAAAGCTATTACTAGATAGCATAATAGATTATTTGAATCAGAATGAATTTAAATTGTTATCTTTAACAGTAAGAAAAAACTCAGCTGCTTATAACTTATATAAAAAATATAATTTTATTGAAAAAAAAGAATTTTTATATACCAATACTAAAATTCTTGGATGTGATATGGAACTACAATTATGAATTTCATAACACCTTTAGAAAAAATAAATTCAGTTACAGATATAAATTTATATGTAAAAAGAGATGACCTATATCCTATATCCGGTGGTGGTAATAAAGGTAGAAAGCTTAATTATATTTTAAAAAAATGCATCGATATGAAATGTAATGCAGTAGTTACATGTGGTGGTATACAATCAAACCATACACGAGCAACTGCAATTCGCTGTCGTGAATTAGGGCTAAAATGCACAATAGTTATACACAGCAAGACTGTTACCCATAGTACGGGTAACTTAAGAATACTTGAGTTATTAGGTGTAAAAATTGTTTATTGTGAGCTCCATGATATAGCAAAAGTTATGGATTTGGAGATGGCATGCTATCGTACGCAAGGAGATACTCCTTTTTATATTTGGGGAGGAGGACATTGCTATGAAGGGACATTAGCTTATTTTGATGCAGTAAAAGAGCTAAAAAAACAAAGTAAAGTTGAATTTGATGCAGTTTTCCTAGCTAGTGGAACAGGAGCAACACAAGCTGGCCTACATTGTGGTTTCAAACATTATTATAACAATACAACAGTTCATGGAATAAGTATTGCACGAGATAAGAACAGAGGAACAATAGAAGTTAAAAAGTCTATTGAAGAATTTATATCTTTAAGTAGTCTAGATAGTAATTACATCAGTGATATTGTTTTTGATGATAATTATAACTGCGGTGGATACGAAAAAACCAATCATGAGCTATTCAATGTATTGAATAAAACGGCTAGGAAAACAGGAATTATCCTAGACCCCGTATACACTGGAAAAGCGTGGATGGGAATGGAAAATATTATCAAGTCTAAACAATATCCTAAAAATACAAATATTTTATTTTGGCACACTGGCGGCTTACTTAATCTAATGGCATAAAAATGAATATATTACTAACATCTGTAGGTAGACGTACATATTTGATTGATTATTTTAAAGATGCTTTACGTGAGTTTAATAGTAAAGTATTTGCCGCTAATAGTGTAAAAACTTATGCAATAACTCAAGCTGATTCATATACTATAACGCCTGAAATATATTCAGACAATTATATTGAATTTCTTTTAAAATATTGTAAAGACAATCAAATTAAGATAATAATTTCACTATTTGATATTGACTTACCTATTTTAGCTAAAAATAAAGAATTATTTTCAAACATTGGCGTAAGGGTAATAATATCCTCTCCTGATGTGATAGATATTTGCAACGATAAATGGAAAACATATAATTTTTTATTAGATTCTAATATTCCCACGCCAAAAACATTTCTATCTTTACCCTTCGCCGAGGAAGAAATTAAAAAAAATTCATTAGTATTTCCTTTAATTGTCAAACCACGCTGGGGTATGGGATCTATTGGAATTTATAAAGCAGACAATTTAGATGAGCTCAAAATATTTTATTCTAAAGTTAAAAATGAAATACAGTCTACTTATCTCAAGTATGAATCTGCTGTAGATTTAGAGCAGTCTGTATTAATACAACAATATATTTCAGGTAAAGAATATGGACTCGAAATTGTGAATGATTTACACAGTAATTACATTACTACATTTTGTAAACAGAAAATAGCTATGCGTTCTGGAGAGACAGACCAAGCATTAACTATTAAAAATGAAACTCTCAGTAAATTAGGCGAGTCTTTAGCAAAAGAATTAAAGCATATATGTATTTTAGATACTGATTGTCTAGAGCAGAATGGACAATTCTATGTATTAGAAATGAACGCTAGATTTGGAGGCCAGTACCCATTTTCACATCTAGCTGGGGTAAATATACCAAGACAAATCATTGAGTGGATTATAAGCGGAAATACTTTAAAAAAATATACTACGCTCAAAGAAAATGTACTAAGTTGTAAAGATATCCAACCAACTGTGATAAACGATGAATATTAATCCATTACAAGCCCCTGAAGATGAAGCTTCAATCATTAAGCATTGGAAATATACAGATAAGATCTATATTAGCTGTATTTGCATTACATACAATCAAGAAAATTATATTAAAGATACAATTAATGGAATGTTAGCGCAAGTTACAGACTACCGCTTTGAAATTATAATCCATGACGATGTATCTACAGATAACACCCGCTTGATTCTGTTAGAATATAAGGAAAAATATCCTAATATAATTAAATTAATTCTACAAACTGAGAACCAATATCAAAAAGGGGAGAAAATAATTCCATTAGCAGTATCATCTTCAAATGGAGAATATATAGCTATATGTGAGGGTGATGATTATTGGCTAAAAAAACATAAAATTGATACTCAAATAAAAATTTTAGAGGTAAATAAAAACATTAACTTATGTGTTCATAATTCATACTCTTTAAATTGTGAAAATAATAGTTTAACGAATTTATTTAAATTTCAGACTAAAAAAAATCAAATTGTTGACTCTTTGTTAATATATACTACACCAGGTCAATTTTCAGCTACTGCATCTCTTTTTTTTAGAAAAGAAATTTTCTTACAATATCTCCCTATATATAATAAATTCCCTGTTCTGGATTTTTTCCTAGAAACTATACTTGGAGATAATGGTGTATTTTATATTAAAGAAAAAATGAGTCTCTATCGATATAGTTCAATCGGTTCATGGACAAACAATGAATTAAAAAACATAAAAAACTCAATCGACAGAAATGAAAAAATGTTATATGCATTAGATTTATTAAATAAGTCTATGAACAATACTTTAACAAAAGAAATAGAATATAGAAAATCTGAAGTATATAAAGACCTAGCTAGATTAAATTTAAATCTAAAAAATTATAAAAATGCATATGGCTGTATAAAAAGAATAAAAAAAATGAAGGTTAAAAACTATATAAAAATATTACTTTCCTATATAAATTCAGTACTAAGATAATAAAATGATTAAAAATATATCGCCAGAATTAAAAAAAACTCTTTTTTTGATTTTCATTTTTCAATTTTTATCAAATACCGTTTCATATATTATGTTTTTAAATGACGGTTACTATTATGTAGAACGAGATTATTTCAAAGTAAACATAGAAAATGCAATTTATTCTTATGTGGCTTTTTTAATATGTTTTATATTTATACTGTTTTCTTTTTTTTCCACACAGAGAAATATAAAACCTATAATAATAAATGAAAATAAATATTCATTTATTATTTTAATTCTTCAAATATCATATTTTATAATCAATATTCATTATGGAATAAATATTGCTGGCCAACCAGGACGTAAAGACCTGCCAGCCTTGCTTTCACTTTTCTTCGTCATATTTAATCCAGACATACTGTTCTTAATATATCTATTTTTTACAAAAGAATCAAAAATTAAAAAAATTAATATAGTAGTTTATTTAGTTTCAATGTCAATTCGAGGATGGATGGCTGGGATTCTTTATGTTTTATTATATTACTTTATTACAAAAAAATTTAAATTTCGTGTTTATATTATATTGCTACTTACCATGACCTTATTACTATTATCTATGCCATTTATAATAAATGCAAAATGGTACCTAAGGTCAGATGACACGAGCAATTTTTTTGATGTGATATTCAATGTAAAAGATTACTCGGCTTCTTTAGCAAGCTCTATTGAATACCTCTTATTAAGATTTCAGCACATATCTAGCGTTATGTTCATAACAGATAATCTACAGTTTATCAACTTTGACTCCATAAAACCTTATTGGGCAGAAGGTAATTTTCAGTTATTCTTTGAGAAAATATTCAGTATTGAGCTACAGAGTATCAACAATTATGCCGTCACAAATTTATTAGGTTATTCAAACGCAGATTGGAATATACATATCGGCATAGAATCTTGGCTTATCATGTATCCTTTTGATCTATTCCTATATATATATATCTTTATAACTATATTTTTCACTAATCTACTCGCCATAACTAAACACAGTAAATTAATGCAAGCATTTTTCTTGTATATGATTTTTTCTAGATTATTTGTCGGCTGGAATGCTGCATATATAAATCTAATAATTTCATTATTAGTTACTATGTTCATTTTATTCTTAATAAAAAAAATAAATTTAAAGCGTTCTTTTTAAGTATATACTTTTTATGCAAAATAGAACCTCCGTAAATTAGATTAGATTTTTTGACGAGAAAAAATGGAAAAATAATTTAAATAATTATTATAACCTTTAAAAATAGTAAGTTTAACGAGAAATAACAAATGAGAATTTTCATTATTATCACTGGCCTAGGTATGGGTGGTGCAGAAAGAAGCATATCTGACCTTGCAGACAAGTTTACAGATCTTAACCATGAAGTATTCATAATTTCGCTCACCGGTGAAACTATTGTTAAGCCGAAAAACCCTAAGATTAGAATCATTGAATTAAAAATAAAAAAAAATCCTTTAAGTATTATTAAGGGAGTATTTAAAGTAAAAAAAATGATAAATCACTATAAACCAGATATAATACATAGTCATATGGTTCACGCCAATATCTTTTCTCGTATAATGCGTTTATTTATAAAATTTCCAGTTTTAGTTTGTACAGCCCATAACAAAAATGAAGGTGGTAAACTTAGAATGTTTATTTATCGAATTACTGATAGGCTTGCAAATATATCAACTAATGTTAGTCAAGAAGCGGTAAATAATTTCGTATCGCTTAAAGCAACAAAGAAAGGGAGAATGATCCCATTTTATAATGGAATAGACATAAATAAATATCATTACAATGAATTTATCCGTAATCAAAAACGAAAAGATATTAATATCAGTAAAAGCTCTCAATTAATACTAGCTGTTGGTCGATTAACTGAAGCTAAAGACTATCCTAATCTTTTCCATGCTATTTCGAAATTAAATCATCCTATTGATATTAAATTAGTGATCATCGGTGATGGTGAGGATAAAGAAAAATTAAAAAAATTAGCTAAGCAATTAAATATAGCGCAACATATCATTTGGTTAGGTATAAGACATGATGTTGAAGATTGGATGTCTGCATGTGATTTATTTGTCTTATCATCTGCATGGGAAGGTTTTGGATTAGTTGTTGCAGAGGCAATGGCTTGTGAACGTCTTGTTATTGGGACTAACGCTGGAGGAGTAAGTGAAGTTATTAGTAAACATGGATTCATTGTTCCTACAAATGATTCAGATGCCTTATCTTCTGTAATAACAAAATGTTTATCACTCACACCGCAAGAAAAAAATGCTATTGGTACCAATGCAAGAAAACATATTCTCAATAACTTTTCTCTAGAGAAAATTAGTAATGAATGGATAAAGTTATACACGAATTTATTAAAATAACTTATTTTAAATATTATTTCATAACAATATAGGAAAAACACTTCAAGATATCTTATCTTCCTTTTTTAATATATGAAATAAAATAAACTCTATATGCTTTAATAATTAAGCAAGAATAGTTTTTGTATATTATCAATGTTTTTCCTATTTGAAAAAAATTAAAATATATAGAGGCATCATGAAAATAGCAATAATAGGGACTAATGCTTCAAGTATCTTAGGATTTCGAAAAGATTTAATAGTTTCATTAGTTAAAAGTGGTCATAATGTTTTTGCCTTTGCTATTGATTATACTGACGGTGAAAAAAATATAGTGGAAAAATTGGGTGCTGTTCCAATAGACTATGAGTTAAAACGAACAGGCCTAAACCCTATACATGATATAAAAACAATCGTTCAACTTAGGAAAATTCTAATTAAGATAAAACCTGACATTGTATTCTCTTATTTTTCTAAACCTGTGATTTTTGGAACTATCTCTGCTGTATTAGCCAAAATACCGAAGAGAATTGCAATGCTAGAAGGGTTAGGCTTCACTTTTACAGAACAACCCAAGCGTATTCCCATAAAAACTAAAATTATTAAGCGAATACAAGTATATCTGTATAAATTATCTTTTTTATTTTTAGACCGTATCATTTTTTTAAACCATGATGACCCTTTAGATTTAATAAATAAATATAGATTAAAAGTAAAAGAAACAAGTATACTTGGTGCTATTGGTTTAAATTTAAATGAGTATTCTTATTCTGAAGCCCCCATTCAACCAATTCGATTCATTTTCATTGGTCGTTTGCTCGCTGAAAAAGGAATTCATGAATATGTTTCATCTGCTCGCTTGATAAAGAAAAATTATCCGAATGTACAATTTATAGTTTTAGGAGGGCTCGATGAAGATAATCCTGGAGGTTTAAGTAAAAATCAATTGAATGCGCTTATATCGGATGAGGTTATAATTTATCCTGGTCATGTTATCAATGTGCCAGATTGGTTATCTAAATCTAGCGTTTTTGTTTTGCCGTCTTATAGAGAAGGCTCCCCCAGAAGTACTCAAGAAGCGATGGCAATAGGTCGAGCTGTCATCACAACAGATGCTCCTGGTTGCAGAGAAACTGTTATAGATGGCGTAAATGGTTTTATAATTCCTAAATACAATATAAACGCTTTAGTAAATAAAATGGAGTTTTTTATTAATAATCCAGATAAAATTATAGAAATGGGTAATAAAAGTCATGACATAGCAAAAGTTAAATATGATGTCAATGAAATAAACGAACGTTTAATTAAATTAATAACTGATTAAAATCACTCAATCAACCTATTTATATTTATCACGTATCAATGATATAGTCACTGTTAATATAAGCTGTAGAATTCTTACTATAAATGATGATAAGTTATTATCTAAACATTGTTTGGAAAGTGATTAAGTAGTGAATATAGCCCCACTCATCTCACGTGTTGAAATATAACTTTTTTGAATAATCAAAAGTATCATAGACCACTATCTTCAAATATTAAATTTTTAATAAACACAATAGGTTTAAAGGCAATGCATAGTTGGATAAAAGTCAATTTTGATTCTTAGTTTCGGACATACATAATAGTATAATAATTTAGCCAAAATTTATCTCGAAAGTCATTCTCAGGCGATTATGTACCGCATATAAAAATTTCAAATAGTTAAAATCGCATTATAACTCCCATATCGTACAAAATTATTTTATATTTGAACTCATGGAGCGTGAATAATCATTGTGCTAATACAAAAAGTGTAAAATAAACATTGACTGCACTAAAATAAATAAAGATTCTCCTTTCTTTCCAAAGGCACGTAACATTTATATTAAACACGTATAAGTGAAAGGTGATGATAGAACTCTACCACTTATGCTTTATTCAATCTAAACATTTTTACATAGGATGGTCTTGTGCTTAGTAAGCGTCTCCCACTTACCTTAGTCGCTGTTAGTATTCTCCTAACTGGCTGTACTGTTACCCCTGGTGTTTATATGTCTACCTCGGGGAAAAATGTCGTCGACACTGGCGATCGTGATATTTCTAAATTTGTCGATATCTACCCAATCTCGCCAAAACTGTTAGATGAGATGTATACCCCACAAGTTATTGCAAAACCCAACCCAACCCTAGAGAAGCAACTGGCAACCTATGAATACCGTGTTGGTGTGGGTGATGTATTAACCATTACTGTCTGGGATCACCCTGAGTTAACTATTCCTGCCGGCTCTTACCGTAGCGCCGCGGACTCCGGTAACTGGGTACATTCCGATGGTACTATCTACTATCCGTATATCGGTAAAGTGAAAGTCATTGGTAAAACGGTCACTGAAATCCGTAATCTAGTGAGTAACCGTCTATCGACTTATATCGAATCACCACAAGTGGATGTCAGCATTGCTGCCTTCCGCTCACAGAAAATGTATGTTTCAGGTGAAGTGGCTAAACCCGGTACATTACCGATTACTAACGTACCGCTAACGGTTTTAGAGGCCTTTAATAATGCAGGCGGCCTGACTGAAAAAGCCGATTGGGACAATGTCGTACTCACCCGAAATGGCAAAGAGATAAAAATCTCACTGCAAGCATTAGTTCAGTATGGCGACCTAACCCAAAACCATCTGATGCTACCGGGTGATGTACTATATGTACCACGTAATGACGGGCAAAAAGTGTTTGTGATGGGCGAAGTGGGTCAGCCAAACACCCTAACCATTGACCGTGCTGGCATGAGTATTACTGAGGCACTGAGTAAAGCAGGCGGTACAGATCAAAATACCGCTAATGCAACTGGCGTATTTGTCATCCGTCCAATTAAAAACCAAACCTCAGGTGATAAAGAGCTGGATGCCCTACTGCCGAAAAAAATGGCGGCGGTCTATCAGTTAGATTTATCCGATGCCACTGCCATGGTGATGGGAACGGAATTTAAACTGCAACCTTATGACTTAGTTTATGTCACTGCCGCCCCTATTGTACGTTGGAACCGCCTAATCACCCAATTGCTACCAACCATCGCGTCATATAATCAGTTAACCGAAGGTACTAAACGTATTCATGACTGGTAATCCATATGTTTAATAATATTCTCGTTGTCTGTATGGGGAATATTTGCCGCTCCCCCACGGGGGAGCGCCTATTACAAACCCATTTCCCCGATAAAAAAGTGCACTCCGCAGGCATTATCGCCAAAGAGGATCGCCCCGCTTATGATAGCGCCATCCGTATTGCACAAAACCACAATCTCTCTTTAGATGGCCATCAATCACGTCGTTTAACCAGTGAATTATGTAAAGAAGCAGATTTAATCCTAGTGATGGAAAACGACCATATTGATAGAATCCATCAACAATTCCCCGAGACGCGTGGCAAAGTCATGCTGTTCGGCCAGTGGCTAAATAAAACCGAGATCCCAGATCCGCATAAACGCAGTGATGAAATGTTCGAGCATGTTTATCAACTGATGGAAAAAGCCGTTATACAGTGGCAAGGGAAAATTTAATTTTACTATTTGAAGGCTTAACGTTAATTGATTATGAACACGACAAAAACCAGCTCCGCTGCCTCGGACGAAATCGATCTGCTGGCGCTCTTTAAGATACTCAAATCCAGCTACCTTAAAATCGGCTTTTTTACCCTCTTTTTTATTGTTATTGGTGCCGCTTATAGTTTTCTAGCGACACCAATCTATCAAGCCAATGCGACACTGCAATACGATAAAATGAGTCAAGTTTCATTGTTAGATCAAATGAGCGATGTGATGCCATTTGCTAATAGTAATAGCCAAGCCGATTCCGAAATCGAGGTCATTAAGTCTCGGATGGTGCTCGGTAAAACGGTTGCAGACCTTAATTTAGATACCCACACCGCACCTGCTGGTTTTTTCGATAGGCTTTGGGGAGACAAAGCTTCTGTCACTATTTCCCTCTATTCTTTACCTGAACATCTTATTGGTGAACCCGCTATCCTGACCTATTTAGGCGAAAACCGTTATGCTCTTCATATTGATAACCAAACCTTTGAAGGCAAAGTGGGCGAACTCCTAAAACAAGATGAAATCAGCTTGCTGGTATCCTCAATCAATGCTGAAGTCGGACAAGAATTTACCTTATCTAAAAATGCCCGTTATTCAACCATTGAAAACCTACGTAATACCTTAACGATTGCAGAAGTCGGTAAAGGTACGGGTATTATTAATCTTGCTATTAAAGGTGCCGATAAAGCAGAAAATGTGCAAATTCTGAATAGTATTATTCAAAATTATGTGGATCAAAATACCGAGCGCAAAAAAGAGGTTACCAACAATACTCTACTATTCCTAGATGAATACTTACCGAAAGTAAAAACTAAATTGGACAACTATGAAAACCAATTAAATGCTTTCCGTAAAAAGAATGAATCTATCGACCTGTCCTTAGAGGCTAAATCGGCTCTTGATAGCGCCTTGCAAGTCGAAGAGAAACTCAATGAGTTAACCTTTAAAGAGGTAGAGATCCAACAGCTCTATACCCGTAACCACCCTGCTTACCAATCATTACTGGATAAGCGTCAGCAACTGTTACGTGAAAAAGAGAAAATCAGTAAAAATATCCAAAAACTTCCTAATACCCAGCAACAGATAGTGCGTTTAACCCGTGATGTCGAGTCCGAGCAAGCTATCTATAATCAGCTAGTAGCCAAACAGCAAGAGCTGAGCGTATTAAACTCCGGGATCACCGCCGATGTACGCATTATTGACTCGGCAGAATCCCAACCTAATGCCGTGGCACCGAAAAAAGCGCTCATAATGGTTCTGGCGACGATCCTCGGTTTTATTGTGGGTTGCGCTTATGTGATCGCCCGTGAGTTCTTTAATAATAAGATTAAAGGTACTGAAGATATCGATGCATTAGGTGTTAACGTCTATGCCACTATTCCATTCTCTACTCATGAGAAAAAATTAATTGCAGCGGGGAATAAGCGCCCACTTGCATTGGAAAACCCAGCCGATACGGCAGTAGAAGCCATCCGTTCCCTGCGTACCAGCGTTTACTTCTCGGTGATGAACCAAGGGAATAACTTGGTGATGATCAGTAGTGCGTCACCGGGCGTAGGTAAAAGCTTTGTTACCTCTAATATGGCGGTTGTATTAGCTAATGCGGGTAAAAAAGTTCTCTTAATTGATACCGACTTACGTAAAGGCCGTATTCATAAAGCCTTTGGTTTAAGCAATAAAGCGGGGTTATCCGAATATTTGGCTCAGCAGGACATTACGCAACCGGCCATCCACCGTGGTGTGATTGAAAACCTAGATGTGATCTGCCGTGGTAAAAATGTCACTCACTCTTCTGAGTTACTGATGGGAGAACGTTTTAAACACCTGCTCGACACGGTGAAAGGGCAATATGATATCGTGGTTATCGATACCGCCCCAATCTTAGCAATCACTGACTCCGCGATTATCGGTAAGTACGTCGGCACCTCACTGCTTATTGCCTACTATGGTGTCAATACGGTGAAAGATATTGAGCTATCGCTAAAACGCTTTAAACAAAACGATATCGAAATCACAGGCGTGATCCTCAATGGTATCGATGCGAAATCAGACGACTATAACTATGTCTATGAGTACTAGTCGTACAGGAATTTAAAATGAATCATACAAAGGTCTTAGTCACAGGCGGTCTTGGCTACATTGGTAGCCATACCTGTGTGCAGATGATTGAACAAGGCATGCAGCCAATTATTTTAGATAATTTATGTAATGCCAACCCAGAAGTACTCAACCGCATTGAAACCATCACAGGTAAAAAACCTGTCTTCTATGCCGGTGATGTACGTGATAACGCTATTCTGGATACGATTTTTGCTGAGCACCAAATCACATCGGTGATCCACTTTGCTGGGTTAAAAGCGGTTGGTGAATCCGTTCAAAAACCGATTGAGTATTATGATAATAACGTCAATGGCACGTTAGTATTACTTGCCAGTATGCAAAAAGCGGGCGTCAAAAGCTTAATTTTTAGCTCATCGGCTACTGTGTATGGTGATCCACAAGAAGTACCATTAACCGAAGACTCTAAAGTCGGTGGTACTACCAACCCATATGGCACCAGTAAATATATGGTTGAGCGTATTCTTGCTGATCTATATATTGCACATAACGATTGGTCGGTTACTTTACTACGCTACTTTAATCCCGTTGGCGCCCACCAATCAGGTTTAATTGGTGAAGACCCACAGGGTATTCCAAATAACCTAACACCTTATATCGCTCAAGTAGCAGTTGGTCGTCATAAAGAAGTCATGGTATTTGGCTCTGATTACCCAACTCCAGATGGTACTGGCGTACGTGATTATATCCATGTTATGGATTTAGCTAGCGGTCATATTGCAGCATTAAACAATGTCAGCCATCAAGCAGGCCTACATATCTATAACCTAGGTACGGGTAAAGGAACGAGTGTATTAGAGATGATTGCTGCTTTTGAAAAAGCATCAGGTAAACCTATCCCGTATAAAATTGTTGAGCGCCGCCCTGGCGATATCGCTGAATGTTGGTCTAGCCCTAAAAAGGCCTTTAATGATTTAGGATGGAAAGCACAATATTCAGTACAAGATATGGTTAATGACAGCTGGCGTTGGCAATCTCAAAACCCTAACGGCTATAAGCAGCAATAGCCTTTAATTGAGATCCTTCACTTAACAGCGGGTTCCTTATCGAACCCGCTTTTTTATTTAGCTTCAACAACTACATGCAACTTGTACCATTTGCGCGTAAAATCCTTCCTCATTGTTCCATCTAACTTGACTGTTTAATACAACCATTCGTTATGCCACATATTGTTTTATTCGAACCAGAGATCCCGCCAAATACGGGCAATATTATTCGCCTTTGTGCCAATACCGGATTTAGCTTGCACCTTATCCATCCGCTAGGCTTTACTTGGGATGATAAGCGACTACGCCGTGCAGGCTTAGATTACAGTGAATTCGCCGATATCAAACACCATCATGACTATTATGCTTTTTTAGATAGCGAAGGCTTAAGTCCTGATAATAACCAATCTGCTAGCGGTGCTCGCGTTTTTGCTTTAACCACCAAAGGTAAGCCAAGCCACAGTAATGTAAGCTATCGGCAAGATGATTATTTAATGTTTGGTCCAGAAACGCGGGGATTACCCCCTTACGTACTCGACAATATGCCAATTGAGCAAAAAATTCGTATCCCTATGTTGGCAGATAGTCGCAGTATGAACCTATCCAACTCTGTTGCAGTGGTGGTGTTCGAGGCATGGAGGCAGTTGGGTTACGCAGGAGCATTATTACGCGACTGATTTAGCAGTCATGCATGCTTGAACTGTCCTTATAACGCCATTATACCTGTACAGAATAAAGTACAAGTATAGGAGGGTAAATGAAAACAATTTCATTTAGTGATGCTAGAAATAATCTAAAATCGGTATTAGATAGCGTTGTTGATGATGCAGATACAACTATCATCACTCGTCGTGACTCAGAGGATGCTGTAGTTATGTCTTTAGAGTATTACAATAGCCTAATGGAAACGATTTATTACGCTCACCAGCAAATGCCGAACATTTAAATAAATCAATCGCTCAATTTAAAGCCGGAAAAGTAAAGAAAAGAGAGCTTATAAATGAGTAGATTTTTAATATGAACTGACCAAGGATGGGAAGACTATCTATACTGGCAAACCCAAGACAAAAAACGCTCAAACGCATTAATAAGCTCATTGACGATACTAAAAGAACCCCCTTTTATGGGATAGGAAAACCAGAACCACTAAAAGAAAACTTAGCTGGCTTCTGGTCTAGACGAATAGATGAAACAAATAGGCTCATTTATTCAATAGACGATGAGGGTTTAACTATTATTGCTTGTCGTTATTATTAATAAGGTTCAATAAATTGTGATACAGTAACATGAAATAACTCATCTGTATGGCTAGTATATTCATCCATATCTTTTAGCAGTTTCAGCTCAGATAAAATAATGACTCTTCTCAAATCCCATCGCCATCTTCAAAACCATAAATCGAACCATTAAAGTTCTGATCCATCTCAAATGATGGTTTATCACTATTTGGCTTGCCAACCACCCGAGCAGGTACACCCGCGACGGTTGTATGAGGGGGAACAGGGTGAAGAACAACCGAGCCAGCGCCAATTTTTGCGCCACGACCTATCTCAATATTACCAAGAATCTTCGCGCCAGCGCCGATCATCACGCCTTCTCGTACTTTAGGGTGACGGTCACCGCAGGTTTTGCCTGTACCGCCTAAAGTCACAGATTGAAGAATAGAAACATCGTTCTCAACAACGGCAGTTTCACCAATCACAATGCCCGTAGCATGATCCAGCATAATGCCACAACCAATACGAGCAGCAGGGTGAATATCCACTGCAAAAGTGACTGATATTTGATTTTGCAGGTAAACCGCAAGCGCTTGGCGCCCCTCTTTCCATAGCCAATGCCCAATACGGTAACCTTGCAATGCATGGAACCCTTTAAGGTAGAGGAGTGGCGTAGAGTATTTATCCACCGCGGGGTCACGTAGACGCACGGCGGATAAATCCATTGCAGCTGAAAAGATCATCTGCTCATCATTACGATACGCTTCTTCAACAATCTCCCTCACTTCCATCGCAGGCATAATGGGAGAGCTTAGCTTGTTTGCTAACATATAGCTGAGCGCACTGCCTAAGTTGTCATGCTTTAGCAGTGTTGCATTAAAAAAACTGGCTAGTAGCGGTTCACAATCAGCAAGCGATTTTGCTTCCTCTTTAATAAACCCCCAGATCCTATCCAATTCTTCTCGCGACATAATGACTCACTTATCTTTTAACTTTAATCTTTCGACGTCGGCGTATAAGCAATTTCATCTTTTGTTGCACGCCCTAATAGAGCCTGTGCAGCCTCTAACACATTTTTATGGCAATAGAGGATTTGATAAATTTGCTCCGTGATAGGCATCTCAACACCAGTACGCTCAGCAAGCGCTTTCACTTCTTTAGTATTGCGATAGCCTTCCACCACTTGGCCAATCTCTTTTTCGGCTTCACTGACACTCACCCCATCGCCGAGCATCATACCAAAACGGCGGTTACGTGATTGGTTATCAGTACAGGTTAACACTAAGTCACCTAACCCCGCCATACCCATAAAGGTGGCAGGATCAGCACCTAATGCCGCACCTAACCGGCTCATTTCGGCAAGGCCACGGGTAATTAATGCGGTACGCGCATTCGCGCCAAACCCCATACCATCAGAAATACCCGCGCCAATCGCAATGACGTTCTTCACGGCTCCGCCAAGCTGTACGCCGACCATATCAGGGTTTTTGTACACACGGAAGCTCTTACCGCAATGGAAAAGTTGTTGCAGTTCATCACCAAATTGGCTGTCGGTTGCCGCAACCGAAATTGCCGTCGGCATCCCCGCCGCCAGCTCTTTGGCAAACGTAGGGCCAGATAGCACCGCGAGTGGAATTTCATTGCCTAATACTTCACGTGCCACATCTTGTAATAAGCGTCCTGTATCTCTTTCTAAGCCTTTAGTCGCCCAAATAACACGAGAATTGGCTTGGAGATGAGGTTGAATTTGCTTGAGTACATCACCAAAAACGTGGCTTGGTACTACGATCAAGATATTCGGACTCGCTTCCACGGCACGTTTGAGGTCCGCTTCGAGAGATAAACTATCAGGGAAAGAAACGCCAGGCAAAAATGCCTGATTGCTACGTTCTTGTTGTAATGTATGGATATGCTGAGGATCATGCCCCCACAGCACAACCTGATGACCATTACGAGCTAACGTAATGGCTAAAGCGGTGCCGTAAGATCCGGCACCGATGACTGTCATTGAAGCAGTTTTCATTAAGCGTCCTGTTGAGCTTCTGTATCTGGCGCTGATTCACCTTGCTGCTGTTGCAAATAATTCATAAACAGTGCATCAAAGTTAACTGGCGCAAGGTTCAGTTGAGGGAATGTACCACGGCTCACCATGCTAGTGATTGCTTCACGTGCATATGGGAACAGAATGTTAGGGCAGTATGCACCTAAGCAATGTGCCATTTGCGTGCCTTCAATACCTTCGATTGAGAATACACCGGCTTGTTGAACTTCACACAGGAATGCAGTTTCTTCACCCAGTTTTGCTGTTGTGGTAACACGCAAAACAACTTCATAAACACCTTCAGTCAATTGAGTAGAAGAAGTATCCAAATCCAGTTTGATTTCTGGCTGCCACTCATGCTGGAAAATATGTGGTGCATTCGGTGCTTCAAATGAAACATCTTTTGTATAGATACGTTGGATCTGGAATACCATTTCTGAGTTGTTTTGTTCTGACATAGTTTTAATACCTTTTAACTTCCATATGAATTTGACTGTATAGACCCGCCGATGTTCAAACTAACCTGTCTCAAATGAGCATCATTGGATATATGACAATTTACACGCCGGATAAATTATTTCTTACCACGAGCCAACGGCAGGTTTTCACCTGACCAGCCAGCAATCCCTTCTTTTAAGATAAAGACTTTTTCAAAACCGTGCTGGACAAGGTGCTCAGCCGGTTTGCCTGATTCCATACCACTTGCAGAGACCACAATAACGGGTTTCTGTTTGTGTTTATCTAGCTCACCTAAATTATTGTCTTTAATTTCAGATGGCGTTAAGTTGATAGAATCAATAATGTGCCCTTTGCGGAAGTCGTCACGAGTACGTAAATCCACAACGACTGCCTCTTCTTTATTAATCAGAGCAATCGCCTGCGCGCGAGTGATCACTTTTGATTTAGAGAACAAACCTTTAAAGGTCATTACGACCACCGCGACAAATAGTGCGATCCAAACCAGACTCAATAACATGTTCCGGCTGACGAATTGCATGATTTCTTGCATCATGGGGGGCAATCACTCCCGTTAGTTAAAAACGAATACCAAAGGGTTCAGAGTATACCTTTGTGTTGAGCTAATTACAGCCAGTTAGCGCAAACTACATTGTTTTTTTTGCGAAACACTCCGCAGAAATGGTCTCTAATCCCAACAAAATAGCGTTTATTTATCAATATAGACGAACCATTTTACCATAAGCACAAAGCGTGACAAAAAATTGCACTGTTAAAATCAAGCATTCTGTGTGGTGGAAAAAGACACTGAGGCACTAACGAGCACTGAAAATATTTGATTTAATGCTACAAAATGGCGCGATACACTATACAATCAATAGGATGACAAATGATGATATGCTAATTATTACAAGATAATTTAGTTTTCATCAGGTCATAAAACGCGTTTGGTTCGGCGCGATTTGTTGCAATATTCAGAATAGGGTGCTGGTAACTCACGCTATCAGATGAAATAATCAGCTATCGCATTTATTCGAGGTTTTCTATCAGAATGGCCAATACACATAACCGGATGAAAAGAGCAGCTATTCGTCAGGCTATTGCTTCAACCCTGTTCGTTTGTGGATTAATCTCTCTGGTGCCTAATCAGGTATTGGCGGCCAATCAGATCACCGAAAATAAAGATCAGCTCCAAAATTTGCTGCAAAATATCGCTGAAAAAGAAAAAAGCGTCAAAAACCAGCAAGCCAAACGGGCATCATTGCTGAATCAACTCCAACAGCAAGAGAAAAACATTTCTGCGGCAGGGCGTGAGCTACATGAGACACAATCTCAACTTAAGCAATTAGATAAAGAAATTTCCTCATTAAACAGCAATATTAACCGATTGCAAAAGCAAAAAGCCGAGCACGAAAAGTTACTTGCCGAGCAACTTGACGCAGCCTTTCGATTAGGTAAGCACCAAGGCCTATCACTGTTTTTAAAAGGTGAAGAAGGCCAACGGGAAGAGCGTATCCTCGCCTATTACAGCTACCTCAATCAAGCGCGCGAAAAAAATATTAAACAGCTTGAGGCCACCACCCTTGAGCTAAATCAGCAAAAACAGCTTGAGCAGCAAAAACAAGCGGAACAAAAAACAGCTTTAGCTCGCCAACAGCAAGAAAAACGTAAACTCGATAAGGCTCAGGCAGCACGTAAGCAAACTCTTGCGGCCCTTGAAAGTACGCTTAAAGAAGATCAAAAAAATCTTGCCATCATGAAACAAAATGAATCTAGGTTGCGAGATAAGATCGCGCGTGCTGAACGTGAGGCGAAAGCCAGAGCGGAGCGTGAAGCGCGTGAAGCCGCTCGTATTCGTGCTGAGGTGGCTGAAAAAGAGCGTAAAGCCAAACAAAAAGGCTCGACTTATAAACCTTCAGAGAGTGAGCGTTCACTCATGTCTCGTACTGGTGGCTTAGGCCGCCCTGCGGGGCAAGCACTATGGCCAGTTCGCGGACAGACCCTGCACAACTATGGCGAGGCAATTTCAGGTGAGCTACGCTGGAAAGGTATGGTTATCGGTGCTAACGAAGGCACACAAGTCAAAGCCATTGCCGATGGCCGTGTACTACTTGCTGACTGGCTACAAGGTTATGGCCTCGTCGTCGTGGTTGAACATGGTAAAGGCGATATGAGCTTATATGGCTATAACCAAAGTGCTCTCGTCAATGTTGGGCAAGAAGTTCGCGCTGGGCAACCTATCGCCCTTGTGGGAAGTAGTGGTGGGCAAGAGCGACCAGCACTGTACTTCGAAATTCGTCGGCAGGGTAAAACGGTCAACCCTCGCCCTTGGCTAGGTAGATAGCCAAATAAATAGTTAGGAATATAATTATGTCAAAACGCCGGCCTTTTATGCGACTCATCGGTTTATCTCTTTTGATGATGAGCCTTCAGGCTAGTGCAGCAAAATTAGCGATAGTCATTGATGACTTTGGCTATCGCACGAAAGAAGATAACCAAATATTGGCGCTGCCGACGCCAATCACGATTGCTATCTTGCCTGATTCACCTCATGGTCAGCTTGTTGCCAATAAAGCCCATCAGCAAGGGCGAGAGGTTATCATTCACATGCCGATGAAACCCCTTAGCAAGCAACCACTCGAAAAAAACACCCTTTCACCAACCATGAGCGCCGAAGAAATTGACCGTATTATCAAACGAGCCATTAGCCAAGTACCTTATGCCAAGGGCATGAATAATCATATGGGCAGTGAAATGACCTCTAGTCTTTCAGGTATGCGCCATGTCATGAACTCACTGTCTAAGGCGAACTTTTTCTTTTTAGATAGCGTGACCATCGGAAATACGCAGGCCGTAAAAGCCGCAAATGAATTTGGTGTTCCCGTTGTACGCCGCCATATCTTCCTTGATAACCATCAATCAGAGGAAGAAACTCGCGTTCAACTTAATAAAGCGGTCGCCTATGCACGTAAACATGGCAATGCGATTGCGATAGGTCATCCACACCCTTCGACCGTTCGTGCTTTACAGAAATACTTGCCGCAACTCCCTGCAGATATAGAACTTGTCTCGGTAAGCGCCTTATTACAAGGAAGTTCGCAACCCACAGACCAAAAACCGTTAAAAATGCAGCCTGAAACGCCGAATAAACAGCCCACGCCTTCTACAGTCAACCCTAAAGATACGACGCTGGAGCCAGTTAGGCTCGGGGTATGTGAGTTTACAGTACCAGAAAATACGTCGCTAGAAGGGATTGATTTTCTGATGTTTGTGGTTGAATCAATTTATCAAGATAAGACGCTACGGCCGCTATTATCTGCCCCAAAATAGCCGTTCTTTACACAACAAAAACCCTAACACTGTTTTCCAGTTGCCGCACAAATTCGGCAACTGGAATACCACCGACTAATCCCAATTTAATATCACTTTTCCTGACTGCCCTGAACGCATCACGTCAAAGCCCTTTTGGAAATCATCGATAGAAAATTGATGGGTGATTATTGGTGAAAGATCTAACCCAGATTGGATCAAAGTCGCCATTTTATACCAAGTTTCAAACATCTCTCGGCCATAAATACCTTTGATAAATAGGCCTTTAAAGATCACTTTACTCCAATCAATCGCCATTTCTGAAGATGGGATCCCCAATAAAGCAATGCGACCGCCATGGTTCATCGTGTCTAGCATAGAGTGAAAAGCCGCAGGCGAGCCAGATACCTCTAAAGCCACATCAAAGCCTTCTTGCATGCCAAGCTCTTTCATCACATCTTTTAGATTTTCACGCCCCACATTCACCGCACGAGTGACACCCATTTTTTTGGCTAGTTCTAATCGATAGTCATTGATGTCAGTGATAACAACGTGACGAGCCCCCACATGTCGGCACACCGCGGCAGCCATAATACCGATAGGCCCTGCTCCTGAAACTAAAACATCTTCACCAACAAGATCAAAAGAGAGCGCAGTATGAACCGCGTTACCAAATGGGTCAAAGATAGCAGCAATTTCATCTGGAATATTATCGGGGATTTTAAACGCATTAAATGCAGGCAACACAAGGTATTGTGCAAAACAGCCGGGGCGATTTACCCCCACGCCAATCGTGTTACGGCATAAATGCGTGCGCCCCCCACGACAGTTGCGACAGTGACCGCATGTAATATGCCCCTCACCGGAAACACGATCACCGATTTTAAAGCCTTTGACTTCCTGCCCTATCTCAACAATTTCCCCAATATATTCATGGCCCACAACCATTGGAACAGGAATGGTTTTTTGTGACCATTCATCCCAGTTATAGATATGAACATCCGTACCACAAATGGCAGTTTTACGGATTTTTATCATCACATCATTGTGCCCTAGTTCCGGTTTTGGAACTTCTGTCATCCATATACCTGGTTCTGCTTTTAATTTAGACAGTGCTTTCATAGAACGGCCTTATATTATTATCATTAGGAAATGACTTTCAGTTTTTTGCCTATGCGGGTGAATGCGTCTACAACGCGTAAAATATCTTCTTCCGTATGTGCCGCCGACATTTGTGTACGAATACGCGCTTGTCCTTGAGGAACAACAGGGTAGAAGAAACCAGTTACATAAATACCTTCTTCTAGTAATTCATTTGCAAAAACTTGAGCAAGCGCCGCATCCCCTAACATAACGGGAATAATGGCATGATCGGCGCCAGCGAGAGTAAAGCCTGCCGCAGACATCTTTTCACGAAATAGCGCGGCATTACGCCATAACCGCTCACGTAGCGCATCCCCCTCACTCATCATATCGATGACTTTAATCGAGGCCGCAACGATAGCGGGGGCTAATGAGTTGGAAAATAAGTAAGGACGAGAGCGTTGACGTAACCACTCGACGACTTCTTTTTTTGCCGCCGTATAACCGCCTGAAGCCCCACCAAGCGCTTTACCCAGTGTCCCTGTAATAATGTCTACTCGCCCCATCACATCACAATATTCATGGGTGCCGCGGCCATTTTTACCAACAAAACCAACCGCATGAGAATCATCAACCATCACTAATGCTTGGAATTCATCTGCTAGGTCACAAACCGCTTTCAAATTGGCAATAACACCATCCATTGAGAAGACACCATCCGTCGCAATCAAAATGTGGCGTGCACCTGCGGCTTTAGCCTCTTCGAGACAAACCCTAAGCTCTGCCATATCATTATTTGCATAACGATACCGTTTAGCTTTACAAAGGCGTATTCCATCGATGATGGAAGCATGGTTTAACGCATCTGAAATGACCGCGTCTTCGGGGCCTAGCAAGGTTTCAAATAATCCCCCATTCGCATCAAAACAAGAGGAATAGAGTATGGCGTCCTCCATACCTAAAAAATCAGCCAATTTCTTTTCGAGTTGTTTATGGCTATCTTGTGTTCCACAAATAAAACGGACAGAAGCCATACCAAAACCGTGACTATCCATACCCTGCTTCGCGGCTTCAATCAAATCTGGGTGATTTGCTAATCCCAAGTAATTGTTGGCACAAAAATTAACAACTCGCTTATTACCAACAATTTCAATATCTGCATCTTGCGAGGAAGTAATTATCCGCTCATGCTTAAACAAACCAGCAGCCTCTGTTTGGGCTAACTGCTCTTTAATCTGCTGATAAAATAGTTCTGACATGATTTATTCCTGTTATGTAACGATTTTTAGAGTTTAATAATAGATACTAAAACTATCGACTGATGCAGCATAAATAAATTAAGTTTGCAGCCAAGATCACGATCATTCCCCTATAAAAATGTAGCCTCTAGAATGTTTGTCTGCCAGTTATGGTGTCGTCAGCGCGCAGAAATGCTATTATGAAAAACAATTCGTATCCTTTTTGTTCTTAACCCATTTGAGGTATGCCCGATGATCATTGTCACTGGCGGAGCTGGTTTTATTGGTAGCAACATTGTCAAAGCATTAAATGATGCTGGTCGTACAGATATTCTCGTTGTCGATAATCTGAAAGACGGTACTAAGTTTGCCAACCTTGTTGACCTCGATATTGCTGATTACATTGATAAAGAAGATTTTATTGCGAGTATTATCGCCGGTGATGATTTTGGTGATGTCGATGCGGTATTCCATGAAGGTGCTTGCTCATCCACAACTGAATGGGATGGCAAGTACATGATGGACAATAACTATCAGTATTCGAAAGAGTTACTGCATTTTTGCTTAGAGCGCGAAATCCCATTCCTCTACGCCTCTTCAGCGGCAACATACGGTGGTCGTAGTGATAATTTTATTGAAGATCGCCAGTTCGAAAAGCCACTCAATGTTTATGGCTATTCGAAATTCCTCTTTGACCAGTACGTTCGCGAAATTTTGCCAGAAGCACAGTCGCAAATTTGTGGTTTCCGTTACTTCAATGTATATGGTCCTCGTGAGGGTCATAAAGGCAGCATGGCAAGTGTCGCTTACCATCTGAATAAGCAAATTAATGAAGGCCAACAACCCAAGCTATTTGAAGGCAGTGAAAACTTCCGCCGTGACTTTATTTATGTCGGCGATGTTGCCGCAGTCAATTTATGGTTCTGGCAGAACAATATTTCAGGGATCTTTAACTGTGGTACAGGCCGTGCCGAGTCATTCCAAGCCGTCGCCGATGCAGTGACACAATTCCACAGTGATAAAAATGTTTCTGTTGAATACATTGAATTCCCTGAGAAACTAAAAGGGCGCTATCAAAGCTTCACACAAGCAGACATGACAAAATTACGTACGGCTGGCTATAAGGCACCTTTTAAAACAGTTGCCGAAGGCGTAGCTGAATATATGCAATGGCTGAATAAAGAAGATTAATACAACTTTATGAAAATATTGGTGATCGGCCCCTCATGGGTAGGGGATATGATGATGTCACAGAGCCTATATCGCACGCTAAAGGCTCAATATCCCCAAGCACAAATTGATGTGATGGCACCTCAATGGTGCCGCCCTCTATTGGCGAAAATGCCCGAAGTCAATGCCGCCATCCCAATGCCATTAGGCCATGGTGCGCTCGCGATTGGTGAGCGCCGTAAACTTGGCCTTAGCTTACGCCAAAATGGTTATGACCAAGCCATTGTTCTTCCGAACTCATTTAAATCTGCTTTGGTGCCCTTCTTTGCCAAAATTGCCAAACGAACGGGTTGGCGCGGTGAGATGCGTTATGGACTACTTAATGACCTCCGTACATTAGATAAAGCCGCTTTTCCGTTGATGGTGCAGCGCTATGTTGCATTAGCTTATGATAAGCAAAACATTCACAGCGCAGCAGATATTCCAGAGCCTATCTTATGGCCTAAACTGGCTGTTAATGAACAAGAAGTCACTGAGGCTATTAAAGCGTTTAATATCAATACCACACGCCCAATTATTGGCTTCTGCCCTGGTGCAGAATTTGGTCCGGCTAAACGTTGGCCGCACTATCACTACGCCGCGCTAGCGGAGCAGTTGATCAGCGAAAAAGGTTATCAAGTTCTCTTATTTGGCTCACAAAAAGATCATGATGCAGGTGAGGAAATTCGCCAAAGCCTAACGGACAGTGCGCATGAGCATTGTAGCAACCTTGCAGGTAAAACGTCTTTAGAACAAGCCGTGAATTTAATTGCTAGCTGTCAGGCCGTTGTCAGCAATGATTCAGGACTGATGCATGTTGCTGCTGCATTGGATAAACCGCTTGTTGCCCTATATGGCCCAAGTAGCCCTGATTTTACGCCTCCACTATCGAATAAAGCAGAAGTTATCCGCTTAATTAGTGGCTACCATAAAGTTCGTAAAGGTGATGGGGCAAGCGGTTATCATCAAAGTCTCATCGATATTCAGCCTCAATTAGTGGTTGATGCGCTGGCGCGATTACAAATAGGTGTTGCTTGATGCGCGTACTGCTAGTAAAAACTTCATCGATGGGGGATGTGTTACACTCCCTACCCGCACTAACGGATGCACAGCAAGCCTTTCCTCATATCCAATTCGATTGGGTTGTGGAAGAGAGTTTTGCGCAGATCCCCACATGGCACAGCGCAGTCAATCAAGTGATCCCTGTTGCTATCCGCCGTTGGCGTAAAAACTGGTTTTCTGCCCCCATTCGCGCCGAACGTGCTGCATTTCGCCAGCAACTGACTGCAACCCGCTATGATGCGATTATTGATGCTCAAGGCCTATTGAAAAGTGCCTTTCTGGTCACGCGTCTCGCAGATGGCCCTAAACATGGCTATGATCGCCACAGTATTCGAGAGCCTATTGCCAGTTTTTTTTACGACTATAAATACCAAATTAGTAAGCAACAGCATGCCGTAGAACGTATTCGCCAACTGTTTGCCGCGAGTCTTGGCTACGATAGTCCTAAAGCGCAAGGTGACTATGCCATCGCTCAACATTTTTTACATGTCCCCACAGTCACACAGGATGACTATGTGGTGTTCTTGCATTCAACCACTCGTGATGATAAACACTGGCCTGAAGAGCACTGGCGAGAACTGATTGGGTTAATGGCCAACAGTGGTTTAAAAATAAAACTGCCATGGGGCGCAGAGCATGAACACCAAAGGGCATTACGTCTTGCAGATGGGTTTGATTTTGTCGAAGTTTTGCCTAAATTAACCTTAGCCGAAGTTGCTCTACAAATTGCTAATGCTAAGGCGGTGGTTTCTGTTGATACAGGCCTTAGCCATTTAACCGCCGCATTAGATAAACCGAATTTCACCCTGTTTGGCCCAACAGATCCCGGGCTGATTGGCGGCTATGGTTTAGAGCAACATGAAATTAAATCCGTGGATGGTACTATGAGTTCAATAAAACCTAATGAAGTATTTGAAAAATTGAAATCTAGAGTCTCATGATTTATATATCACTGATTGATTATAACTAAATTTTATACTACGACGGGCTAGCCACATTTTATGAAAGAATCAATAACAATAGTAACTGCTTTTTTTGATATTGGTAGAGGAAACTGGAATAGCCAAAATGGCCATTCAAAATCTTTTGAATGCACCAACGATACTTATTTCGAGTATTTTAGCAGGCTGGCAAAACTTGAAAATAATATGGTTGTTTTTACATCAGCAGATTTCAAAGAAAAAATCCTTTCTATTAGAAAAGGCAAGCCAACCCATATAATTACAATCAACCTCCACAAGAAATTTAACTTTATTCTCAAAAAAATAGCGTATATTCAAAATAGCGATGATTTCAAAAAGCTGATTGATCCCAGCCTATTACATTGCCCTGAATACTGGTCACCTGAATATGTTTTGATCAATAACTTAAAACCTTTTTTTGTTAAAAAAGCCATTGACCTAAAACTTGTTAATAGTGAGACTGCCGCTTGGGTTGATTTTGGTTATATTCGAAATAATAAAGCCCGTTATGGAATAACAGAATGGTATCACCCTTTCGACAAAAATAAGATCCACCTCTTTTCTATTAAAGATAATTTAGACCTCACTGATGAAAAAGCAGTATTAGAAAAAGTTTTAAGTAATGACCCTCATATTATTGGTGGAGTATTGGTTGCTAGTAAAGAAAAGTGGTCTGAATTCTATCAAATGGTATTTGAAACCCAAAAAAAATTTTTATCTTCAGGAATAATTGATGATGACCAAGGTATTTTTTTGACCTGTGCAAGCCAACATCCTGATATTTTTAAATTAAATTATTTGGGACATATGCAGTGGCGTAGTGCTTTAAAGTTATTTAATAAAAATTCAAAATATAACAAGCTACTCCGTTTAGGTATTTACCTAAAACTAATTAAATAAACAAGTTATTACGCAAGGATAATGCCTTATTTAAGGCATTATCCTTATCATTATTTCTCTGGCGCAATAAACCCAAAACACATAGTTTCTGGCTCAGCATCCGGCTCTGAACGATAGATAACCTCTTCTTTCTCAATCGTAAATTGTGGCCAGTACTGACGAACCTTATCAAAATTCTCATGAGTGCAATCATCATACTTACGACCTAACAGCAATGCACCATGCTGACGGATCTCCGCTTCTGTAATCTTGCGATTATACACATTCGGCGGCATATGATGTTCAAGGGTCCAAGGCTGGATCACATGTGGCCTATCTTTTGCGTAGATAATAAACCATTGATGTAAATTATCTTCACCACCAACATATTTTAGTGGAACACCATAACGTTCATGCCAGCGATCTTCACCCTCCGAGATCAACGTTTTCACGCCAATAAATTTTTGCCCTGCGCCCTTAATATTAGCCGCTTGCACAACACAATAACCTAACAGAACCACGACACCGAAAAGGGCTAAACCAATCAGTGGTTTTCTGAGTGATTTAGTCGGCATGACTGTTATAGAGCCAATAAATAGCGGGGCACAAGCTGCCATAAAGGGTTGCAACCATTCGGTAATACGCCCACCGTCATGGAAAGAGAACCAACCATAGATCACCGCTAATGGGAAAAGAACCAAGAAATTCGCCATACGATTTGCTAGCGATTTCGGCCAACCTAATTTCCCACCACAGCTATATAAAATAATGGCGGCAATAATTAAAGGATAAAATACGCTGAGCGCCGCCTTAGTCGTATGCAAATTAAAGCCTGGGTCAATCTGTGAATCCACCCATTTAAAGGCAGAAAAATCACTCGCCATTAACCAAAAGAAATTAGGTAATACAATCGCAAACCAAAGTGCAATCGCTAAATAAAAAACAGGATAACGATAACTTTGGCGAACTTGTTTAACAAATAACGTTAATAAAAATACCGATCCTACCAGCGATAATGTTGAATATTTCCCCATTGTCGCCAAACCTGCAAATAAAGCAAAAAGCAGCCACCAAGCCGGATTTTCATAAACGGCTCGTAAGAAAAAGTAGATTATCCAAGCCCAAAAGGTCACTAAAATATAGTTATCATTGTAAGGAATGATATCAAAATTAATCACACCCGATAAATTCAACATCAACATCGCAAACCAAGCTAGGTCACGACGTGCTGTTAAACGGTATGCTAATTTCCAGACCCCCAATAAACCAAAGGCAACCCCGACAAAATGAATAAAGTACCAGTAAAAACTGTAGGAAATACCCAAATAAATAGCAGGCCACATAAGAACACCAACAAACCAAGGGTTTTTTGGTGACCCCCACTCCCCATTCATCCCCCAGTTAACGGCTTCCACCGTATCATAAGGCACTGTAGGATCTAAGTGAAAGCTGGCTAGAATCCATGCAACCGCATAGCCAATGACCCATAAATAAACATATTTGTTTGATGTTGATTGATTGATTGCTGGCATACTGTCTTAAATAATTGAGTAAAAGTACCCACTATCTATTAGGCAGACTCATCATGCATAAAAATACAAACCTAATAGCACCAATGGAAATTAAACGGCAGATTCTACTATAGTTTATAGCGAATAATAAGAAAGGAAGACAAATAGTCATCATCTATTGTCGTTTTATTCAAGTTCAATATTCTGAATTAGAAATAATCGTTAAAATTATTGCTCTCTCGGAGGCAAGTAAGGTTGTAAAAGCCTTAATAAACGTTGTAGCGCCCCCTGATTTTCATGCAAAACTTCCGCAGCATGACGACCATAATATAAACGGTAATCTTCGTCTGACAGGAGGCTAGTGACGGCTTGAACCATTGAATCGCTATCAGTCACCGTAATTAAGCCATCCGCCTGCTTCAGCTTCCCACAAATATCCTTAAAATTAAACGTATGTGGTCCCATTAAAACAGGTAACGCATGTGCTGCCGCTTCCAACGGGTTATGTCCCCCTGTTTCCACAAGGCTGCCACCAACAAATGCTAAATCCGCAATTCCATATAATAACATCAGCTCCCCCATCGTATCCCCGACAACCACTTGTATATCAGGAGTAGGCACAATACCTTCACTACGACGAATAAACTTAAGGCCTGCTTTTTGGGTGAGTTCTTCTGCTTTGGCAAAACGTTCAGGATGACGAGGAACTAAAATCAGTAATAAATCAGGAAATTGTTTTAATAATTGCTGGTGTGCCGCTAACACAATAGCTTCTTCACCTTCATGGGTGCTAGTGGCAATCCAAACGGGTCGATGTGCCGCCCACTGCCGGCGTAATGTGACGGCTCTAACCGCAAGCTCTGGGGTAACGGAAATATCAAACTTAAGGCTCCCCGTGACATTTAATTGCACACGTCTTAGCCCTAGCTTGATAAAACGCTCACCATCTTCTTGGTGCTGTGCAGCAACCATCGTGACATTACGCAACATACGTTTCACAAAACTACCTAACTTTTGGTAGCCTGCCGCAGAGCGCTCAGACAAACGCGCATTCGCAATCACTAAGGGTATTTGGCGACGATTAAGTTGATTAATCATATTCGGCCATAATTCCGTTTCCATAATAATTACTAATTTAGGATCAACTTGATTAAGAAAACGGCGCATAGAGCACGGGAGATCATAAGGAAGGTAGACATGGTAGACATCATCACCGAATGCCGAAACGACTCGTTCGGAGCCTGTTGGTGTCATCGTGGTTACCGTAATCGGCAATGACGGATAGTGATGCCGTAATGCCCGTACCAAAGGCACAGCAGCAAGGGTTTCACCAACAGATACTGAATGCAGCAGAATACCGCCCGGCGCAACTTTACCAGCACAAAAACCATAACGTTCACCCCAACGCTTACGATACGCGGGAGCTTTGCGACCCCGCACTAATAGGCGTACCCAAATGAGTGGCTGGATAAGATAAAGAAGTACCTGATATAAACGCAATAACATTCGATCTGATTCACTTACCAAAATTGGCGCTATCTTAACATAAACCTTTTATTAAAGTGTGCAGAATATGCACCTAAAAATAGCTTTAAAATTCGCTTAGGGCATCATTAGTCGGTTGCAACAGCACTTAATAGTCGATAATGTTGATAATATGCACATATTACTTAATTTAAATTTTTTAAATTAGCGTTAACAAACAACGAGATATCAATATTATGAAACATAAAGCGATTTACCCTGGTACATTTGACCCTATTACTTCAGGCCATATTGATATTGTTTCTCGTGCGGCGGCAATGTTTGACCACGTATTACTCGCTATCGCTAATAGCCAACGCAAAAGTCCCATGTTTACCCTTGAAGAGCGTGTTGAACTTGCCCAAAAAGTCACCTCGCACTTAAACAATGTTGAGGTGGTTGGCTTTTCTGAGCTAATGGCTAATTTCGCACAAAAACATGGCGCAAATATACTTATCCGTGGCGTTCGTTCTGTTGCAGATTTTGAATATGAATGGCAGCTCGCAAACATGAACCGCCATTTTGTTCCTGAATTGGAAACGGTATTCTTACTCCCTTCACAAAGCTTATCTTTTGTTTCATCGTCACTGATAAAAGATGTGGCACTCCATGATGGCGATATTTCTTCTTTCCTTCCGCCCGTTGTCGCTGAAGCGATGCTAAAAAAGCTGAATAAAATTTAAGCTTATTTTTGACATTGAGGACAATAAAAGGTACTGCGTTGGCCTTGTTTGATACTAAGAATTGGCGTGCCACATATCAAACAAGGCTCACCTTTTTTACCATATACAAACAATTCTTGGGCGAAGTACCCTGGTTTCCCATCGGATTGTAGAAAATCTTTCAGCGTGGTTCCACCCTGCTCAATAGAGCGCTGTAGTACCTTTTTGATCTGCTGGACCAAATCAATCGATTGTTCAAGAGTCAATGTGTGCGTGATTTTTTCTGGTGAAATGCCCGCCGCAAATAGTGCTTCATTAGCATAAATATTACCAACACCCACAACAACCTTGTTATCCATCAGCCAAGGTTTAATGGCTATTTTTCGCTTTCCTGCCTGCTCAAATAAATATTGAGCATTAAATTCATCAGAAAGAGGTTCTGGGCCTAGATGGGATAAAACACGACTCGTTTCAAGATCATCACACCATAACCACGCGCCAAAGCGCCGAGGATCCGTGTACCGTAGTACTTTGCCATCTTTTAATACCAAATCAACATGGTCATGTTTTTCTTCAGGCAATTCTTCCAACAATATACGCAGACTACCCGACATGCCTAAGTGGATAATAATCCAACCATTTTTTAGTTCGATTAACAGATACTTAGCGCGCCTTTGTACACTTAAAATCATTTCATCAGATAAACTTTTAATTTGCTCTGATACAGGCCAACGTAAGCGGCTGTTACGAACAATTGCATAACAAATTGTATTACCGACTAAATGCGGCTCGATTCCACGGCGGCTTGTTTCAACTTCTGGTAATTCAGGCATATGCAAACTCTTTTTAACTTATGGATACCATTTTTTGATCACACTAAGAAGCTCATCTTTAACAATTTCCCAAGTAAAATTATCATAAGCATATTTTTTCGCATGGCATGCTATTTCTTGACTTTTTGGGTTATTTAATGCATCAGTAATATCTTCAGCCATACTCAAAGGAGAAAGTGGTTCTCTGAAAATAAACCCTGTCTCGTTATGTGCAATAAATTCAACCATTGCACCACGTTGAGATGCAATAACTGGTCGACCCGAAGCCATAGCCTCAAGTGCTACCATACAAAATGGTTCTGGTGCTATAGAAGGTACTGCAATTACATCTGCAAATGAATAATAGTGTCTAATTTTATCAGGGTGCACTCCACCTAAGAAAATACACTGCTCACCCAAGTTTTTTGCGTAGTTTTTGACCTCATCCTGATATTGTGCTAATTCACCTTTCAATGCCGCGTTTGGGTCACCGACAATCACTAGCTTATAGCGTTTATCTTCTTTGAAGAAAACCTGACAAGCCTGCATTAACTCAAGCACTCCCTTGTCTCTAGCTATTCTACCTGCAAATAAAATAACTTTATCTTCTTGTGTCAGTCCAAAATCTTCGCGATTGATTTCCGGTGGTTGAGCATAAATTTCACCATCAAATCCATTACGAACCACTTCAATATATGCTTTTGGCAATCGCTCACGGAACCAATCCTTCATAAAACGGCTTGGTACAATAATTTTGATGTCTTCTGGTATGTCTTTAGGTTCAAAAAAGTTATGCATATGCAATACAACATTGCTATGCCCTTCTTTTTTTATTATTTTCTTGAAAGACTTAATATGATTATGCACAAAAATAACGCTTTCATTAGGAATTGGAGCGAATTTATGTTTAATTTTAACAATCCTATCAGCGTAAGAATAAGGATCCAGCCTTGTCCATTTTTTAAATAACCTTGTGTACACCTTTCCAAATTTGATGCGTTCAATTTCACAATTTTTATTCACAATAGAATGGCTCGAATACCCTTCATTTTGTATACAAACAATACGGTTTTCGATATCTAATCTCTTCGCAACATTATACATCCACGACTCAATAGCAGCCGCGCTTTTCGGTGGTATAGAAAATATTGGAGAAACTGTTAAGACAATTTTATTAATCATAGTATGATTTTCTTTTACCCATGAGTTTTTCAAACGAATACCGAATACCAGACAAGATACCTGCTAAATAGTTACCTTGTTTTAATAAGTGTTTATACTCTTTTTTTCTTTCAACAAATTTAGTTGCAGGTTTTAAGTCATTCGTTGTCCAAGGCGATTGCATCAAAGCCTTATAAAAAGGTTGGGAAGCGGGATAATTTGCCCATGTGTGCCAAGGTTTACTCACACCTGTGTAATGAATTAGGACTGTTTCAGGTGTAATAACCTGTTGATATTTTTGGTGAGTTGAGTCATATAATTCATTTTTTAGTGTATAAACAGTATTAAATCTTTGACTAAGTAGTTCTAAGTCTTCTCTTAAAATAAGGTTTAACACATCTTGATCAGGATATTTATATCGTTGCTTAGCATTTTCTGCTGATAACAACTCAAAACATTGTTGGGTAATCTGCTTTTCATGCCATTTTTTTAAGTTGACAAACATGACACCAGAATTGAAGTAAGTCTTTGCTAGTGAAGGCGCATGAAGCCTTGTTTCACTTTTTGTTCTTACACCGATATCATCAGCAACGACACCACAGACTTTGTCTTTGATTAAATTAGTCGTTAAATCTAAGATACCATTACACATAACATCCGCGTCTAAATAGAGAGCAAAATCATAATCACTCGACAGATAATCCAAGGCAACTAACCGAAAGTACATCGCTGATGACCAAACATCAGAAGCGGGAAGTGTTTTCAGTAATTTGTTATCTAATTCATAAACATGAAATTCCACTTGAAACTGACTTGCAATAACTTTAAGTTTCTCTAGAAAATCTGGGCTAACTTTATCTAAAAAATAATGGAATCTAAAAAATGTGGTTGGGTTATTTATGAGTAAAGACACCGCTGAAACCCCAGCCCCAAACTGATAGTTTTCATCAGAACCATAAATAACATCTAAGCATGATAACAAGGTATTATCAGCTTTACACACTTCGCCGAGCACATATTTATTTGTTATGAGGTTATTCATAGTGCTTTCTCTTATTCTTTGTTGAACTGTGCCCCATCATAGCAATTAAAAAACCTAAAAGAACACCTAATGGTTTTAGGTCCACTTGCTCAAACATCCCTCGAACCAGATAAAAGCTAATGAGGCTCATTAATAACGCTATAAATGCAAAATAACTTTTTGATTCATTGACTGTACTTTTGATTTCCTTGAATAAGGAAAAACACATCGACAAAAAAACCGCACTAAAAGCAATCAGCCCTGAGATACCTACACCAAACCAGACATATAGCCAGATATTATGAGGCCCCAATGACTTCTTAAATACCCAATCAGGCTTTTCTGGTACAACACTATTATATTTATCAATGTATATTTTATCACCAAATCCATATCCAATAATTGGATTCTCTAAAATTAACTCAAGTGCTGTTCCCTGTGTACCATTTTTATATCGATGAGTACTATCAGTTTGTTCAAGCTTATAAAATAGAGTTTTAGTCATATCTGGGTAGATTGATTTTAATGAGATCAATGAAATTAACAAGATACATAGTATCGAGCCAATCAATTTCCATGGACGTTTAAAACATAAAAATAATAAACCTGCCATAGCCACAGCAACCCACCCACCTCGGGAAAGAGTCCCTAGCAAAACAAATAAAAATACAACACTTAGTATATAAAAATAAATCAGCTTAGATTTAGGCAATAGATACCAAAGGATCGGAATTATAGGAAAGTAAAAAACCAAGGCATCTGAAACACTCCTAAAGTTATAGGTTGTAAATGGTAAAATACCATTCTGATAAGCCTCATAGTACCGATATAGTTCAATAAGTAAAACAACCACTAATGATGCAAAAAAACTAGTCAATAGTAAATTTGAAATCGTTTTTATATTTTCTTTGTAGAGAAGAATCGGTAATAAAAGAGATAGGCTAAGTATCCCATAATTCAAGAACTTATTATTAATCGCTCTCATTGATACATTAGGCATGCTTGAGTAACTTATTGAAATATAAAAAACCAATGAAAACAACACGACTAAGTATAAAAGTTTATTATTTAATCTTTTTAGCACCTTTCTTGTGTCTAATGATAAATATACCAAACATGTAGCTATCATTAGGTAGAATAGTATGTGTTTATACCTAGTAACATTATCCACAAAAAAAAGCACAACAAATATAAAGATTAAAGCTTTATTATACTTCGAAAGAGTATTTTGATTTCTTTCTAAAAAAGACATAATTTATCCAATGATTAATTACTTAATTTAGCCCAAAAGTATTGAATGCTATTTTTGATTCCAGAAAATAATTTACCTTGGTTAAACATATGCTTAGCACTATAACGCAAATGGTTGCTACTTTTTGCTTTTAGCAATGGAATATCCTTCCATGGTGAAGATTTTTTGGCCTCAATAAATGGCTGTGCAGTCGCATAGTTCGCCCACTCATGCCATGGTTTAGTCGGACCAATATAATGAATTAATATCGTATTATCTGTTATTGGGTTCTCTTTTTTATCTTTTTGCAGCTCATAGTTTAGGCTATATTGTGTATTATACTTTCCATCAAGATAAATAACTTTGCCTGTTAGTAATATATTAAGAATATCCTGATCTAAATAGGATATTTTTGCTTTTATCTCTTCTTGAGATAATAATTCCATCGCTTTAGCCGAAATATCTAGTCGAGACCAGTTTATCAGATTGATTAGTAAAAACCCTGCGTTAAAATACCCAGTGGAAATATTAGGAACCCCTAAAGCATCAGCTCTTTTCTGCCACCAAACAGCATCTCTTTCAGGTACAACAGCAGCAACTTGATCATCGCTAAACTTAATATCTAACAATTCATTTAATGAACCCTGACATATAATATCTGCATCCATGTAAATCATACGTTCTAATTGATTTGAAAAATAATCTGCGATAATAAATCGAAAATAGGTTGCGTATGACCAATTTTTAGTACTTGGTAATGACTTTAGTTGCTCACAGTCAACTAGGTAAATGATAATACTAGTATTATACTGGCTTGCGAGTTGTTTAAATAAACCTTTCCATTCATCGTCAAAATAATCAGTAAAAATATGGAAGACAAAATGCATATCCGAATTATTTTTTAATATCGATGCAATAGAGATCCCACATCCATACAAGAAGTTACGGTCTATACCATAAGAGATATGTAAGCTAGTACTAGGGTGTTCCTCATCAGAAGAAGATAGATTTATCTGTTTAGTTACTGCATTTTGTTTATCAAAAAACATATTCTTTTTACTCTCTTTTTCGGAGAATGTTACAATGACTTTCTAATTGTACGCTCTTGGATTTTTTTTGCCTTGCTTCCTGCCTTGAGTACCAAAGCTTGTTCTTCTTTTAAAATTTCTCGTAAAGGCAAATCAAAGTAAACCTTCATAAAACGGAAAATATCTCTGCTTGTTAGGCCGATATTTAATGAAGAAAAGTATAACCCAATAAGATCTTTATCACGCCAACGAGTTGGAACCTTCTTTCTAAGTTGCGCTCGATGTAAATCTATCACCGAGATTTTCAAATCCTGCTCTTCACCTGAGAAAGGCAAGTGTAGTAAAAAATGGCAAATATAACAGTCGCGGTGATTAATACCAACGGCGTGCATTTTACGTACCATTTGAGCAACACGGCGAATAATCAATTGTTTAACTCTAAAATCAGGCGCTAGGCTTGGCCAATTTGCACAGTAATCTTCCAAACTCACCGTTGGCGTTAAATCTTTCGTAATAATAAAGGAATGGCGGCGTAGCGGATTCACACCCTTTTGCCCAAATGCACGGCCATCCATCGTATCCACACCCGCTTTTGTTAGCCGATGAATTGCGTTCCACTCCCTATCAGCCCCCAATACTGGTAGCCTTAATGAAAACAGGTTTTTTAACACCTCTTTTAAGCTTGTACCATAATGGATTTTGATAAAATAGCTCTCACCACCAAGCTCAAAGCGCAATGTTTTGCGACTTTCTAGCTGACGAAAAACCTCACCTTCTAACTGCTCAGTTTCAACAAAAGGATCTTTATTTTTCCATAGCTCACTAAAAGGTGTTTTAAGTTCAATCATCTAGATGTCCTAAAATAATATCAGCCGCTTTTTCAGGTAAACTATATAAGTCCTCTGTATCCGCAAAATGCCGCGCCTTTTCTGCCCAATTTTTTAATTGTTGTTTATTTTGCAGGCTTTCTGAAAGTGCAGAATCTAACGTTTTTTGCTCAAATGGTTCACGGATCACAATACCGCATTGAGCATCAGCAATAAATGAGGCATAACCACAAACTTCCGTAACAATAATGGGTAAACCTGCTGTTATAGCTTCCAGCAACACAATACCCGCCGCTTCTTGGTATGCTGGATGCATTAAGATATCAGCCGCTGCCATTAGCTCAGCAACATCATTACGCCCACTAAAAAAGGAGACTTGTTTACCTATACCCAGTGTATTTGCTAGACGCTGATATTTTTCAGGCTTATCCTGCCCAACTACCATTAATAACGTATTTTTCTTAATCTCCTCAGGCAATGCAGCCATCGCTCTTAAGGTTCTATCGACCCCTTTACGCTTAAAGTCGGAACCAACCTGCAACAACAAATACGCTGACTGAGGTATCTGATTTTTCTCTCGATAAATTTGCCGCGCATTGGGGATTTGTTTATCGTATTTTCTATCTTGCGCAATCCCCGGCGGCAGCATATAAAAACGCGACGCTTCTGTAGCATAGTGTTTTTTAAAATGTGCAATTTGATGAGGTGTTAACATTAATAGCTTAGTCGGCTTCCCTGTCTGAAACACCGCTTTTTCAAACCGGGCATAATGTTTATAGCGAGGCGTCAATTTGTAGAAAAAACCTTTTTCATTGGCGACTTTTTCTGCGTAACAAACATCCGCTGCATAGTAAACATCTAAGCCCGGCATCTTATTAAAGCCAACCACACGAGCTACAGGATGTTGTTTAATATGTGCCTGAACCCACTCACAATACTGCGCATTACGTCCATGGTTGGTTTTAGAAGTCACAGGCACAATGATAATTTCAAACCCTGCAGGTTTATCGCCATCCCATGATTGAGTATAGACGCGGATCTGCTGTCCTCTTGCCTGACATGCTAATGCAATACGCAAAAAATCACGCTGCAAACCACCGAATGGAAAATACTTGTACAGACAAAATGCCAAAATCATCTCAGAGCCTTGTCATTATTGAACGAATATTCATAGGCAGCATTTTTTCTGTTGCCTCAATAACATCAGATGCGGGAATGATAGAAAGATATTTTTTAGTTCTATCGAGCTTTTCTCTTGGTGGCATCGCCTCATAATCACCCGCCCAAAACTGCACAACATTATCACTCCACGGACGCCAAAATACATTATTCGTTGCGCCAAACAAACACACTATTGGTGTATTTACAGCCGCTGCAATATGCATCGGTGCTGAATCAACCCCGATAAATAACGCGGCATGCGCAATTAAGGCACCAAGCTCAGGAAACGTCGTTTTACCTGCCAATTCAGTAATAGGCTTGGTTTGGCAATGAGAAGCAATCGTCTCAATACAGTTTAGGTCTTCTTTACTTGGCCCTGAAGTCAAAACAACCTGATACCCACGAGATTGTAATGCATCAATGACTTGTGCAAATTTTTCATCATCCCAACATTTAAATATCTGCCGTGCGGTTGGCTGGATCACCACATAACTGCTGTGTACACCTAGCTCTAATAACTTTTGATCGATATTTTTCCAATCTTCTTCTGTGTATGACATCGTTAAATTGGTTTTTAGATTCGTTATTTTTAACGGTTCAAGCACAGAAAGATTATTCATAACAACGTGTTCACCATGAGGCTCGGTCAAGTGTGTAAAGCTATTTAGCCAATATTTGGAATCTCGATGACCAAATTTATGGGAGATTTTCATTTGGGCAGGGATAGAACGCACCAGAAGAGACACCATCCATTGGTCGGCTAGATTCACAACTAAATCATACTTATTACGGCGTAGTTTGAATAATAAACGAATAAAATTACATGCTTTACTTAGACCATTAGCCTTTTTACCTTTCATACCATATAAGGCATGAATTTCCCTATTTTCAGACAAAATAGGGATCGTATCTTGATAAAGTAACACGTCAATCTCGGCATCAGGATAGTTTTGTTTTAATGTACTGATGACGGGCGTCGTCAGTAACATATCCCCATGAAACCGCATCTTGATAACAAGAATTTTTTTAAACTGTTTTTTCACCAGACACTCTTAATTATATCTATACGTAAAATGACATAGTTCTTTGACAAAAACTAACACTATTAATTCAATCAATAATAAACATGTTACTACTTTAGTAATAATCGATATAGCTTTGAATGCCTATCGTCATAGCTTTTTGATTTTTAAAATAAAAAAACCCAGCCAAAGCTGGGTTTTTTATAAGAAAACAAAAATTATTTAATTTTTGCTTCTTTGTAGATTACATGCTTACGAACAACTGGATCGAATTTTTTCATTTCCAGTTTTTCTGGCATAGTACGCTTGTTCTTCGTAGTGGTATAGAAGTGACCAGTACCTTCAGAAGAAACCAGCTTGATTTTCTCGCGAATACCTTTAGCCATTTTTTAGCTCCTTAGTACTTCTCACCGCGGGCACGCAGTTCAGCAAGAACAGCATCAATACCCTTTTTATCGATAATACGCATGCCTTTAGCAGATACACGCAGTGTTACGAAACGTTTCTCAGACTCAACCCAGAAACGGTGAGAGTGCAGGTTTGGCAAAAAACGACGCTTGGTCGCGTTTAATGCGTGTGAACGGTTGTTACCGCTCATTGGACGCTTGCCAGTAACTTGGCAGACTCGTGACATGTCTATTCTCCAAAAATCTAATCAGCTCGAGCTTTTTTGTTCTGGGTATGGCCGCCTCGTCAGGCTTAGGAGCCCATCTCAGCAAACTTTATTGACTGAAAAGAATGTTATCATCTTAGTAAAAAAATTTACTGAGATAGGCTCTTCTCGCCAAACCCAAGATCCTCAAAGGTGGCGTAGTATACGCTTTCAATCGTTCTCACTCAAGCCCAATGCGGCAAAAGTTGTCATTTTTTAGTCAAAAAAATGCTTTTACAACCACCCTCGTTCAAGAAACGAAACACAATTTTTATGCCCAACAACAAAATGGTCAAGTAATTTAATCCCCATTAAAGTACAAGCCTCCTTAATACGAAACGTCACTTGCCTATCAGCGTCACTCGGCTCTGGGTTACCTGAAGGATGGTTATGTGCCAATATAATCGCACTGGCATTCATTTTCATTGCAAAACGAATGATTTCTCGAGGATGCACCTCTACCCGATTGATCGTTCCCCTAAATAACTCTTCGTAGCTAATAATTTGATGTTGATTGTTCAAAAATAAGACGGTGAAAACCTCTCTTTCTTGACCAGAAAATAGCTCGACTAGCCTCATTTTTAATAGGTTTGGGTCTGATATCACATCTTCATATAAAAATTGTTCAGCAAAAAACCGGCGTGCCAGCTCACTAATTGCCTGAAGTTGAGAGAACTTACACACACCAATTCCCTTGCATTTCGACAGCTTTGAGTAATCCGCTTGTAAAAGAAGGTATAAAGAACCGAACTCTTTGAGCAAACGTTCCGCAAGTTCAATTACTGATTCCCCTTGCCTGCCTGTTCGTAAAAAAATCGCTAGTAGCTCTACGTCAGTCAGTGCTACCGCACCATAAGCTAACAGTTTTTCCCTTGGCTGTAAGTTCTCTTCATATTCCATCATCACCCCCCTATTTCTCCTTTTGCGCTCCCACTTTTATATGCAGACGCTAGGCACAACAACGCATAACTGGTGAATTTGCGTAGCGCTTCGCAAAAATAAAAGGGTGATGATATATACAGTGCTCTCAACGATATTTCTGATATGATAAGATGCTCTTCACGATAATTAGATGGATAGAACCATGACACAGCTATTAGGTAAAAAAATAGTTCTCGGCATTAGTGGTGGTATTGCCGCGTATAAAATTCCTGAACTAACCCGTCGGTTACGTGATGAAGGCGCAATAGTTCGTGTTGTTATGACCCATGGTGCAAAAGCCTTTATAACCCCTTTGACGCTACAAGCGGTTTCCGGTCATCCTGTCTCTGATGATTTACTTGATCCCTCTGCTGAGGCCGCAATGGGCCATATTGAATTGGCCAAATGGGCAGATATCATCATATTAGCGCCGGCTACCGCAGATTTAATTGCTCGGGTCACTTCAGGTATGGCTAATGACCTACTCACGACAATTTGTTTAGCTTCGGCAGCCCCCATTGCTGTTGTACCTGCCATGAACCAACAAATGTATCGGGCAACCGCAACACAAGAAAATTTAATTAAACTGAAACAACGTCAATATATTATCTGGGGTCCAGATAATGGTAGCCAAGCCTGTGGCGACGTTGGGCCGGGTCGAATGATAGACCCACTCGAGATAGTACGCCTAACTTGCGAGCATTTCCGCTCTCGAACAAACTTACAAGGTGTAAAAATCATGATTACTGCTGGGCCTACTCGTGAAGACTTAGATCCCGTCCGTTTTATCAGTAATCACAGTTCTGGGAAAATGGGTTTTGCAATCGCCGAAGCGGCAAGCCAACGCGGGGCACAAGTCACTTTAATCGCTGGCCCAGTGAATTTAGCAACGCCCTCCGGAGTCACACGAGTTGATGTTATCAGCGCTCTTGATATGTATGAGCAAGTCCACCACACTATTGCACAACAGGATATCTTTATTGGTTGTGCTGCCGTTGCTGATTATCGTGCAAAAACCATCGCAGAAAATAAAATCAAAAAGCAAGGTGATGAAGTTGCCATTACATTAGTTAAAAACCCAGATATTGTTGCGAGTGTTGGTCAGTTAACGCAAAATCGCCCTTATGTGGTTGGGTTTGCAGCCGAAACCCAAAATGTGGAAGAATACGCACGCCAAAAGCGCCAACAAAAACAGTTGGATCTAATTTGCGCGAATGATGTTTCTCTCGCTGATAATGGTTTTAACAGTGATAATAATGCGTTACATCTTTTCGATGCCTTTGGTGATGTCCGTTTACCACACAGTAGTAAACTTGAATTAAGCCACCGTTTATTAGACGAGATACTTCAACGTTATGAAAAAAATTGATCTAAAAATTCTTGATCCCCGTATTGGTAATGAATTTCCGTTACCAACTTATGCGACATCTGGCTCCGCAGGGTTAGATCTACGTGCCTGCCTTGACGCGCCAATTGATTTGGCACCCGGTCAGACTGAACTAATTCCTACTGGCCTCGCTATCCATATTGCTGATGAGCAACTTGCAGCGGTGATCCTCCCTCGTTCAGGCCTCGGTCATAAGCACGGCGTGGTACTCGGTAATTTAGTAGGCTTAATTGACTCTGACTATCAAGGCCAACTGATGGTGTCTGTTTGGAATAGAGGCAACCAGACCTTTACAATAGAACCAGGTGAGCGCATGGCTCAAATGGTCTTTGTACCCGTTGTTCAAGCAGAATTTAATATCGTCGATGACTTTGATGCTACAGAGCGTGGAGCCGGTGGTTTCGGTCATTCAGGTCGTCAATAAATCTGCATAATCCTAATTCAAAGCTTTACTGGTAATATCAACGCTATGTTAAGTGGCGGAATAAAAATAAAATTATCAGTAAATTAACCGGAAAATAGGCGGTGTCGTTATAGTAAAAGGGCTCTGTTACCAGGGGTATTGTTATTCAACCCTCACTTGTTTATCACGACAAAAGATCCGTTGATGCAACGGGTCTTAATAATGCTAACAATAATGATGAGTTGAATGTGTTGTGCTACGTTTGTTTGATATCTCTAACAAAAAACCTCAAGTCTTACCGTATTGAGGGCTGATACGCTAATGTGTTCAGAGGATTTAAAGCGTTCCAACAACAAGGAATAGTTATATCTTCATTTAACACGAAGTGTTACGAGCGTGCATCTAACCATAGATAACAAGAATAGACCTTTGGAATTAATAAGCTCTCATACAAACCGTCCTATTTTATCTTCTTTTTGCCCTTTGATGGCTATTTACTCAGGGCAAAATTTTAGATAGTTTGTTTTGCTGTTTTAGCAGGGGTCTTATCAGACATGGCAGAAAAAGCGATAACAAAAAAACGCAACAGGCGCGAAGAGATTTTACAATCACTTGCGCTGATGTTAGAAAGTAGTGATGGTAGTCAACGAATTACAACCGCAAAACTAGCGGCAAATGTTGGTGTATCAGAAGCCGCACTCTATCGACATTTTCCAAGTAAAACCAAAATGTTCGATAGTTTAATTGAGTTTATTGAGGACTCTTTAGTATCGCGTATCAATCTTATCCTGAATGATGAAAAAGATACGTTAACTCGTATTAAATTGATTTTAGCGCTTATTTTAGGTTTTTCAGAAAAAAACCCTGGCCTAACCCGTATTATGACAGGCCATGCGCTCATGTTTGAGCAAGATAGGCTACAAGGGCGTATCAATCAGCTCTTTGAACGGATTGAGTCACAGCTACGGCAGGTATTAAAAGAGAAAAAAATACGTGACGGTCAAGGCTTTATCCATGATGAATCCCTATTGGCAACGCAATTACTTGCTTTTTGTGAAGGGATGCTATCGCGTTTTGTCCGTTCAGAATTTCGCTATCGCCCAACGGTAGAATTTGAATCTCGCTGGCCTTTAATTTTAGCTCAGTTACAATAACAGATTAAACTACTACTCACCCCGCCCACTCTTTGGGCGAGGGCTTTTTTCTTTTAGTGGGTTATTTCCCTGAGTTAACACTCACTGAAAGCTAAAGTACTGCTTGTAGAGAGAGGCCTGCTACTTCGGCATCTTTTATGCAAACTGATAGGGTAACTATGGCAAGTCACCCTTAATTTCCGGCCCAATTTAAAGCCAACAACGTGTAATACATTAAATACCATATTGCTGGCGATAAGCTTTCATCGCAATAAGGTGTTGCTGCATATCCTCACGTTCAGCCAGATAAGCGATCAAGTCGCTCATGGTGATAATAGAATACACTTTACAGTGATAATCACGCTCAACTTCCTGTACAGCAGAGATCTCACCTTTCCCTTTCTCTTGACGGTCAAGGCAGAGCAGAACACCATTTAGCGTTGCATTGTGTTGCTTAATAATTTCCATCGACTCACGGATAGCAGTACCTGCCGTAATAACATCATCGACCACAACAATACGCCCCTGTAATGGGCTCCCAACCAGAGTGCCTCCCTCACCATGATCTTTTGCTTCCTTACGATTAAAGCAATATGGCATATCCACATCATGATGCTCAGCAAGGGCGACAGCCGTGGTTGTGGCAATCGGTATGCCTTTATAAGCAGGCCCAAACAGCACATCACACTCAATCGCACTTTCCTTAAGCGCTTGGGCATAGAAGCGACCAACTAATGCCAAATCACGCCCCGTATTAAATAAACCCGCATTAAAAAAATAAGGGCTTTTACGGCCTGATTTCAGCGTAAACTCACCAAATTTTAGTACCTGTTTTTTCATGGCAAGTTCTATAAATTCGCGCTGATAGGCTTTCATGGGTCAATCTCCTCAATCGTTAACATCTATATATTAGGTTGCATATCTCTGGCGATATTTACCAAATCGCCGAACATAAAAAAGGCGACTATTTCAGCCGCCTATTAAAAATAACTTTATTTCAACGCTTCTCGTTGAGCTTCAAAAATCGATCCTAGCCCCGTTTTTGCTAGCGCTAATAAGGATAAAAGCTCATCATGGCTAAACGGCTCACCTTCTGCTGTTCCCTGAACTTCGATCATGCGACCATCGTCCATCATCACAACATTCATATCGGTTTCTGCTGCTGAATCTTCGACATATTCAAGATCGCACAATGCTTCACCATCAACGATTCCGACAGAAACTGCTGCAACCATAGATTTTAGTGGGCTTTGTGCAAGTTTACCCTGTTCAACCATTTTATTGAGGGCATCAACCAACGCAACGCAAGCACCTGAAATTGCAGCGGTACGTGTTCCGCCATCGGCTTGTATTACGTCGCAATCTAAGGTAATGGTGTACTCACCTAATTTTTTAAGGTCAACCGCAGCACGTAGAGAGCGTGCTATCAGGCGTTGGATTTCCATTGTACGGCCTGTTTGCTTCCCTTTGGCTGCTTCACGTTGATTTCGTGAGTTGGTTGCGCGAGGTAACATGCCATACTCAGCGGTAACCCAACCTTGACCTTGCCCTTTTAGGAAACGAGGTACACCTTCCTCTACTGTTGCATTACATAACACCTTAGTGTCGCCGAACTCAATAAGAACAGAGCCTTCCGCATGCTTAGTATAGTTGCGTGATATTTTAATCGGACGCATTTGGTCTGCCATTCTGCCTTCTGGACGCATGGTGTTATCTCCATTTTCAACTTAATTGCCGCGCATTATACGTCCTTAAACCGATAATGCCTATCCTGACATCGCGCATAGCGCTATAATCCTTCTAGTATTCATTTTGATAGGAACGAATTATGATCCGTAGTATGACCGCTTTTGCCCGCCGTGACATCAAGGGTGAATGGGGGAGTGCGGCCTGGGAGCTGCGTTCCGTAAACCAACGTTACCTAGAAACATATATCCGCCTACCTGAACAATTTCGAAGCCTTGAACCGGTGATCCGCGAGCGGATCCGTGCACGCCTTACTCGCGGTAAAGTCGAGTGTAACTTACGTTTTGAATTAGATGGTGCAAAACGTGGAGAGCTTATCCTTAATGAGGATCTAGCTCGCCAAATTATTAGTGCGGCTAACTGGGTAAAAAACTACAGCCACGAAGGTGAAATTAACCCACTTGAAATTCTGCGCTGGCCAGGCGTTATGTCCGCTGAAGAGCAAGATTTAGATGCTATCAGTGAGCAGCTATTAGCTGGCCTTGATGAGACCTTAGATGCTTTCATTCAAAGTCGAGAAGCTGAAGGTGCTGCGTTACACGCTCTTATTGAGCAGCGCCTTGATGGTGTTTTAGTGGAAGTAGCCAAAGTTCGTCAGCATATGCCTGAAATTTTACAATGGCAACGTGACCGTTTACAGGCGAAGTTAGAAGAGGCTGATATTCAAGTCGATAGTAATCGTTTAGAGCAAGAGCTGATTTTGCTCGCTCAACGTATTGATGTCGCTGAAGAGCTTGATAGGCTTGAAGCTCATGTTAAAGAGACCCGCAATATTCTTAAAAAGAAAGATGCAAATGGCCGACGTTTAGATTTTATGATGCAAGAATTTAACCGTGAATCCAATACATTAGCGTCAAAGTCTATCAATAGTGAAGTGACTAACTCTGCAGTTGAGTTAAAGGTCTTGATAGAACAAATGAGAGAGCAAATTCAGAATATCGAATAGTATTTTAAAACATATTACCAAGCCAGCCGATACACTGTATTCGCTGGCCTTGATAGTATTAACGTAATCCATACAATCTATTGAAACTAATGCATATCAGTAAACTATACTTACTTTTGCTATAAGGCTAAAAGAAGGTGCTACACGCCGAAAAATGCAGGGATAACTTCAACACCCACCTTATTCAACTGCAAATATCATCCTATCATCAGTCGCTTACAGCGTACTTCTCCGCTAATCGAGGTACATTTTTCTCCTCTCTTTCTTAACGCCACCCGAAAACTTATTCAAATGATTAAGATTATAACCTGATGAATTAAATCAAAAAAAACATTAACTCATCAATAAATAGAAAAAGATTATAGGTTATTGTTCCGGATATTTTACATATGATAATGATAATTGTTATTATCTAATCTTGCTCAAAAGGGGTCTAAATATGAAGATAGTTAATCACCTGCTCTCAATAACATTTATCACATCACTCTCATTTTCAGCATTAGCAACGACTTATCCAATCACAATCACCGATATGGACGGTCAAAAAATCACGTTAAAGCAAGAGCCTAAACGTGTTGTGCTACAGGATGGCCGAGATATTTTAACCCTTGCTTTGCTTGATAGGGACGATCCATTTAGTCGTGTTGTTGCATGGAACAACAACCTTAAAAAATCTGATCCACAAACAGTAACGTTACTGGAGAAAAAATGGCAAGAGGATATGCAGAAAATCCCAGACATGGGGTTTAATGATAAAGGTGAGGTCAATACAGAAGTGGTTATTGCGCAAAAACCGGATGTATTAATTGCGCAACTGCGTGCAAAGCCAGCCTTAGAAGGTTCAGGTGTTGTCAGCCGCTTAAAAGATGCCAATATTCCTGTCCTATATATTGATACTTTCTTACAGCCCGTCAAAAATACGCCAGCTAGCGTCGATATACTTGGATTAGTGCTCAATAAGGAAAAAGAGGCCAAAGCATATACTGATTTCTACAACACACGCTTGTCTGATATCCAGAAAACGACTGCAAAAATTGAAAATAAACCACGTGTTTTTATTGAAGCCAAAGCGGGCGCAAATGGTAGCGATAGCTGCTGCTTCACCCATAACAACGCAGGTTGGGGTGGGTTAGTACAGGCAATTGGTGCAGATAATATTGGTAGCCAATTCTTGCCTGGCGCTTCTGGTACTGTCTCTTTAGAACAAGTGATTGCCACTAAGCCTGATGTCTATATTGTTACAGGCTCTCGTTGGGTCAATAAAAATAATATTGCAGCACCCTTTGGTTATGGCGTAACTGAAGACGAAAATCAACGTGGTTTTGAACGGCTCAAAAAACGTGTTGGTTTTAACCAAATCAGTGCAGTAAAAAATAACCGCCTATATGGCGTTTACCATAATTTTTATAACCACCCTTACAATATTGTCGGTATGGAGTATCTAGCGAAATTCATCTATCCCGAACAATTTAAGTCACTGAAACCTGAAGAAACCTATAATCAAATCATTAAGGAATTTACGACAATCCCAGTTTCAAAAGCAATTTGGGGTTCTCAAGCTGAACATTAATGATTATGCAAACTGCCCTCCAATTGTAGGGGGCAGTTTATCTCCTATCGAATAAAATACATTACCCTTTTGCTGCTGCAAGTTCACCTTTCCTATCATGATGGTAGTGGAACGTGAAGTAGAAAATAACAGCAAGAACAACAGTATAAGAGGCAAAAACAAGCCAAATGGTATGCCAATCTTTTACGCCATCGACGCTAAAGTAGTCAACGACGAGACCACTTAATATCGCCCCAAAATAAGCGCCGACACCATTGACCATTGTCATAAATAGCCCCTGAGCGCTTGCTCTCATTCGATTATCAACTTCCTTTTCAATAAAAATAGAACCCGAAATATTGAAGAAATCAAAAGCACATCCATAAACAATCATGGATAAGATCAAGAACATTAAACCTATTGCAGAAGGGTCACCAAAAGCAAAGAAACCAAATCTTAATGTCCAAGCGAACATACTTAATAACATGACAGTTTTAATGCCATAACGCTTCAAGAAAAATGGAATGGCTAAAATAAAACCAACTTCTGCCATTTGTGAGATAGACAGTAAAATAGATGGATACTGTACGATTAAACTATCTTGAAATAGCGGGTCACGAGCAAAATCATGTAGGAATGGGCTGCCAAACGTATTGGTTATTTGTAAAACAGCGCCTAATAACATCGCAAATAAAAAGAAGACAGCCATAATAGTTTTTTTAAATAACACCAAAGCGTCAAGGCCCAGTTTACTGACCCAACTACTTGAGATAGCTTTTTTATTCACGGCAATATGAGGTAGTGTCAAAGAATATAGTGCCAACAATAACGAACAACTTCCTGCGATATAGAGCTGCATGCTACTTAATTCAAATTTTAATAAGCTAATGCTCCACATAGCAATAATAAAACCTACCGTACCAAACACTCGGATTGATGGGAAATTAGCCACAGAGTCTAATTGGTATTGGCTTAATGAGGAGTAACTAATTGAGTTGGATAAAGCAATGGTTGGCATAAATGCCATCGCATTAATTAGCATGATCCAGAACATCAATGTCGAGTCAGTAACTGTTGCAGCGTAGAATAAGGAGCCTGCACAAATAATATGGCAGATCATATATAACCGATTCGCGGGAATATATTTATCTGCAATTATTCCGATAATGCCCGGCATCAAAATGGCGGCAATCCCTTTAGAACTATAAACCATTCCGACTTCGGCACCTGAGAAATTGAGTGTTTTCATCATATAGGCACCGAGCGTCACTAACCAGCTTCCCCAGACAAAATATTGCAAAAACAACATAATTTTTAAGCGGGTTTTAATATTCATACAAGTCTCCATTTGGAGTTATACTCGTCATTCTTTAGGTTGGCAGCATTATTGGCTAACTCATACGGGACATATTGTTCGATGAGTTTAAACGTTGATTAACGTGTCGCCTTACTGCGCCTCAGTTTATTCAAGAGCATTTGTTTATTTGTTTTTATTTTCACTTCAGCAATAGTGACACCGAATAAGATAATGGCAACGCCTACAAACTGAATGAATTCGAGAGGTAGATGTAAGACGGTAACAGACAGCAAGATTGTTACAGGTAATTGCATTGAGCTTAAAATTGTCGCAAGGCTCGTTCCGATAAGTGGAGTTCCTTTAGCAAACATCCACATACCAAAAAAAGAGCCAAAAAAGGCTAAGGGTAATCCATAAGAAAAAAAGAGTGAGTTAAATGTTGAGAAATGGCATAAAAAGGTAGGAGGTACAATGACTGAAGTGAGTATCGCTCCCCCCGTTACCATAATTGCGGAACGCATCATAGGATCGGTTTTCACCGCGAGTGCACCACTCACATAGACACGTATCGCATTCGACAAAGCAGCACATAAACCTAATGCAACACCTAACCAATGGAATTGGATATGCATCGTATTAAGCAACCCCGTAGCGAATGTCGTACCAATTAAGATAAATAATACTGACACCAGCGTCATTGCTGTAGGAGCTCGGCGAGTTACAGCCGTATTTATCGCCACCCCCATCCAAGTAAATTGCAGAAATAGCACAACACCTAAAGCAGGAGATAAATACTGCAATGATGCGTAATACAATAGCCCAGTTAATCCTGTTGTTGTCCCCGTCAATAACATCAATATTGATTGTTTCTTCGATGGCCAACTGAGTGACTTTCGCCTAATGGCGGAGCCAATCAAAACAAATAGCCAGAGCAGAACCGCCCCTAGCACGGTTTGGCTACCGATGACATCATTCAAAGAAAATCCGGCCTGATAAGCCAATACAACCAATGTTGACAAAATGCCATAGCTGCAAGCGCCCAGTGAAACTAAAACTAACCCCTTTAATTTCATTTCATACCTACCTACATGGTGTTCTATGGCACTCTTTATATTGTTTTGAGAATAAGTTAGAAGCGAGCGATCACGCCAGTGACTAATTTCAAGAATGTCGCCTTCACTTTCTCGGCAGTTTCAATCACTTCATCATGGCTTAATGGTTGCTCTAAAATGCCACACGCCATATTGGTTAAGCAGGAAATACCCACTGTTTTGATTTGTGAATGGTGAGCGACCAGTGCTTCCGGTACGGTTGACATACCGACGGCATCCGCCCCTAAGGTTCTAATCATGCGAATTTCGGCTGGTGTTTCATAAGTCGGGCCAGTCCACCAGGCATAGACACCTTGGCGCAGCGAAACGCCTTGTTCTTTGGCAACATCAAGGATCACTTGGCGCAACTCTTTGTTATAAACTTCGCTCACATCCAAAAAGCGAACACCTAATTCCGGGTTATTTGGCCCTATCAGCGGGTTATTAGCAGTTAGGTTGATATGGTCAGTGATAACCATCAGGTCACCGGGGTTAAAGTCAGTATTGACGGCACCGCAAGCATTGGTAATGATCAATTTCTCGACACCTAATGCTTTCATCAGGCGCACAGGAAAAGTGACTTGGTCGAGAGAAAAACCTTCGTAATAATGAAAACGGCCTTTCATTGCGACCACATTTTTACCTGCGATAGTACCGATCACCAATTCATTCGCATGGCCAACCGCTTCGGACTTAGCGAAATGTGGGATCTCGCTATACGGGATATGGACTGCATTTTCTAATGTATCGGCAAATGGCCCCAAACCAGACCCTAAAATGATACCAATCGTTGGTTTTGTCGCTGTACGTGATTCAATAAAACGCAAGCTTTCTAAAATATCATTGGTGTTATGCATGGAAATCTCCGGATCGTGCCCAAAAGAGTGAATGAGGTGATGATAAAGTAATTTAAAAATCAATCAGCGATCTTAATCTCATTTTAATAAAAAGATTCTCGCTATGATCTTATTTAAACAGCAGGATTTTTTGAGCAGATCTGCTAATCTTGGACGCGGCGTGTCTTGATAAGAAAAAGGTGATGACTTGTTACTTACACTATTGAATGAATTTCGCACCTCGAAAAATTCAAAAACTCGTAAACTCAAAATGCTGTATAGGCTAATCCTGAATCATGGGCCAGTAAGAGCAGAAGAGCTATCATCATTAGCCAGTATGAAACCCGCGACTTGTGCAAGACTGCTTGATGAGTTAAGTAAAAGCCAATTAATTTCGACATCGGAATTGGGGGAATCAACGGGGGGACGCAAGCCAATATTGTATAGTATCAACTCGGATGATGGGTATGTTGTTGGGATTGAGATGAGCGATCTCTACTCAACCATTATGTTGCTTAACCTAAAATTAGATATTTTAGGCATGCTGAAAATAAAAAATGAACAGCTAGAGACAGCAGAAAATATGCTGGATCACCTATTGATCAAAGTTGAACAGTTATTATCTGAGCACCAATTAACAATCGAAAAAATACTGGGTATTGGCATCGCCATTGATCATATTCTAGAACGAGATAAGGTCGACTTTACTAAATATGATGAGCGGATCAGTAGCCTATTCAATTATATTGATAATAAAGTGCCCTGTTTTGTGACACTGGGCAGTGGTATCACCTTTGCCGCGCTTGCCGAATACCGTTTAAGGTATCATTCAAAAAGCCAACGTTTTTTATTTACAACTTGTGATACGGACATACGTAGCTGTACCATCATCAATAATACCTTTGCCCCTGCGCCAATCAGTACCGCTCAAGCTTTTGGTCACACGACGATTGATATTCGAGGGTTAAGATGTGAATGTGGCTCTTATGGATGCTTAAAACAATACAGTTCGCTATCGGCCATAAAAGCACGCATTATTCAGCAAATTCGATTAGGAAAATTTTCAATCATTAATCAGTTAGTCAGCACTGAATCGGAGATTAATTATCATACTATTTTCCAAGCACTCGCTATGGATGATAAATTATGTTTAGAAGTGCTAGAGGAAGCTGCCTATTATTATGGCCTTGCGATTGCAAACGCTATTTTAACATTACAGCCGGATGTTGTGGTATGTGGTGGTACATTGACACCTAAAAACCATTTTTTTGCCATGACGAAAAAGTCGATAGAAGCGAAAATGGCTGCATTTCCACATATTAAAACCCGTATTTTTCCAGCAAATGACTCCTATGAAGTCGTCGCTCAAGGTGCGGGTGGAATGGTATTAGAAAATTATTTGGCGGATTAATTTTAGGTTAACAAAGACTGGCGAGATCAGGTGACATAGGAGACAGTGATGCAATTTGAAACGACTTCAGAAGAGCAAATTTCAAAAACTAAGCAGCGATTTATTGAACATTCACCCCTGATCCATTGTATGACCAATGACGTTGTACAAACCTTTACTGCTAATATTTTATTAGCCCTCGGCTGTTCCCCTGCTATGGTGATTGAACCCGAAGAAGCGGAGCAATTTGCTGCTATTGCTGATGGTTTATTAATTAATGTAGGCACATTGACCGCAAACCGCCAAAATGCCATGGCATTAGCGGTACACAGTGCTAAAAAAGCTGAAAAGCCATGGGTGTTAGATCCCGTTGCGGCTGGTGCACTGACCTTTCGCACCCGCTTTTGTCATGAACTGCTGGCTTTATCGCCAACTGCCGTTCGTGGTAATGCGTCTGAGATTATGGCGCTAGCAGGATTTAACCAAGGTGGTCGAGGTGTCGATTCATTAAACACCACGAATGATGCCCTACCTGCCGCCCAATCTCTTGCCCAAACAGCCCAAACCATTGTCGTGATAAGTGGAGAAATTGACTATATTACCGATGGTCAAAGAACGATGGCTATCTCTGGGGGCCACCCAATAATGACCCGTGTTGTCGGTACCGGTTGTGGGTTATCTGCCGTTGTTGCGGCAAGCTGTGCATTACCCGGAGATCGGTTAGCCAATATCGCGAATACATGTGCCATCATGAAACAAGCAGGCGAAATTGCAAAGCAACGCTGTCGTGGAACGGGTAGCTTTGTGCCTGAATTTTTGGACGCATTATCATCACGCTAAATCAGCGTTAATGGCGTATATCGCGACATTTATAAACGCGTTTTCTTACCACGTATTTTACGTGACCAATGACGAATGTTATTTCGCAACATGATAAATTGGTACATAAAATTCTTTTTATCAGGTTCGATACCATAAAACCGTTTTAATGCAATTAAGTCATTCGCTTTGCAAATCGCGAGATGACCAAAGTCTGATAAATCGATAATTTTAAGTCCATTATCGGTGAGCACCAGATTACCTGCATGAATATCATTCGATGCTAAATCATAAGCATGGAGTTGGTTAATAAGTGCTGCTATTTCGCGGTAATAAGGCGTGATATCGCGGACCTCAGAAAGTACTGTGCCCTCAACATATTCGGCAATAATCCATGTTTCAATGGATTCTCGGCAGCGCATCTTTTCGGCCACAAAATAGATATCATTTGTGATAGTACAACCTTGATTTTGCGCACGCACTAAACGATAAAGTAGGCGGGAAAAATAAGGGCCATGCACCATACGCATAATTCGCTTTTCTAAACGACTATCGCGCTCTTTTTCACACTTAATGATGTAGTTTTTCCCATTAATCGTAATACGAGCGACACTGCGCTCCATATTGCCACTATTGAGATTTTTACCAACAATTTTGCCTTGGATATAATCATCAATGACTTGCCAATAATCGATATCACTCTCTTTTTGATAGACCTGATACCCATTTTTTTGTGACTTTATTATATTTTTCATTGCTCGCCATTTCACCGTACCATCTGTTTCAACCAATGCTAACAATTACCTACATTCATTTCTTAGCGATTGTTGCAGATTATAGTTAAAGAATGGCAAGTATCCACTGTGAGCTAGCCAGCATAACAGCTGGCTAGTGATAGATCAGAAAAAATAAGGGAGTTAATCGTTACCAAATAGGTCGCGGGTATACACTTTATCCGCCACATCTTCGATTTCAGGCACCATCCGGTTAGCCAAAATAATGTCGCTGTCCGCTTTAAAGGCCTCAAGGTCACGGTAGACTTTCGAGCGGAAGAACTCATCTTCTTTTAGCACCGGCTCATACACAATCACTTCGATACCTTTGGCCTTAATACGTTTCATCACGCCCTGCACCGCAGAGGCACGGAAATTATCAGAGCCTGCCTTCATCACCAAACGGTATACCCCCACTTTACGTGGCGCTTTGGCAATAATCGCATCGGAAATAAAGTCTTTACGTGTGCGGTTAGACTCCACAATGGCGTTAATCAGGTTATTCGGCACATCATCGTAGTTTGCCAACAACTGTTTGGTGTCTTTAGGGAGACAATACCCGCCGTAACCGAAAGAGGGGTTGTTGTAGTGGCTACCGATACGCGGGTCTAATGACACCCCTTCAATGATTTGTCGTGCGTTCAAACCGCGACTTTCTGCATAGGTATCTAATTCATTGAAATAGGCGACGCGCATAGCCAAGTAGGTGTTTGCAAACAGTTTAATCGCTTCGGCTTCTGTGCTGTCAGTAAACAGCACCGGAACATCTTTCTTGATGGCCCCTTCCAGCAGCAAGTTAGCAAAAATCGCTGCCCGCTCAGAGCGCTCCCCTACCACAATACGGGAAGGGTGCAGGTTATCCCAAAGTGCACGGCCTTCGCGTAAAAACTCAGGCGAGAAAATCACATTGGTGTAGCCAAACTCTTCACGTAAGCGCTCAGTAAAGCCAACCGGAATGGTGGATTTCACAATGATAGTGGCGGCAGGATTGATTTTCTGCACGTCGTGAATGACCGATTCCACTGACTTGGTATTAAAGTAGTTGGTTTTAGGGTCATAGTCAGTGGGGGTCGCCACAATCACATATTGTGCGCCAGTATAGGCTTCGACAATATCTTGTGTCGCTCGGAAATTGAGTGTTTTTTCGCGTAGAAATTGCTCGATTTCGGTATCGATAATTGGCGACTGTTTGTTGTTAAGCATCGCCACTTTTTCGGCAATGATATCGACTGCCACCACTTCGTGGTGTTGTGACAGTAACATGGCATTGGACAGACCCACATAGCCTGTACCCGCAATTGCTATTTTCAAAACTGACCTCTCAAATCCATCTTAGTGTATGACAAGGGATCCTTCATCAGCGACAAATTACAGGTGATAGTATGACTGATACCAGTCAACAAACGCCTGCACCCCTTGCTCTATCGAAACTTGTGGGCGGTATCCCGTGACCTTAAATAAGTCTTCGGTATCGGCCCATGTGGTATACACATCCCCAGCCTGCATCGGTAAAAAGTTTTTGATTGCCTTTTTGCCCAGTGATTTTTCAAGTGCAGTAATAAAGTCAGTTAACTTCACAGGCTGACCATTACCGATATTGTATAAACGGTATGGCGCACGACTTTGTGCAGGTGAAAGAGAACCATTTTCTGGGTCTGCTTGTGGGATTATATCGGAAATACGGATAACCCCTTCCACGATATCATCAATAAAAGTGAAATCACGGCTGAGATTGCCGTTATTATAAACATCGATAGGCTCGCCCGCCAAAATTGCCTTAGTAAATTTGAATAAGGCCATATCCGGACGCCCCCACGGACCATAAACTGTAAAGAAACGCAGACCGGTGGTTGGCAACTGATAGAGATGTGAATAGGAGTGTGCCATCAATTCATTGGCTTTTTTAGTTGCCGCATACAAGGAGACTGGGTGGTCGGTCGGCATATCGGTACTAAATGGAGTTTGCTCACTCATGCCATACACAGAGCTAGAAGACGCATACACAAGGTGTTTGACATTTGCCTGTCGGCACCCTTCCAAGATAGCCAAATGACCGGAAAGGTTACTATCTGCATAAGCAAATGGATTTTGCAATGAATAGCGAACTCCTGCTTGAGCAGCAAGATGGATCACACGGTCAAAATCTTCTTGGGTACACAACACCACGACTTTTTCACGGTCGGTAATATCAAGTGGAATAAAACGAAATTGAGGGTATTGCTCAAGAATATGTAGACGAGACTGTTTCAGACCCTGATCGTAATAAGCATTCATGTTGTCGATCCCAACAACCTCATGACCACTATCTAATAAACGCTGACATAGTCTAAAACCGATAAAACCTGCACTACCAGTAACTAAATATTTCATGTTAATTATCTTTTAGTATTAAACCATTCTCACGACTCAATATAAGCCGCATTCAATATCCATTTAGAGTTAAGACCTGTAAATGTAACAATGGTTTTATTTCTAAAGAAATAAAATAATGCTCTCAGTGAGCTATTCGAAAGTTTCTGGTATGGCTTGTGATAGTGCAGATTGATTAATTTCACTTAATGTCGGTGCACCCGCGGGGCCTTGCTTACTGACAACGATGGCAGCAACTTGGTTACCAAAGTCAACACAATCGCGTAATGACCAGCCTTGGGATAATCCCGCCAATACTCCTGCGGTATGTGCATCCCCAGCACCAATCGTATCCACAACGGCAACTTGGTATGCAGGCACGAACAGTGGCTGTTGATTCGGTTGACATAGCCAAGCACCTTGGCTATCCAAGCGAACAATCAGCGTAATACCACGACGATACGCATACTCCGCTGACAACCTTACAAGGTCACCTTCACCACAGAGGAAACGCGCCTCATCACGGTTGACCGTTAAAAGGGTTCTATTGGCGGGTAATTGCTGTAAGAAATTCTGAGGAAGCGCTGCAAGTCTTGGCCCTAAATCTAAAACGAGGGTTTGTGTTGGGCAGTCATTCAGCAACCATTGTTGTAACGCTTCCCCTTGCAAGCAGCCTAGTTCGTAGCCGCTCGCATAGATAATACTGTCGTTCGGTAAAGCGAGAGTTTGTAGCTCCTCCCTATTCCACTCTTCTTCACAACCCGCGATAGAAATAAACGTCCTTTCGCCGTTAGGCTCTGTTAATGCAAAGCACCAACCATTATCTTGGGTTTCGCTAACGAAAAAAGGTGACACACCAAGCTCTGATAGCGCTTGGCGAACTCGCTGTCCCCATTGGCCATTGCCCACACGAATACCATTAATTATAGGGAGTTGTAGACGAGCTAAAGCACGAAGAACATTAAATGCACAGCCACCGATTTGCCAGCCGTGATCGTGGGCTGCAATATCTTCACCACTACGTGGCATTCTCGCGACGCTTAAAACGCAATCACCAGCAGCAGCCCCTATCACGGCAACGGTACGCATGATTAATCTTTCTCCGCTGAATGACTAAACATCAAGTATAAGCCGTAAAGCAAAAAGCTTAATACAAATGAAAGAAGAATGGATAAACTAGAGCCTTCAAAAATCCCTGTTGCCCAAGGCCCTTTAATAAACTCATTATCACTGACTAACAAACCAGCCAGCGCACCTAACAGCCAGCACAGCAGCGGTATCCAACGAATTCCTGCGTTCGACTGACCAAACAGTTGCTCAAACTTATAACCTTGGCGACTACGCAATACGGCATAATCCAACATAAATACCGCTTCCCATGAGGCTAAGAACACGCCACAAAATAGTAAGAAAGCAATAAATGAATTAATAAATTCGCCTGAAATAAATAGGATATAAATCGCCACACCCATGACTAAAATAGCATCTATTGCGACCGCATAAACTTGGCGAATTTTTATGCCAATCGTCAGTAAGTTGAGACTCGCAGAATAGAGGCTTAGTACCGCAATAGTAATAATACCCGCAGTTGCCGTTAATAAATAAGGGATAGACATCCAACTTGGCAGCTCTGCACCAATTAACGCAATCGGGTTTTCAGCGGAAGCTAATTCCGGCAAGCGTGCCGACAGCAAAATCCCTGTAAATAACAGAATAAATAGCGGTAGCATCGCTCCAAATGTGACGGCATTAAAAATAGATGATTTTGATGACCGTTCGCTTTGATAACGGCTGTAATCTGCTCCTGCAATCCCCCAGCCAATACCTGTTCCTGCCGCAATAATTGAGACAGCAGGTAAAAAGCCCGTTAGCCAGCTACCAGAAGGCATGGATAACACTGCCTGCCAATCTGTATGCCAAATAATATACAGCGCAGCAATCAAGGTCATGGTGCCAAAGATACGCGTGATCCAGCTTTGCATAACCACAACCGTTGCTTGCCCGAGTAGGCTAATAGTGATAGCTAAACCACCAAATAACACCATACAGACAACGGTTAATGTCACTGAATCACTAAATCCAAGCACCTGAAAAAGCGCCTTTAATGTCAGTGTCCCAGTGATCATGTTGATGGCTTCCCATCCCATCAAAGTGACCCAACTGAAAAATGTCGGGGCTATATTCCCTGTTTTGCCGAAAATGGTTCGCGAGAGTGTTAGTGTGGAGGTGCGGCCTTTTTGGCCAGATAAACTGATGTAACCAACTAATGCGAAGCTGGCTATACCGATAATCGCCGCGAGCAGCGATTGCACGAAAGAGAGACGAAAAGAAACAATAATTCCGCCATAAACAATACCGAGGATCCCGATATTCGCGGCAGACCAGATCCAAAATAACTCAAGAGGAGTGGCTGTTCGCTCATGCTCAGGTACGATATCAATACCTGTATTTTCGATTTTCCATGCTTCATTTTTTTGTGCAGCGTCAGGTAGTGCACTCATTCAACTCTCCTTAATGACGTAAGGCGCTGAGTATTTTTGCGTAGGGATAAAAATCTATATTATTAGAATTGTTAATCATTGCAATCCATTCTTCAGGAAAAGATTGAATACCTGACAAAGCTCCCGAAATCGCTCCGGCCATAGCACCAATGGTGTCCGTGTCTCCCCCCAGGTTGGCACAATATTTCGCACACATGACAGGATCACCATTTGTTAGGTCAACTATGGCCAGAGCGCAGGGAATAGACTCTATCGTGTCCATACCGGCCCCGATAAAATCGTACAGCTCTTTAAGTGTTGTTTGAGGAGAGCATGTTTGCAACTCACTAGCCTTCTTAAAGGCCAATAAAATTCGTTGGCCTAAAGATGGACTAAACGTTGAGGCATATAACTGTTGCACCTCATCGGCGAGTAGTGGAAGTTCTTGTTTTATTTGAGGCCATGGAGTTTGCTCGATAGCTCGGCTAATTGCCCAAGCAATGACACAGGCACCTGCAATCGCAATGTCCGACTTATGTGTCGGGATACAAGCCGCTTCAACGGTTTTTATAAATTGATTGCGATCAGCAGTTGAAGCAATGCACCCTACAGGGGCTATCCGCATTGCCGCACCATTAGTGACACCATTTGACACAATATCGTTAATTGGAACGCCTGCTTGAATAGCTAATAGAGATTGCTTGGATGTTGGTCCAAAAATATTTTTATCAAAGGCATTAATGCGGTCTGCCCACGCTAAAATATTTTGTGCAACCACCTTCGGCTCTACCTGACCATTACAAGCGATAATCGCATCCATTAACGCAATTGCTTGATGAGTGTCATCCGTCACTTCACCAGCACGAAACCCAATCGCGGCAATATTTTCGTCTGGCCCTGGTAAAAAGTGATCTATCCAGCCGAAAAATTGTTGAACTTTGTCTTGGCGCCATAGTTCAGAAGGCATGCCCATGGCATCCCCTGTAGCCTGACCATATAAGCATCCAAGTATCGCCGCTTCAATGTTGGGTTTCAGGCCCATTTTTACTCCCAGTACTTTCCTTAACAACACTAATTATATTAGCAGCAATTAAGTCCAATACCAGTCCAATCAGTTAAAAAATAATGCCAATGTAAGTCCAATCGATGATATTATGCATATCCTGAACTCTGTTATAAACTTAATTTGTTGAAAGTTTTATGGAAAAATACAATGCAAGTACGCTTTCTTGAATGGATTAAGAATCAACTAGATGTGAATTCCACAATGCCTCTGTATCGCCAATTGCAACAAGCGATTGAATCCGCGATTGAGCACAAAATTGTGGATGCAGGCGATTATCTTCCAGCAGAGCGCTATCTTGCACAACAGTTAAATCTTTCTCGAGTGACAATCAGTAAAGCAATGCAATCTCTTGAAAAAAAGGGAGCCGTTGTTCGGCAGCAAGGGGTTGGTACTCAAGTCGCAAAATATCTAGGTTATTCGTTATCACATGAAAGTGGTTTTACCTCTCAAGTGATTAAAGCAGGTGGTACAGTCACCACACAGTGGTTATTGCGCACACTCACCGAAGCAACGGCCGATATTGCCGCAAAACTAGGTTTAGCTGTTGGTAGCCAAATCGCGCAATTAAGGCGTATCCGTATCGCAAATGGTCAGCCTGTTTCTTTTGAAAATAACTATATTCCTGCTCAATATCTTCCTGAACCGGAAAAACTGACCGACTCTCTCTATGCCCTATGGGGAAGCCAAGGTATCACTTTCAATCACGTGCAACATAAAGTGAAAGCGATCAGTTGCAATGAAGAGTATGCAAATTGGTTAAACACAACGGTAGGGGCTCCATTATTACAGGTGAAACAAACTAGCACCCTGCAAGGTGGCGTGATCATTGAGTACAGTGAAATCATCTGCCGTGGGGATATCTATGAGTTGGAGTTTAATTCACCATAACGCTTGGCGTGATCTTATCCACGAACACGATTGATAATTTAGATTACTTAAACATTTACCTTTATTCTAATTAATAGTCGTTTTTACTATTAAAGAGAGGGGGTAAATCATGCAGGTTTCTGCTCGTAACCAATTAATCGGTACAGTTAGTGAAATTAAAGAAGGTGCAGTTAACAACGAAGTGGTGCTCAGTTTAGGCAACGGAGAACAACTTACCACCGTCATTACCTGTGAAAGCTGCAAAACCTTGGGGTTAGAGGTAGGCAAAGAGGCGGTCGCTATTATTAAGGCCCCTTGGGTGGTACTCGCCACACCGGACTGTGGTTTGCAATTTTCAGCCCGTAATCAATTCAACGGTAAAATCAGCAATATTATTGAAGGCGCCGTCAACAGTACCGTTCTCCTCGTCACCGATAAAGGTGTTGAGCTAACCGCCGTGATCACCAATGAAAGTCTAAAAGAGATGGCGCTCACTAAAGGGGTCGATATCATCGCCTTAGTGAAAGCCTCTAGTGTGATCCTCGCGACTCGCCAGTGATTGCAGCGGAGATAAAAAATAGCGGAGCACAGCCCCGCTATTTTCCTACCCCTTATTCCTCGACGTTTTTATTCGCCGCCTGTAATGTGTGATAGATGTAGTGGTGATAACTCTCTAATAATTTTTTATCTTCACAGTCATCTAACTTGCCATCACACAAATGACGCATCTTAATATTCGCTTCATAGAACGGGGAAACATGTAAATTTGCACGCTCTAATATTATCCCTCCAAGGAAAGCAATATCGGTTAACGGACCCGTTTTAATCTGATTACCCGATTTCAAATTATCACGTAACGTAAATTGTGTGATAAAGGCGGGGTTAGAAAATTCAGATTGATATTGATTTAAGCTGATCCCCGGCTGGTGGTCACCAAAATATAAAAACATTAATGGACGTTCGCGCTTCGCCATAAATTCTACAAAATCGCGTATCGCGTTATCAGACGCGACGATTTTTTCCATATAATGGCTAAATTCACCAACGGAGTCTGCATTTTTTACCTTCCCTTTTAAGCCATAATCATCATGATGGCTCTCTTTATAAGGGCCATGCTCATACATGGTTAACGAGAAAATAAATACTGGTTTATCAGTCTCTTTTGCTAAGATTTCTTTGACATATTTCAGCATATCTTCAGTGCTGATCGTCCATAAGTTATCTTGTAATTTTCCTGGGTAACCCAACTCTTGAGGCTGAATAATTCTATCGACACCTAATGTTTGATAAGCATGGCCTGAATGGTAAGCACCACGGTTAAATGGCGTCAGAACGACGGTATAATAACCATTTGCCTTCATCTCTTTAAACAAGCTGTTATTTAGATGATCGACAATAAAGTAAAAGACACCACTTTTTTGCGAGCCAAAGTCATCACTGTTTAGCCCTGTTAAAGCGGCAAATTCAGACAACCAAGTTCCTCCCCCGAAAGTTTGCACTCGCATACGGCTATGCGCGATCAACTCGTTATCCTGTTGAAACATAAATAAATCGGGTAGTTTAGTGCCGTCTGGTAATTTATAGATGCTTGGATTAACAGTGGACTCTTGTAATAACAATAAGATATCCGGTTTTTCTGTTATATCAGATGCGGGTAATGATACCGTTGCCGCTTTTTGTATAAAATAATCAGATGAACCTTTAATTTGGGGGGAATGGTAATTTGAATTTTTCGCCGACATAACCAAGTTGGTAACGGTTCCTCTACCTTTAGGTAAGGTCTCCGTCCATTGGTTGTAATAATGGGAGGCCGCAAAGCTCGCGCCAAAATAGCCACCAACGCCAAGTAATATGCCGATTAATCGCCAAGAAAATGTTTTCGTTGGGCGTAATAGACGCCAACTAAGCACTGCATTAATGATTAACAAAATCAATAATCCGATCAATGCAACGCCAGCTAACCAATAATGCCCCAAGGTTCCCATATTTGACGTATCCGTCATGATATTAATATCGGAATAAAATAATTGCTCTTTATAATAGTGAACTTTGAGTTGGTTAAGGAATTTAATAATAATAAACAGCGTACTGGTAACAACGGCAGAGAATAACCATCTAGCTGAGACAAGATAGAGCACCCCAAAGATAACGGCATAAACACTTACCGAGATCAATCCGGGGTAAATCACACTCGTTTTCTCGAAGACTAGGAAAAGGGAAGCAATGAATATCAGTGTTAGATAAACGGCGGAAAATACTCTTTTCTTCATCGGGTTTACCACAAAATATGTAAGTATCGACGACCTCCAACAGATAAAGGCCGCCACAGACTGGCTATTTTAACTAATTTAGACGATAAATCTATTCAACAAAAATGCCTTTATCTCGTAAAAAGTGCCCATCGCCTTTGCGTCTAGTGAAGCCACTTCTATCGAAAAACTCAAGAATTTGAATCGCCAATTTCCGACCAATCCCTAATTCATTGCGAAAATCAGCGGCGCCTATTTCTCCTTTATGCGTACAGTAACGCAAAATAAGCTCGGCAAATTGCTTTATTTGATCACTACTGTAGTAGCGGTCACGGATAATCGCCGTCACTAGCCCCATTTGTGCCGCTTTTTTCATCGCACGTCGGACAGCGTCTTCATCATGATTGATTTCTTTAGCCAGATCACGGACCCACCATGCCTCGGCTCGAGGGAATAAAGGCGCTATTTGTTGCCAAATTTGTTGTTGTTCCGTATCAAAGACTAACCCATGTTGTGGCATGTGTAGCCAACCACGGGTCTGTTTAATACGCTCATCAGCAATCAACTCATTAATTAATTTAAAAACTAATGATTCACTTACTGTCGGTAATGCCATGCGTTTTAAGCGTGCTTTCCCAACCCCAATTTGGTCACTGTGCACTTCATGGAAATCTTCTAATGTTTGAACGAGCCGTTCTTTCGCCACTTGGGCTTTAAAAGCAGAAAGAGCCAAATCCCCTACGCGAACGAGTTCAACCTGTGATAATAGCTGTTCAAGGGCGGGCGGGGTTAATTGACGAGCCCAACTATAACGCTTTAAATCTAACTCACCATTAGGCAACTGTAATTTCAGATGGGTAAGTTCATCATTTGTCATACAGAGGCGAGTTAACCATTCAATGAATTCAGGTAATCTCTTACCTCGACGTGGAGAGGTAAGCCGGATCACTCTTGCTGACGCCAGTGTTTCTCGCGCACTAATATCACGAATGATGAGGCGGTCATTATCCACAAGCCACAACGGTGTATCGAGAATGAGTTCCGCGAGTAAGGGCGTCGAGCCAAGTTCGGTTAATAATGAGACTCGACCTGTAATATGGCTCGCACCATGGTATAAATGGACCGGCTGCCAATGTTTAATCACCGAATCACACTCTAATTCAACAATCACTCTTGTTGCCGCAGCGAAAGGCTTCTCTGATAGCAGCCAATCACCACGTGTAATAGCCGCTTTATCAATATCTCCTGCTAAATTGAGTGCAACCCGGTCACCCGCTTGAGCTAGCTCTGCTGGCTGATTTTGGCGGTGGATCCCCCGAATACGAACAGTGGTGTCAGCGCCCGTTAACCATAAAGTATCACCAAGCTGCACTTGCCCTGCTAAGGCTGTGCCTGTGACAACAATACCGGCCCCTTTGACATGGAATACACGGTCAATCGCTAAACGAAAACGTTGTTGACGATTTTGGTGATCGGCTCTTTGCTGGTGTAATTGTTGTAAGTAAGCCTGTAATTCCGCAATTCCGCGTCCATCATTGGCCGAGGTCACAAATATCGCAGCGTCAGGCCAACCTTGGTGCTGTAGCTCATTTTTCACTTGCAAAGAAATGTGTGCAATTCGCTCTGCATCAACTTTATCTGCTTTCGTCAAAATAGCTGTTATATTTTGGCAACCAGCTAAACGTAAAATCGCTAAATGCTCTCGCGTTTGCGCCATGACCCCATCATCACAAGCAACCACCAGCAAGGCATGGTTGATCCCGCCGACCCCCGCTAACATATTCCCTAAAAATTTTTCATGTCCGGGAACATCGATAAAACCGATTGAACTACCATCTTGTTGAGGCCAATAAGCATAGCCGAGGTCGATGGTCATACCCCGTTTTTTTTCTTCGGGTAAATGCGCCGTATTCACCCCAGTGACTGATTGAATTAGCGATGTTTTACCATGGTCAACATGGCCAGCAGTAGCAAAAATCATGACAACAATACCTGCAATAATCCATGTTCATCATCTAAGCAACGGAGATCTAGCCATAATTTGCCATCTTTTAATCGACCAATTACTGGTTGGTCGGTGTGACGCCAACGTGCCGTCAGTAAGGCCAACGTATTGCCCCGCCCATCAAATGGCGTAAACGTCACGGCATAACTCGGTAGCCTATCAATCGGTAATGAGCCGCTACCAATTTGGGATAAACAAGGCTCCATTTCTACGACAAATTTATCGCCATAGAAGGCTTGTAATGGAACGATCAAACGTTCAGCTCGCGCTTTGATTTCATCGGCACTACGTGTTAACCAGCGTAGTGTTGGAAGCTCCGTGACCAGTTTTTCGGGCGTTAAATAGAGTTTTAATGTAGCCTCTAATGCGGCTAACGTCATTTTATCAGCACGTAAGGCACGCTTAAGCGGGTGCTTTTGAATGGCTTCAATCCACTTTTTCTTCCCGAGAATAATCCCTGCTTGCGGCCCTCCCAGTAGCTTATCCCCAGAAATAGAAACAAGGTCAATCCCTTGAGCAAGGTACGTTTGCGGCATTGGCTCGGCAGGTAGTCCATAGGCGGTCATATCGATCATTGATCCGCTGCCTAAATCAATTGCGGTCGGCAACTGATGCTGTTGACCTAATTCCGCCAATTCAGCGCCTTCAACTTCCGCGGTAAACCCTTCAATACTGTAGTTGCTGGTGTGCACCTTCATCAATAACGCGGTTTGCTCATTAATAGCGCCCGCATAATCACGTAGGTGAGTCCGATTGGTTGTTCCTACTTCGACTAATTGGCAGCCTGCTTGTGCCATCACGTCCGGTACTCGGAAAGCACCGCCTATTTCAACTAATTCACCACGTGAAACAATAACTTGCTTGCCTTGAGCCACCGTCGCCAAAAGCAATAATACGGCAGCAGCATTATTATTCACAATGCAAGCATCTTCGGCGCCCGTGAGTTGGCATAGCAATTCAGCCAAAGCGCGATCACGATGCCCTCGCGTCGCGCCATCAAGAGAGTATTCCAAAGTCACAGGTGAGCTCATCACCTTATTAACGGCAGCAATCGCTGAAGAGGCCATCACCGCGCGACCAAGGTTGGTGTGCAGCACCGTTCCCGTCAGGTTAAATACGGGTTTTAATGCGCTTTCTTGTAAAGCACCATGGCGCCTAACCAACTCAGCAACCCAATCAGGATGCCAAGCGGGCAACTGACTATGTTGTCGGATATACTCGCGAGCTTGCTGTTGCATCTCTCGCAACTGCTCGGTTACCCAGTGGTGTCCTGACTCGATGACGAGGGTTTGCACCTCGTCAAGTTGGAGGAGTTTATCAACAGCAGGAAGCTGGCGGTATAGTTCGGCGGTGGAGTCTGCCATCGTGATTACTCTCTTTTAGTGACTATTTTTCACCGGGAAATAAAAATGGGTTAAGGCTACTACGGGCAAAGCCCTCTTCTTCCATCCGAGCATCTAGGATGATAGACGCCAGATCATCAGCAACGGCTTCGACTTTCGCATCTTTTTCTTGATAAAGAATTTTGAGATAACTACCGCAGTCACCACAACTTTCTGCTTTTACCGCAGCATTTTCATCATCAAGAGACCAATAGTGGAGATCACGGGTTTGTTCACAGTTACTGCATTTGACACGTACCATATGCCATTCTGTTTCACACAGGTTACAGTGCAAATAGCGTAGGCCTTGCGTTGTGCCAATTTGTACAATACTAGACACAGGCATGCTGTTACAAACGGGGCAGAAGTGGCGATGATCACCATGTTCAGCGCGCGCTTTTCCGGGAATTTGTGCTGCCATTTGTGCCCAATACACAGACAATGCCGCCCAAATAAACATGGATTTATCAGCGGGAACCTTCTCAAATTGCTCGTTAAGTAGCGCAGTCGCCATCTCTTCAAGCTCATTTTCAGACGCCTTATCGAGATTCTCTAATGCAGGGCGTACTGACTCTGGAACCACTGGTAATAATTCAGCAATAATCGCATTTAATAACTTATGCCAATGGGCTGTACGTGGGAATGTTTTCGCATCAAGAGGCGGATTATTGGTCGCCGTTGCGCGCTCTAATACCGCATTCATATCCATTTCTAAAGGATTATCATGCTGCGCATTGTTTTGTGCTGTTGCCACTTCCGCTGCAAAATTAAGATAATCTGCAAAAGGATGTTCATCCACACCCAGTGCTTTTAATCTTTCTGCGCGTCGTTGATACAGATTTTTTAAATTCGGGAATAGGACAGGCGGGATAAAACCAATACCTTTTTCTTTTAGTCTTTCTTGCCCTAATTCTTCTTTAGGGACGATACGAATACCCATCGCATTGCTCTCTTTCAAATTTTTAAAATGATAGCTCTAGGGGATTTCCCTAGAGCTATCTATCGTATTGTATGCTTATCAGCGGAAATTGCTGTTATCTATCGCTCAGGATAAAACAAAAGTCGCTCAGTAGCCACCTTGTTCCCTTTGTATCGTGCGTATCGCCTGCTTTTTATATCAGAGCGAAGCAATCTTTATACCGTTTCTTTAGATGAGGTGATGTGGGGAAGGAAATGATGATATTAAAGATAATGGGTGATTTCACTACGCCTGAATATCACCCATATCGCGTTATATTTGTTAAACGGACTCAGACTAATTTGAATCAATAGGTAAGCTACTGTCTTCTTTTGCGAAATGTCGCCCCATGGTAAAAATCAAACATAATGGGATTAGGGTAATTAATAATGCGTACTCTCTCGCATAGTCAGCTAACATTGCCATCATAAAAGCACCACCAGCAAAGCCAAATAAGGTTAAAAAGTAGCAATAACTTTTGTATAACGCCTCTTTGCGCTCTTGCCCTTTAAATGCCACGGATTCTGCTAATGAGCTAAAACCTAATTGTACGTTAAGTGTCACAGCAATATTGCCATATAACATGCCATTAATTTTATGGAACGCATTACCTTGCATACCCGCAATAAACGATAGCGCCCATACCGCGTGGAAACCACTTGCCTCCACTTTAAAAAAGTAAATATAAGCAATGAGCAGTAACAGCAGTATGATTTCTAAAGATAGCAGCGTAAATGTCCATGTTTTCTCATCGGTATTGTATTTATAACGTAATAACGCCAATAACATAGCACCTGCGCCAAACGAAAAAATTGCAATAACATAAGGAATTACCGCCGTAATACCGTGCTTAGCAAACTCATAGCCTAACATGATGATATTACCCGACTGAAAGGTAGCAAATGATTTGGTCGTAAAAAATGCATAGCCATCGAGCATACCTGATGTGATTGCCAATAAAAACGCGATGGTCGGCAATTGCATAAATGGAATTTTGGGTGTTGAAGTTGTCATTGTGATTAAACCTATCAATATATTGTTATTTTTAGCGATTACAGTGCATCTGGATTTTCTGAGGCTGCTTTTTTGGTTTGGCTTAAGCGACTGATCACTGAGGTAATATAAACGGTAAATATTGGAAATACCGTCATCCCTGTCGCTGCCAATACAGTGGTAATGACTTTTCCTGCGGTTGTCACAGGAATGATATTCGAGCCCAATGTCGTTACCGTCATTGCCGCCCACCAGATCGCATCACCATAATTTTTAACTTCAGCGTTATTGCCTCGTTCAAAAATAAAAAAGATCAAACTGATAAAATACACTGTTGAAAAAAGTAGAATAATATAAGAGAGAAAGAGTGCCGTGGTGTTTCGTTTTACAACCATCATCATGAGCATCACAAAAGCAGCTCCGCCACGAAATAAAGGAATAAAACGAATTAAATAAATTTGTTCTTCCGTAAATTGAATCGATGTGTAATCTAAAATGGTCAAATACGGAATCGAAAGAAAAATAATAATAAAATATTTAGCGATAAACTTTTTTCTATTTTTCGATAGAAATAAAAAAATGAAAAAATCGATCGTAAAATAAATACAAATCCAAAATTGAATATCGAAATAAATCGAATGCGCCAAAAATGGATCATGCCGAAATGTCTCTAGAGAAATACTTGCAATCAAAAATAGCGAAGCCACAACACCGAGAAAATGCAGTGTTTTGATCAGGGTTTGCTTGCTATAGAGCGTTTGAGGTGCTGTTATGTTCATTTTATCTTTATCATCAAATAGGTAGGTAACCTATTCGATTACCTACCTAACAACATGAATATAGGTAAAGGGTTTAAGACACAAGCGGCGTGAACCAAATCGCCTGTTGCCCACTGATCAGGCGTTCCTGATTGATCCACGTAAACGGTGCTGGTACTTGCGCTTGTAGCCTAACATCAGATGCACCACGCTCTGCGGTCAGAGTCGGTGTTAATACGACTGGCTCAGGCCCATAAATTGCCGCTGAGGTGAAGTCTCGTTCTTGACGCCCCCCACACACAACCCATAGTTGGTTTAGCGTCGCTATTGCATAAGGGATAAAGTCGGCTCGTCCTGTTGGTGGATTCTCCACCGAATAGAGATGGCTTTCGATTTCAACACGTAAATCACTCGGCATTCCAGCAGGGGCCGCAATAATGTCGGCACGTAACGTGCTATAAAGTCCGCCAACTTCGAGCACTTCTAACTCATGTGCCGCCGCCAACGCAATGCGCCCAATCGGTGTAGCGGTAACACTCATGACGTTCCCAGCACTCGCCCAACCTTTATCACGCTCATTCAAGTGAGTAACACGGTATCGTGCTAAAATATCGCCCGTAGGACCCGCTAATACAACCGTGTGATAGAGTTTATCGACATCAATTTCAGGGTAACTCCCAACAACATAGCCTTTCCCATCAGCAGCTATTTTACTGAGCGCCTGCTCAAAGGTTCCCCCCTGCTTCTGCGCGTGAGACAACAGTACATTAGGGTCATTGGTGTACGGCAGTGCTGAAAACTCGGGTAGTACCAGCAACTCATTTTCACCCACTGTTGCCGAAGCCAAGTCAGAGGTGGATTTATCCCATTGAGCAGCAATGAATGTTGTTTGCGTTTTAGTGGTTGTCGCATTGATATCGGTCGGGCTGCGGTGAAAAGCCAGCGTAGGAAAATATAATTCAGGGCGACGTTTCGCCAGTATCGCTTCTCGCTGTTTATCCGCCTCATCAAGGTCGATAGTCGCACAGAAAATACCATTCAAACCCGGCTCTAATTCAAGTGGACTTAACACAGGAGATTGAGCCACTTTATGGCCTGAAGGCGCCCATATACTCGACCCACCATTATAGTAAAGCTGACCTTGTGTGATTGGATTTGTTTCAATGCCACTACGCGTAGCACAAATAACCCACATCCCATTAAATGCGCTCATATGCTGAACATGTGCAATGGTTGAGTGATCACCTAACATTTCTGCGGGCGTTGCATCAGGCATCATACGGTCCGATACTGAATGCCATCCCAAAATTTGGGCACCTTCTAATGCCGCTAAACGCGCATATTGCCAATAAGTATCATCATAGCAAATTAATAATGCTATACGCCCAATCGCGGTATCAAATGTTTTCACCCCCGTATTTCCCGGTGCAAAAACTTTTTGGTCTTGAGAGTTCAAACCAATTTTGCGATATTTACCAATAATCCCTTCCGGCCCCATTAAAACGGCTGAGTTATAAGCTAATCCGGTCTCGGTATCACGTTCTGCAATACCAACACTCATATACATCCCTGTACGCGCCAATATGGGTAAAATTGCCGCCGTTGTTTTTCCTGGGATAGTATCTAAATAAGGTGCTAATTCTGCTGAATCAGAAAATAAATAACCACTTACTGCCGTTTCGGGGAATACCGCATAATCAACGCCTTGTGCCGCCACTTTTTCCGCTGCTTCCGCGAGACGGCGAATATTCCCCTCTAAGTCGCCCCAAGCGGGAACAAAATCAACAGCAGCAACTTTACTGCTTTTTTTCACTGTTAAATGGTTCATGCTATTCGTCCTTATTTAATAACCACCGTTATTGTCAGAAGTCATATAAAGCAGCCCAACTATTGGCTAAACCAACAAATAACGAATATTCAAAAAATGGATGAGTGAAGCCGCCTCATCAATAATGATGAGGTAACAAACTTCTTAATTGATTTATTACGTTTATTTAATTAATGCGTAGCACTCTTATTTCGATATCATTAATCTCTATTATTTAGCCGCAGCCCAATTAATTTATTTAAATAATAAAATTAATTGGGCTGGATAATTTAAATAACTTTTTTCGTTTTCATTTCAGCTATTTGTTGTTCGCTATAGCCTAACTCTTTTAAAATTTCGCTATTATGTTCACCTAAAAGTGGTGCACTTTTTATTTCAGGCGTAAAAGCTGAAAATTTCATTGGGCAACCCACCGTCAAATAATGGCCTCTCAATGGTTGTTCTACTTCAACAATAGAGCCACTGTCACGCAAAGATGGGTCATACATAATCTCTTTCATACTCAAAACCGCCGAGCAAGGTACGCCGAACTGGTCAAAGTAATCTGTTAGCTCATGTTTATCTTTGTCTTTAGCAATCTCTTCAATAGCATCCCAAACATCTTGGATATGGCTGACCCGTGCTTCTGTGGTTGCAAAGGCAGGATCGGTTTTCCACTCAGGTTTACCTAATGCATCACAGGTATTGGCCCAGTTGTGATCTTGATTGATAAAATAGATATAGGCATTCGGGTCATGATCACTCCCTTTACATCGCAACATCGTTCCCGGTTGCCCTCCACCGCTGGCATTACCGCCACGCGGTACTGCATCACCAAATGAACCATTTGGATATTGAGGATACTCTTCTAAAAAACCGAGTTTTTCGAGGCGTTGCTGGTCACGCAATTTAACGCGGCATAGGTTAAGCACGGCATCTTGCATCGACATAGTGACACGTTGCCCTTTCCCCGTTTTCTCACGTTGCAGTAATGCCGCTAATAAACCAATTAATAGGTGCATACCAGTATTGCTATCGCCTAGTGCCGCTGAACTCACAACCGGTGGGCCATCAGGAAAACCCGTTGTTGATGCGGATCCCCCCGCGGCCTGCGCAACGTTTTCGTAGGCTTTCACATTCGCATAAGGGGAGTTTTCATTGAACCCTTTGATGGAGCCAAAAATCAGGCGTGGGTTTAGCTGTTGAATGACTTCCCAGGTAAACCCCATATGGTCAATCGCTCCCGGATGGAAATTTTCAACCAAAATATCCGCTTGGCGGATCAGCTTTTCCATCACCTCTTTGCCTTCAGGGGTTTTCGTGTTCAGCTCTAGCGAACGCTTATTACTATTGAGCATGGTAAAATACAATGCATCAACATCAGGAATATCTCTAAGCTGGTTACGGGTGACATCCCCAATACCCGGTCGCTCAATTTTTATTACATCTGCCCCGAACCAAGCCAACATCTGAGTACATGATGGGCCAGACTGTACCCCTGTAAAATCAAGAACACGAATGCCTTCAAGTGGAAGTGGAAAAGCCATAATCACTCCTTATTGTATGATGGATACGAGGCATCTATTTGATGCCTCACATTCATCTATTTATTATGCAACCAAACGCGCAACGTAGATCCACAACGGTGCTGCGATGATAAAACCAAGTACACTTACTGCGAGGGATGCTGTTCCCGTACGGGTATACAGGTTAAAACGGCTCGCGATAATAATTCCAGAGAAGGCAGGCGGTAATGCGCCGGCTAATACCATCATCTGTAGTTGCTCTGAGCTCATATTAAATGTCATACCAACTAGTAATAATAAGCCCGGCATCAATATTAATTTGAGTAAGGTGTTGTAGATAATTTCACCATCAAATTCGAATTTATTCGCGGCCAGTGTCAGGCCGGCTGCAAATACCGCGACACCGGAGTTAGCTTTGGCAATAAGGTCAAAGGTCGGGTCCCAAACATCAGGAATTTTAATACCGATTAATACCAAAACTGTCGCCAATACTGGTGACCAGACAACAGGCTCTTTGAATGCCGAAATAAGAGCATCCATACCGCCGCCGCCTTTTTTACCATCAGCATTGGAAGGGTTAAGTAAGAATAAGCCAATTGGGATAGTAATCGCATTCACGATAATCGAAATAATCGCCACAACTAAACCGGTTGATACGGTTTGCCCATAGATAGGATCCAAAACCGCAAAACCAAGGAAGCCAATGGTAGGAGAGCCAGCAATCAATGCACACACCGCGGCTTCACCACGACTATGTTTAAAAATGTACTTACAACTAAAGAAAGAAAAGAAAAAACAGACCAATAGCACGACAAACGAAATAATTGTTAGCTTAGTATCTGCAAAAATCATTTCACGGTTTGCACGCACAATGGAGACAAATAACGCGGCAGGCAAAGCATAGTTTAAAACCAGTTTATTAAATGCTTTTGCTTGGTCATTGGTAAATACGTTGCGTTTACCGCTAGCGTATCCCAGAACCATAATGATAATTATGGGCAATAAATCGCTCATAAATATCTTAAACATAAAATCAGCCATATGATTTTCACCTATTTTGGGCAAAAGCGTTCCTATGCCACTTAAAAAAATAAGTGGCACAGAAACCATTTAAATATTTATTTCATTGAAATAACGCTAGTTTTTCACAACAGATTTCGGATTTAAGTTACCAATATGGCCACTTTCTGTTCCTACTGCTGGATCAATAACCACATTAATCAATGTCGGTTTACCAGACTCAAGACCTGCTTTTAGCGCCTGTTGAATTTCATCTGGTGTCGTTGCGTTATAACCGATGCCGCCAAAAGCCTCGATCATCTTGTCATAACGCGCGCCTGCCATTAATACCGTTGGGCACGGGTCCTTATCGCCATGTAAATTGACGCCATCGCCACGGTAAATTCCCCCATTGTTAAAGATTAAAATGGTGACTGGCAGTTGATAACGGCAGATAGTTTCAATTTCCATACCACTAAAACCAAACGCACTATCTCCCTCAATAGCCACGACAGGCTTACCGCTAGTGACCGCTGCACCAATAGCATAACCCATACCAACCCCCATCACGCCCCAAGTACCACAGTCGAGACGTTTGCGAGGTTCATACATATCGATGATATTTCGTGCATTATCGAGGGTGTTAGCCCCTTCATTCACCACATAAACGTCTTTATGGTCGACTAACACATCGCGAATTGCGCGCAATGCATTGAAATAGTTCATCGGTGATGTATCGGTATTCAGCTTAGCGGCCATCTTCTCGCTATTTGCTTTCTTATGCTCATCAATCCCAGCCATCCAATCGCTCGGTGACTTCACTGGTGTGGTTTTTAACCCTTCAAGTAGTGCGGCAACACTTGAATAGATATCGCCGACAACAGGGGCTGTTATTGGACGATTGCTATCGATTTCAGATGGCTCAATATCTAATTGAATAAATTTCGTCTCTGGCGACCAGTGTTTGCCTTTTCCGTGATCTAATAGCCAGTTTAGGCGTGCCCCCATTAATACGACGACATCGGCATTAGAGAGTGCATGGGAACGTGCTGACGCGGCTGATTGTGGGTGATTATCTGGCAATAACCCTTTTGCCATCGACATAGGCAAGTAAGGGATACCTGTTGTTTCAATAAATTGACGAATATTTTCATCCGCTTGGGCATAGGCTGCCCCTTTACCTAAAATAATCAACGGACGCTTTGCCGATGCCAATAATTTAAGTGCTTTATCAACAGATTCAGGCGCAGGTAGTTGGCGTGGAGCAGGGTCTTCAACCGTAAAGATTGTTTTGTCTGCTGCATCTTTGTCCATAACCGCAGCCAATACTTCGGTTGTTAAGTCAAGATAGACGCCACCAGGACGACCAGAAACAGCAGCACGAATTGCGCGAGCCAGAGCAATACCAAGGTCTTCCGGTTTATTGACTCGGTAGGATGCTTTAACAAAGGGCTTAGCGGTATTCATTTGATCCAGCTCTTCATAATCGCCTTGTTGTAGGTCGATAATTGCTCTATCACTGGAGCCGCTGATTTGTATCATTGGAAAGCCATTGGTCGTCGCATTCGCTAATGCCACCATACCATTTAGAAACCCCGGTGCAGACACCGTTAAACAGATGCCGGGTTTTTGGGTTAAAAAGCCGCTGATTGCCGCAGCATTACCCGCAGATTGCTCATGACGAAAACCAATATAACGAATACCTTCAGCCTGTGCATGCCTAGCCATATCCGTCACAGGGATCCCCACAACACCATAAATTGTGTCAATGCCATTTTTTTTCAGTGCATCAACAATAATATGCATACCATCAGTCAAGTTTTGGGTTTGATCAGTCGACATGTCCACCTCATGAAATATGTAAAAAGAAAGTGTGGAGGGGGCTTATCAGCGGCCCCCCTCATTTATTCGCGTTAAATGGCTTTATTGGTGCGCATTGAGGCGATCTGCTCCGCGCTATAACCTAACTCAGTTAACACTTCCTCGGTATGCTCACCTAACAGTGGCGCACTCTTAATCTCAGGGGTGAATGATGAGAACTTCATTGGACAACCAACAGTGAGATAAGTCCCGCGTTTTGGTTGCTCAACTTCAACAATGCTGCCGCTATCGCGTAATGATTGGTCACGAGCAATCTCACGCATGCTCAATACAGGCGCACATGGCACACCATATTTGCTTAAATATTCAACGGCTTCATGTTTGTCTTTATCGGCTAAGAATTTTTCAATTTCAGCAAAAATATCGAAGATATGTGGTTGGCGCGCTTGTGGCGTGCTGTAGGCAGGGTCTTTCGCCCACTCTGGCTTGCCAATAGCAATACAAGTTTGCTCCCAATCTTGCTCTTGGATAGTAAAATAGATGTATGCGTTTGGATCCGTTTCCCAACCTTTACACTTCAAGATCCAACCCGGCTGGCCACCGCCACCAGCGTTGCCCCCACGAGGAACGGCATCACCGAATTTACCGTTTGGATACTGAGGATACTCTTCAAGATAGCCCACTTTTTCTAAACGCTGCTGGTCGCGCAACTTCACACGGCAAAGGTTTAATACGGCATCTTGCATCGACATTGTCACGCGTTGCCCTTTTCCGGTTTTTTCACGGTGTAACAAGGCGGCTAGTAGACCAATTAATAAGTGCATTCCCGTATTACTGTCGCCTAATGCTGCTGCACTGACTAATGGTGGGCCATCCCAAAAACCTGTGGTTGACGCCGCTCCACCCGCAGCTTGCGCAACGTTTTCATACGCTTTTACATCTGCATAAGGGGAGTTCTCATTGAACCCCTTGATAGAGCCAAAGATTAACCGTGGATTTAGCTCTTGAATATGTTCCCAAGTAAAGCCCATATGGTCGATAGCACCCGGATGGAAGTTTTCAACTAATACATCCGCTTGCTTAATCAGGCGTTCCATGACCTCTTTGCCTTCCGGCGTTTTGGTATTCAGTTCAACAGAACGCTTATTACTGTTGAGCATGGTAAAATAAAGCGCATCGACATCAGGAATATCTCTTAACTGATTGCGCGTCACATCACCGACGCCTGGGCGTTCAATTTTAATTACGTCAGCACCAAACCACGCTAACATTTGGGTACAAGATGGCCCTGACTGTACACCGGTGAAATCGAGTACTTTGATACCTTGTAAAGGAAGATCCATGAATTACCTCATTATTTAGCTGTCGTAAATGGAATTGAATATTTATTTAGCTGTGGTGAAAGTCATTTCAAAAAATAAAGATTTTATTTAGATGGATTTTATTAATAAATAATGATTTACACCGTTATAATAAATATTTCACTTAATGTCTAGACGACAGAAATAATGTGTTTTAATAGCTCAATTATCCTTTCCTATTAATGATTAACAGTTATTAATACCCTATTCTTTCAATAATAGAACAAACCTCTATCTATATATACCAAAATAAACAATATGGATTATTATAATAAGACATTATTACATCTTATTTAGAGAATCCTATTTGGTTGACTAAAAATCAATAACATAATTGGATGTTCTTAAACAAACATTCACAAACAACAAATTACATTTAAAATCAACTAATTAACCGCGTTACTGTTTTATTGGATTAAATAAAATTCAACAATAAGTTAATTATTATTGAATAATATTCAATTATTATTTATTTGATCTACTCCTTAATCAGGTGAATAAAACAACTCATAAAAAGAAGGTGATTAATAATGATCTTTATCGGTACGTCATATTTGTTTTATTAAAATAGAATCGGTTATGTATTTTTCTATATTATGATAATAGAGAAAAAAGTTATTACACTCATTATGTTTATTCTTAAAATTAATCAAAGCGCACACTTTATATGAATATAAAAAGAAAGTGTTCCATTTTTTAATCCTCTTTTTATGAAAAAACCCACAAACAATATTCTTGTTTGTGGGTTTATTATCAGAACTCAACAATTGAAAGGTTTAATTTTTCTCTTGTTGCTGCTGTTTCTCTTTTTCGACGATTTCACGGTACCAACGCGGGTGATGCTTTTTCGCCCAACCACGGGTTACCCAACCTTCCACCATCGCACGCACAGAGCCTTTCACCCAGATTGCGGCATAAGCGTGCACGATAATCATAATGATCAGAGCTATCGCTGAAATGGAGTGCACGATAATCGCTGCACGATAAATTGGGATTGAGAAAAAGTCTGCAAAGTAAGGACGCCACATAATCACGCCACTTACAGCCAGTAGCACTAAGCAGATAGAGACAACCCAATATACCCCTTTTTGACCAAGGTTATATTGACCAACATCCCCAGCTTCTTCGTTTTTCAATACCTTACCGATATTTTTCGCCCACTTAATATCTTCTTTGTTGATAAAGTTGTGGTGAAAATAACGGAAAAACATAAAGACGAACAGCAGGAACATCGCGGTACCAACAAAAGGATGCAGGATCCTAGCGAGTTGTGATGTGCCAAAAATGTTCATGAACCAGTTCAGTGATGGGAAGAAAAACCCCAATCCACTGATAGCAGTGAACAAGAAGCAAATCACAACCGCCCAGTGATTGATCCTCTCAATCGGCTTATGGCGAATAATTTTTTCATTATCCTGCGGCATCATTTTTGATCCTCCCCTTCAACTGACTTTGAAGTCTCAGAAGATTTTGAGTCCTGAATATCTTTCAGAGCCTCTTCTTCTTCTTTCTTGGAGACGCGGTTCGGACCAATACCCACATAGTGGAAGATGGCCGCCGCAAAGGTCGCAGCAAAACCAACCGCTGCTAACGGCTTCCAGATACCTTTCCAGAAAGTGACTGTTGGACTGATTGTCGGGTTGTCCGGTAAACCATGATACAACTGAGGTTTATCAGCGTGATGCAAAACATACATTACGTGTGTACCACCAACACCTTCTGGATCATAAAGACCCGCGTTGTTGTAACCACGTGTTTTCAGTTCAGCCACACGGTCGCCTGCCAGCGCCGTCATATCCTCTTTGCTACCAAAATGAATAGCGCCAGTAGGACAGGTTTTCACGCAAGCAGGCTCTTGTCCAACTTCAACGCGGTCGACACAGAGCGTACATTTGTATGCACGGTTATCTTCTTTGTTGATGCGTGGAATGTTGAACGGACACCCCGCAATACAATAGCCACACCCAATACAGTGCTCAGATTGGAAGTCAACAATACCGTTTTTATACTGAACGATCGCACCTTCTGACGGACAAGCTTTCAAACAGCCTGGGTCATAGCAGTGCATGCAGCCATCTTTACGGATCAGCCACTCGAACTTGCCATTTTCTTCCACTTCAGAAAAGCGCATAACGGTCCATGACTTCGCGGTCAAATCCGTTGGGTTATCATATACCCCAACGTTAGTGCCGATTTTGTCACGAATATCGTTCCACTCTGAACATGCTACCTGACAAGCCTTACAGCCAATACAGGTAGTCACGTCAATCAGCTTCGCCACTTCTTCCTTAAAGTCCCTCACTTGTGCGGGGGGCGTCAGGGAATTGGTGGCGGAGCGACGAATAATGTCTTGTGATTGCATTGACATAATTTATCTCCTTACACCTTTTCCACATTGACAAGGAATGATTTAAATTCCGGCGTTTGCGTGTTGGCATCACCCACATATGGTGTCAGTGTATTTGCAATAAAGCCTTTCACTGCTAAGCCCTCAAAGCCCCAGTGGATAGGAATACCAATCGTATCCACATCCTTGCCGTTGACTTTCAACGTATGAATACGTTTCGTCACAACTGCTTTCGCTTTGATATAGCCACGCTTAGAGCTGACTTTCACCATATCACCTTGTTTAATACCTTTTTCTTTCGCCAAACGATCACCAATTTCAATGAATTGTTGTGGCTGAATAATGGCATTCAACAACGCATGTTTTGTCCAATAGTGGAAATGCTCTGTTAAGCGATAGGTTGTTCCAACATAAGGGAACTCTGTCGCTTTACCCATTTGCGCCCAGTCATCTTTGAACACACGCGCAGCCGGGTTCGAGACCACATTTGGATGTAATGGGTTAGTATCGAGCGGAGTTTCAATCGGTTCATAGTGTTCTGGGAACGGACCTTCTGCCATTTTGTCTAGTGCAAATAGGCGACCCATCCCTTCCGGTTGCATAATAAACGGATTCACACCACTTCCCGGAGGCGCATTGCTATAGTCTGGTACGTCCATACCAATCCACTTGCTGCCATCCCACTCAAGAATTTGACGGCGAGGATCCCATGGTTTACCCATTGGGTCAGCAGATGCTCGGTTATAGATAACACGACGGTTTAATGGCCATGCCCACGCCCAACCAAGGGTATTACCTAGGCCAGTAGGGTCAGAGTTATCACGGCGCGCCATCTGGTTACCTTTCGGTGTCCAGCTACCAGCAAAGATCCAACAGCCACTTGATGTCGTACCATCATCACGCAATTGAGCGAACGAACTCAGTAGTTCGCCTTTCTTCACAATGATGTTGCCATCGGCATCTTTCAGATCCACCAGCGCATAACCATTGCTTTCCTGAGCCACTTCTTCCGGTGTTGGATTATCACGGTCAAAGTAGTTCCAAGTCATGTTCAAGACTGGCTCTGGCGACTCACCACCTTCTGTTTCATAGAGTTGGCGTATACGGTGGTAGATACCCGACAGAATTTCGCCATCGCTAATCGCTTCACCGGGTGCATCTGCACCTTTCCAGTGCCACTGTAGCCAACGCGCTGAGTTAACAATCGAACCATTTTCTTCAGCAAAACAGCAAGATGGCAGACGGAAGACCGTTGTCTGAATTGCAGACGGGTCAACGTCATTCATTTCACCGTGATTTTGCCAGAAGTTTGACGTTTCTGTGTTCAGCGGATCGATGGTGACCAAGAATTTCAGCTTAGATAGCGATTTGATAATTTTGTTTTTGTTCGGGAATGAGGCTAATGGGTTAAAGCCTTGGCAGATATAGCCATTGACTTCACCTTTATCCATCATCTCGAAATAACGCAATACGTCGTAGCCCTGATCCCATTTAGGCAACCAGTCAAAGCCCCAATCATTCTCTTTCTGCGCTTTATCACCATAGAATGTCTTCATCATACTGACGAAGAATTTCGGGTAATTGCCCCAATAGTTAACCTGACCTGGTAGGGTCATTTTGGGTGTATTCGCAGCCAAATAGCTTTCGAGGGTAGTTTGTTTTTCTGACGGTAAAGTCAGATAACCCGGTAAGCTTTGAGATAATAAACCTAAGTCAGTCAGACCTTGGATATTCGAGTGACCACGCAATGCGTTAACACCGCCACCTAGCATACCCATATTACCTAGCAGTAACTGGATCATCGCCATCGTACGGATGTTTTGCGCACCGATAGTATGTTGTGTCCAGCCAAGTGCGTATAGGAATGAGGCCGTCTTATCTTTCGCGCTCGTTTCTGCAATGTACTCGCAAACTTTCAGGAAATCTTCGATTGGGGTACCGCAGATGTTATTCACCACTTCTGGTGTATAACGGCTAACGTGCTCTTTTAGTAAGTTCAAGACACAGCGAGGGTGAGTGAGCGTTGGGTCGCGTCGTGCGAAACCATTCTCATCCATCTCGTAGTTCCACGTCGTTTTATCATACTGACGTTTTTCGGGATCATAGCCTGTGAACAAACCATCATCAAAACCGTAATCTTCACGGATGATCAGGCTGGCGTTAGTGTAGGCTTCCACATATTCTTGCTGGATTTTTTTATTATCCAGTAGGTATTTGATCACACCTGACAAGAACGCAATATCAGTACCAGAACGTATAGGCGTGTAGAAATCCGCCACTGCCGCTGTACGGGTAAAGCGTGGATCAATAACAATCAGTTTGGCTTTATTATGGATTTTGGCTTCCATCGCCCAGCGGAAACCGACTGGATGCGCTTCTGCCGCATTACCACCCATAACAACAACAAGGTTAGCGTTTTTAATATCAACCCAGTGGTTGGTCATCGCACCGCGACCAAATGTTGGAGCAAGACTTGCTACCGTTGGTCCGTGTCAGACACGCGCTTGGTTATCCACGGCAAGCATGCCGAGGGCGCGACTAAATTTTTGGGTGACAAAACCTGTTTCGTTACTGGCGGCTGATGCACAGAGCATACCTGTTGTCAGCCAACGGTTAACCGTTACACCATCTTTGTTCTGTTTAATAAAATTGGCATCACGGTCTTCTTTCATCAACTTGGCGATGCGGTCAAACGCTTCGTTCCAAGTGATACGTTTCCACTCATTCGTACCTGGTTCGCGTACTTCAGGGTATTTGAGTCGACTTTCACTATGAATAAAGTCGATAAGTCCTGCACCTTTCGGGCAGAGTGCGCCGCGGTTTACCGGATGGTCCGGGTCACCTTCGATATGAAAAATGCTCTCTTTCGCATTTTTCGCTCCATCGCCTAAGCTATACATCAATAGCCCACAACCGACAGAGCAGTACGTGCAGGTATTTCGGGTTTCTTTCGCACGCAGTAATTTATACTGACGTGTGGACGCTAACGCAGTTGAGGGTGCAAAACCCAATGCTGCTGCCGTCGTACCCGCCATACCGCCAGCACAGATCTTAAAGAACTGTCTTCTGCTGACTTGCATGGGGATCTCCTCATTTACATTGCTCTTGTTACCCGGTGAATGTTTTAAATCGCATTATTCAGGTAAACTGTTCTTATTCAACGTCTTCCGTATCGTATTCAGGTTCATTGCCTGATAAATGGTGTAAATTCTTTTTACCCATAATCAATATTATGTATCATTAATGCTAGGAATTCATCTAATGCATGAAACAAATAACACGAAATTGTCAAAATCCATCAAAATGATTGGCGCAAATCACACAAGTGTGCAACAAAAAGGCAACCTCGAACAGTCTGTAACTGATTGGGTAGCCGAAGAATTACCTGTTGCTTTGGTTTATAATGGGATATCTCATGTCGTTATGATGGCGACCCCAAAAGATTTAGAAGATTTTGCTGTTGGGTTCTCATTATCGGAAGGGATCATACAGTCAAGGCAAGAAATTCGTGGAATTGATATTGTTCAAGGCTGCCATCGTGGTATTGAAGTGCATGTTGAGTTATCCAGCCGCCGTTTCATGGGGTTGAAAGAGCGCAGGCGCAACCTCGCCGGCCGGACAGGCTGTGGTATTTGCGGCACGGAACAACTCGACGAAATTTTTAAACCTATTTCCCCACTGCCATTCACCCAAACTTTCTCACTAAGTCACTTAGATAACGCATTATCTGAGCTAAAAAAAGTGCAAGAAATCGGAGCACTCACTGGATGTACTCATGCTGCCGCGTGGATTTCACCAGAGGGCCAATTGGTTGGCGGTTGTGAAGATGTTGGCCGCCATGTCGCATTGGATAAACTTTTAGGTATGAAACACCGTCATGATTGGCAACAAGGTGCCGTATTGGTTTCTAGTCGAGCGAGTTATGAGATGGTGCAAAAGGCGGCAAGCTGTGGCGCTGAGATTTTGTTTGCTGTTTCTGCTGCGACCTCATTAGCCATTGAAGTCGCGCAAAAAGCAAATTTAACGTTAGTCGGTTTCTGCCGCCAAGGAAAAGCCACCGTATTTACCCACAGTAATCGAATTACAGATTAAGCCACCGACTGATATTTCAAATAAACAATTAAAAAAGAAAAATATCAACGTCCTAACATTAAAAATAGTATGGCATGCGTAAACATTTACATAGCACTCCCTTTATTCATTTCCCAGAGAGTGCAACATCCAAAGGTTAGGCTCGATATATTCGCCCCATTGAGCTTGTGTATCGATATTAACGGGAACTAACGCCTGCGGTACAATATATTGGCCAGACTGCATAAAACGCATGCCTGTCCATGACTCCCATTGTTTAATGGTGCCAGCAATCACCATAGAACGATATACAGGCTGTAAAATTTTACCCCCTAATCGCCAATGTGTGCGTATCCAAGGGTCAAAAGGCTCCCCTTGTGCATTTTTCCATGCACAATAATCGTCAAATGATTGTAGAGGATAACGATGCTTTAAAGTGGGCCGTACAGGAACAACAACCGCCTTCGCCCCATACGCTACAGCCGCTTTTTTCAACGCATTAATCAGTAGTGCTGGAATTTGATAACCGCGATATTCAGGCTCAATCGTCACTGATAATGCAGAAATATAGCGATCTTCACCTTGTTTGTTCTCAACCGCAAAATTGAAAATATCATCCCAACCAAAATCAGGCAGTTTTGTCAGATTTTCATCAGGCCATAGAAAGGAGATCGCTTTAATGACACCGACGACCTTCTCTTTTCCATCCACATTCGCGACAGCTAAAAACTGAAATTGTGCATTCGGCTCTTCATACAATACTTGCCAATATTCATCACAAACAGCAGTTTGGCTCATAAACTCTGGCCATAATTTATCCAGCAGTTCATCGGATTCATCGATAAGGTCAGGTCGCTGTACAAAATTGTAGATGTGTATATTGGTAGGAAGCTTAATGCTCATGAATATAACCTATGACTAAAATTAGCTCGACATTATAAAAAGAAAAATCACAAGAAGGATTAAGACAAAATTAACGTTAAGCAGACATCATCTAAATAATAAGTATTTCTTAATGATGTTAGCACTATCACTGCTCTTTGCCATATATTGCGATATTCTCTTGATAATTAGATGAAATAATTAAACTAACACTCTAATTATATTATTTTTATAATAATCAAAGGAATACTATATGAATGATATCAAAACAAAAAAGCTAATATATCATCTTACTAGTTTGAAAAATATAAGAAATATATTGATTGAGGGCTTAAAGCCAAGAGTAGACATTAAGAAATTTCATGATATTGCAGACAAAGAGATCATCGAAGGTAGAAAAAAACATCAATTAGTTACACAAAAGAAACCCAGCTAGAACTTCAAGCAAAAGCCAGCCAACTTGAGATTCATTTAGATATCCATTGCATTCCAAACTGGTACTTTTAAGGAGGCTGATAATGATAGAATTTACTCAGGGTAATTTGTTAGAAGCTGACGTAGAAGCGCTCGTTAATACCGTCAATACTGTTGGTGTTATGGGTAAAGGGATCGCGTTAATGTTTAAAGAGCGCTTTCCCGCCAATATGGCTGCATATGCTAAAGCATGTAAAACACATGAAGTGCAAACTGGAAAAATGTTTGTCACTGAAACAGGCGAGCTCATGGGCCCTCGTTGGATTGTTAATTTCCCAACAAAGCAGCATTGGCGAGCAAAATCTCAAATTCAGTGGATTATTGATGGCTTGTTTGATTTACGTAATTTCATTGAAGAAAATCATGTTAAATCTATTGCGATCCCGCCATTAGGTGCTGGTAATGGTGGCCTCAATTGGGATGACGTCAAACCTCATATTGTGGAAATATTAGGTGATCTTCAAAACGTAAAAATTATTGTTTATGAGCCAATAGCAAAATATCAAAATGTTGCTAAACCAAAAGGCGTTGAAAAACTGACACCTGCTCGTGCCTTAATCGCAGAACTTATCCGTCGCTATTGGGTTATGGGGATGGATTGTAGCCTATTGGAAATACAGAAGTTAGCTTGGTTTTTAGAACGTACAATAGAGGCTGAAGGGCTAAAAAATCCATTAAACCTAAAGTTTGAAGCCAAAAACTATGGCCCCTACGCCGATAAGTTACGCCACTTACTAAACGGACTAGATGGAAGCTACCTCAAGAGTGAAAAACGGATTAGTGATTGTAGTCCATTGGATGTAATTTGGTTTAATGATGATAAACGCGCTACGATTGAGCTGTATTTAAAAACCGAAGCAAAAGACTATTTATCCGCACTAGAGAAGACAACAAAGCTTATTGATGGGTTCGAATCTCCTTTCGGGATAGAACTTCTCTCCACTGTAGACTGGTTACTGTACAAAAAACAATCTTCACCTAGTATTGAATCCTTACTTGAAGGAATACGCCAGTGGCCAGCAGGGGATAGATGGGCGCAACGTAAACTTAGGTTATTTGACTCAAGTAAGTTAGAACTTGCATTAAATCATTTGAAACAAATACCGTTCTATAGCTAATTAACCTATAAACCTTTTCTAAGCCTATAACGCACCCTCAGTTTTACAGCAGCTTGCTGATAAGATAGCAAGCTGCCACAACTTTTAGCTAAGCAAATTTTTACTTGCCGATACAGAATGTAAAAAATATATATAAATCAATACATTATTGTTATTGGGGAGTAAATGTGGATCAAAATCCGCTAGCCACTCCCCGTATAGCGCTCGAAGCACGGGAAATCTTTCCCTGTGCCTGCGTTTGTTACGTATTTTACAAAGTTGGGTAGGAAAGCTTTTCATTGTACGCTTCTGCATCATCTTCCCAAATGAGCCGAACAACATGCTTTCTCTTGGTTTGCATATGTACCGCCGCGATTAGTTCTACGGATTGGTGCCTCTCTAAACTTTCCATTGGGAATTTATCTGTTACTTCGGAATCGATTACGACATCGTTCCCCTCGGGAAACTCTAACCTAACATTTCTCGCGGTAGCAGCACCTTTGTTCCAAATTTTCAGTCGATATTTGCTATTTCCAAGTTTTATAAAAGATGCACCAAGATCAGCTCGTTTCCCTTTCAAGGCATCTTCGTCTTCTTTTTCCAAAAGACGATTATTCAATTTTTCTTGACTTTCCACGAGGCTTCTTTGCTTTTTATTAAAACTAACGGTCTGCCAGGTTGCATATGCCGAAAGAAGGAATGCTAAACCAGCTATTACATCACCCGCATCAATAGAAACCGGCATCATTTAAACCTTATATTCTTGTTTCCAGAAAACGCCTTCTTCAAAGACTTACGAATCTCATCAGTAACATCTTTGGTGACTTCCTTCTTGATTTCAGATAAGTGCTCATTGATGTTCTCACTGTTCTCGTGAATCAGTTCATCTCTATTAAATTCTCTCTCGCAGGAAGCACAAGTCGTCACCTGAATTTCCTCATCGACTCCTTCGTCGTATGAAAACTGGGTGCAACCACAGGTAGGACATAGCAAACTAATGCTTCTATTATATTTGTCAGGATTCATTTAATTTCTCCAAACTGTGAGAACATCTAACGTAGGGCTTGTAGCCGGTTGTTAGGTGCTCCAAAGTTGATTACATTTTTCCAAAACAGCTCGATGCTTATCTATGGGATCTGAGTATTTCCGTTTAACTTGACTTTCTGCCAGTTTATATTTCAATGCACTGGGAGCATTCTTGTTTTTTTTCTCACTATCGCGATCCATAAATTCAATAATATTTTCCTCGATCTCATCACCGACAAAGCACTCTGACCGCCCAGAGAACTGTTGCTTGGGCCAGTACCTATTCTTCTGCAAAGCTTTCAGGAGTTCTGATTCAGCAATTAGGGCATCACCGTCAAGTTGATATGAGACTGTATGAATCTCAGTTACTTCGTACGGCATGTCTGAAATATACTCCTGTCCAGACATGCGTCTTTCAACCTTTTCTCGAAGGCTTAAGCTACTGCTATCAATAATTTTTTCACTTCCATAGGCAAAGCGGCTTTTAACGTCAGTTGAAGTGACGCCTACCTTGAAGAATTCCTCACTTTGATCCTTAGAGCTCAATTTGACGAAGTATAAGATCATGAAGCTAAGATTTCCCTAACGTATAGATTATAAAATGGTACTAATCTACTTGATCTCACTGAGATCTTCATCTGGAACGATATTCAGGTCCAAATGAAGCTGATTTGAGCTGTTCAGCCCGGCGATTTGCTTCAGCTCGTCAGGAGTCTCATCACTGAAGGTCGCGAGGTAGTAGTAGGGATGGCCGTCGTCACTGCTAACTAGGTCATATTCCTCAAAGTACCGCTCTACCTCTTCAAGCGTCCAGTGAACCTCTCCGGCAATAGCGATTAGGAGATCGGTGTTGTCGTCAGGGTGGTTGAGGCCCTGGGGGAGAACTGAAAGTTCCGCAGAGGTGATCCCTTTATCCTTCCAGTTCCTCAGAATGCCTGACCATAAATTAGCTCGCAGGTTTGAGCTGGGCTGGAACCTAGAAGCATTCCAGTGAATGACATCTCGGTCTCCATTTTTCAGATGAAGAACGACCTGTGCCTTCTTGCGCGCTATCAGCTCATTTTTGAACGCCACCTCATCAGGAACAAAGGTTAGCGAGGGTTTGCTTTCACTGGACTTCGGCCCGCTCTCCTCAACCGAGTCGAGTAGTCGCTCGATCACTCTCTCTGGCGTGTCGAACCCGACAGCCAACCCTTCCAATCTGCGGTACAGATCATCTGAAACGTTTATTGTGACTGGCATCTTACTACCTCCATAGTCTAAACCATATATAGAACTATACATGGTTTAACCTATAGATCAAGTTTTCTTCATAAATAGAGCCTAACCCTCATCTGTGTCCAACAAACCACCATTTTCTTAACAGTTCATAACTTAGCAATTTGGTTGGAATTTAATCTATAAATGTGTTAAAATACTTGTATAAAATTCTATGTTAAAAAAACGTACATGAATCAAAAGATTGGCTATGCCAGAGTTTCAACCGACGATCAAAACCTGCATTTGCAGAGAGATGCGTTGGCTGCTGCTGGTTGCGAGATCATTTACGAGGACAAAGCCAGTGGGAAGAATGCCGCTAGACCCGAACTTGATAACTGCTTAAAGGCTCTTAGACCTGGGGATACGTTGGTCGTTTGGAGGCTAGATAGGTTAGGTCGTAGTTTGGCAGACTTAGTGAACGTTGTTACCCATCTGGTTGATGAGCGACGGGTTGGATTTCTGAGCCTACAAGAACAGATTGAAACGAACAGTGCTTCTGGAAAGCTGGTTTTTCATGTGTTTGCTGCTTTGGCTGAATTTGAGCGAAATTTGATTAGCGAACGTACCAAGGCGGGATTGGAAGCCGCAAGAGCTCGCGGGCGCTTGGGTGGGCGGAAGCCAAAGTTACAGAAAAAAGATATCAGGGAGATTAGGGCATTACTCAAAGATGGTTCTATTCCAGTATCTGCTGTTGCTAGGCGATATGGTGTATCTAGAACGACTATTTATAATCATGTAGGGGTGGTGAGTGTACAAAATTCTAGAGGGGATTAAGTGTTTAAACCCTGTCATACTACACAGACTTTATTGTATAAAGTTGGTAAAGTTGCCCCGTCTTATGGAGATTGAATAATGGCTACTGCGGAACAACTAAAAGCGCTTTTAAAGAGTCACGCTGAACGTGACGATCAGCGTTTTTACTCTGTTGCCCTTCAGGTTGCAGCCAAAGAAGCTCGACAGGGGCATAATAAGCTTGCGAGCGATATTAAAAATCTTGTTGAGAAATCTCAGCGTTCTACCAATAAGCTGGGTCTAGCATCGTCTAGAACTCTACCTTTTTCGCAACAGAATCAAAGTGAGTTAAAAGGTCTATTAGAGCTCACGCCACATAGTGTTCGTCTTAATGAGCTTGTTCTTTCTGATGACATACAAGAACGTATGGAGAAGGTGATATTAGAACAACGTCAGAAGGACAAACTCAGTCAGTTTGGTTTGCAGCCGCGTAGAAAACTTCTTTTTACTGGTTCTCCTGGAACTGGTAAGACAATGTCTGCATCTATGTTGGCAACAGAGTTAAAATTACCTCTTTATACAATCGTCCTAGATAATCTTATTACACGTTTTATGGGAGAGACTGCTGCAAAGTTGCGTTTGATCTTTGATCATATAAGGCAAACAAGAGCTGTTTATCTTTTTGACGAATTTGATGCTATAGGAACTCAACGAGGTGCACCCAATGATGTTGGGGAAATTCGTAGGGTGTTAAACTCATTTTTGTTATTTGTAGAGCAAGATGCATCAGAGAGTATTATTGTTGCAGCTACAAACCATCCAGAGCTACTAGATCAAGCACTTTATAGAAGATTTGATGACATCATTAAGTTTGAAAAACCAAAATTTGATCAAATATGCCTTCTTATTCAAAATCGTCTATCACTTTTCGATACTGATGATTTTGATTGGGGGATGGTTGCTGAAGCTGCAAATGGTTTGAGCTCTGCTGAGATTACCCGATCTTGTGAAGACGCAGCTAAAGAAGCTGTTTTGAATTTTAATGCAAAAATAACAAGTGAAACACTGTTAAAGGCCTTTTCTAGAAGGCAGTCAGGTAATAACAAATAAAAAGTATATAAGGGAATTGTATGGTTTCTAAAAGGAAGCATTTAGATGTAGCTAGGTTTTTCATTGAGGAAAATTTTAAGTCTAAAAGAACCGGTCGAAACCCAGGAGTTCCTGGACGAAATAGAAACCAACATGGAAGTCACTTAATAGGTCAATATCAGAATTTAATTGATGCTTATGACCAAAAAAGAGAACATGAAGTTGATACTATAACGGATGATTCAGGAATATATGTTGAAATTATTAGTGTAGAGGGGTGTAAGCTTCCGTTAGATAGTTTGGATAACAGAGATTTTAAACTCTGTTCTTGTCAAATGCGGGAAAATAAGGAGTTCGCTTTAGTCTTCATACCTGAAGATCGGCGAGATACTTTCCTTAAAAAAATACAGCAGTATTTAGATCCTCAAAAAGACGGAAAACCAAATAAGGATGGAGTATCTTTTCCTCGAAACCATGCATTAATAGATAGTATTTCTGAGATTAGGCTTGCAAGCTTAGAGTCATTTTGGACAGACCCACCAGAACTTTTTCCCACGGACCGAGACAATGATGTTTGGTGGGAGTTATGGTTGAAAAAAAATGCAATTGATGGTGTTGAAAATATAGCAGCTTCTCTTGCAGAAAGAGTAAATGGTCGTTTAGGGAATACATCCATATCATTTTTCAATTCATTTGTTGTTCTTATTAAATCTTCAGTTCGTAATTTAGAAAAAGCACCAGAATTGATTTCAAATTTAGAAGAAATTCGAAAAGCTAAGGACACACCTGTTCCAATACTTAGTTCTTCACCAAAGGAACAACAAGAGTGGCTGCAGAGCATTTCTGATCGAGTTTCTTTTTCAGAGAATATAACAACTAGTGTATCAATTCTGGATACTGGCGTTAATTATAATAACATGCTGTTAAGTAAAGTGTGTTGTGATGATTTTGCAGTTTCATGGGATCCTGATTGGCCTAAATACGATCAATATCAACCACTAGCACCGTTTAATGAGCATGGTTCGTTGCAAGCAGGACTAGCAGCATTTGGGAATTTGATGGATGTCGTATTGGAAAATAGCGCCATTCAACTGTCACATGTTATTGAGTCAGCAAGAATTTTACCTCCGCAAGGCAACAATGATCCCTTGCTATATGGGGCTATAACGGTAGGAACAGCATACAAACTTGAAGTAGATAGGCCTGATTTAAATAGAGTATATAGTCTTGCTGTTACTTCTGATCATGAGAGAGAAAGTGGCAGACCTTCTTCATGGTCTGCAGAAATTGATCAATTCACTTCTGGTATGCAAGATGGAAAGCGGAGACTTTTTGTTATTTCTGCCGGTAACAACTTAGATATTCGTCCTGACCAAGACTACTGGGATCAAGTAAATCTCGCGCAGATAGAAGATCCAGCTCAAGCATGGAATGCTATTACAGTTGGGGCATATACAGAAATGACAACAAATGATGATCCCTATTTTGAAGGTTGGTCGCCGTTTGCGATGGAGGGAGATGTTGCTCCATCAAGTCGTTCTTCAGTGAATTGGGCATGGAGAAGGCAAGCACCATTTAAACCTGATGTTGTTGCTGAAGGTGGAAATCGGCTTTTGTCACCAGATAGGACGGAAGTTAGTAATGAAGATACGGTTGGATTATTAACAACATCAGGAAAAACCACAGGTCAGGTTTTTGAGCGGGGAAGTGATACAAGCGCTGCATGTGCTTTAGTTTCTCGGTGTGCGGCCCAGTTAACAGCCGAATATCCAGAATTTTGGCCTGAAACTATCCGAGGCTTAATAATCCATTCTGCGGAGTGGACTCCACGAATGATGGAGCGATTTGGGCTACTAAGTGCTGTGCATAGTCCTAAAGTGGCAAAAGAAACCTTGCTACGTACAGTTGGATATGGTGTTACAAATATTGATAAAGCTAGATACAGTGCTGATCATGCACTTACTTTGATCGCTGAGGGAGAGATTCAACCATTTATAAAACCTCAAAATGCTAGTGCATCATCCGATCCTAAATTAAATCAAATGAAGCTTTATCAGTTACCTTGGCCTTTGACTGAGTTGCAAAACTTACCGCCAGAGTTAGAGGTTAAATTAAAAGTTACGTTATCGTATTTCATAGAGCCTAACCCCGGAAGACGAGGATATCGTACAAGATATAGCTATCAATCTCATGGTTTAAGGTTTGAAACAATCAGACCAGGGCAGTCACTTGAGAACTTCCGTGCTTACATTAATGGTTTAGCAAATATGGATGATTATGATGGGCCAGAGGGTGACAGTGATGGGTGGTTCTTAGGAGATCAATTGAGAACAAGAGGCTCAGTTCATTCAGATGAATGGACTGGTAGTGCTCAAGATCTAGCTGACATGCACACCATAGCTGTTTTTCCTGTAGGCGGATGGTGGAAGTATAAAACTGCGGAAGATCGGTGGGAAAATAGAGTGCGGTTTAGCCTTCTTGTTAGTATCGAAGTTCCGGATGAAAATGTTGATATTTACTCTGTAATAGAAAATCAGATTCAAGTAGCAATAGAAAATCAGGTTGAAATAGAAATTACAACTTGAAGATTTGCATCAAAAAGCAATCAAAAAAGCGGGTTTCAATAATGATCCCCGCTTTTTTTATTTTATATATTAAATACCCATCAAAAAGCGACTTCTTGATGAGGAGACATCTTCTCTTAACCCTAGGACATACTGAAAAGCCACCGAAAAGCGACTTTACGATGGGCTTGACGGCTCTATCAGCTTGATTAATATATAAGTTGTAAACGGTAGCTGGCCCAAAACAGCATTTTTCCAAACCCAAGGCGTTTGCCTTCACATTGTTAACCCTCAGGGGGACTGTCCCCTAGGGGCACTCCTCCGTCTAAAACCTATCTCCCCGGAGGAAAATCAGATGTTTATCATCACTGTGCTTGCAGCGTTCTGCTGCTGCCTGCGTTTGTGCATTCCGCAAGCGACCAGGCTTCCATATCGCGATCTGGCTGACAGCTATGTCGTGTTCCTGGCGCTCAATTCCGAGCGGCCAAATACAAGAGGGCCTCCCTCATCCGTCAGAACGAGTGCTGGATTTCCGGCTTACTCGATGCTTCACCCCGTCTCTGTCGCCGTAGGCGTAAACAGAGACGGGGGTATAGCCCCCGACGGAAGCCTTGTGCCTCAAAGGCTCAAGGCTTTCGCCCCGCGCACGAATGTGCGCGAACAATACCGCCTTCGGCGGTTGGCGCGCTTCGCGCTTCCTTTCCAGAGAATGACACGACAGTACCAGCCGGATCTGCTGGCAGTTTGTTCCGTCGGGACAGACCAGCCAGTGGAATGAGTAGTTCGCTCCATAGCAGTACCGCTCGTATGAAATGACCGTGGGCATCGGTTTATCTGCCCTGTGCCTGGGCGAGATCCCCAGCGTTGGCCTTAGCATGCAGAGCTAATTAAAAACTGCGTTTCACTTACCACCAAGTACGGACGGGCCAGCAACACGTTGATTAACAAGATCATGAGGAGCATACGATGCGCTCAGAGAGGACTAATCCGGACTCCCGGAATTTTGGTCTCCGAAGTCGCGATATGGGCAAGGCAGGCCTGAACGCACTGAAGGAAGGTATGAAGAGTTTCCAGTCCATAGCCACGATCCATGACAGATGGAGCGTGTTTAGCGCCTGGATTAAGTCCGAACAGGGCATTAAGGACATGCGGGATATAGAAAAGGCTCATTTGGTCGCTTATGCGGCACACCTTAATGATCGCTATGAGCGGGGAGAAATCGCGCCATCCACGGCGCAGAACTACCTGAGCGCAGTGAATCGGGTGATGGAGATTGCGCGGGGCGACCGACAGGTGCGTGTAGACCCCGTCTCCGAGGGTGGACTTCCAAAGCGCTCAGGCATCGCCACTGGCGACCGGAGTGTTTCGGAAGCGGCCCATAATGCTGCTATGGGGGCAACCTCCGAGCGCCTTGGGGCTTTGCTGGAACTGCAGCGTAATTTTGGTCTTCGGTTCGAGGAATCGGCCAAGCTGGATGCTGCCAGGGCACTAAGAGAGGCCGAGAAAACCGGCTCCGTGAGTATAAAGGATGGCACCAAGGGGGGCCGGGCGCGCACCGTTCCGATCACCAACGATGCCCAAGTTAGTGCGCTTCAGCGGGCCGCCGCCATACAGGATGGCCGCAGTATGATCCCTGCCGAGCAGAATTATCGCGAGTTCCGGCAAGAAGCCTATCGGGAGATTGGCCGCCATCCGGTGAACTTCCACGGCGAACGGCACCACTACGCTCAAACTCGCTACCGGGACCTGCTGGGCGCGGAATGCCCGGTAAAAGCCGGAATAAAGCATGGCCGCGCCCACCATGAATACCTTGCCAAGGAACTTGGAGTATCCGTGGCCCACGCCAGGATGCTGGACCAGGAGATCCGGTCGGAGGTTGCGCGAGAGCTGGGCCACGGTCGTATCGACGTAACAAACTCCTATTTGGGGTAAGCAACATCAGGAGGAACCAATGGAAAAATGGGTTAGAGAAAGATCACATGTCTATGTCCGCCACGGCGGAAAGACCGCAAGGCGGGCGATGGTGAAACGCCTGATAGCGATTCTGGAGGACATTGCGGCCAATGAGAAAGGTGTTAAGTCCCCATCCCAAGTAGGAAGAGCCCATATCCACAGATACTACGCCAGGCACCAGAGGCTTAGTGCGACTACATTGCGTGATCACTTCTATGCGTTCCGACTCCTGTGGGAATTGCTTGGTCGCGCGGGCGATCCTCCCCGGCCAAAAGATGGTGGAGCGCCGGGTTAATCGTCACTCGTGCCGATGTGACACCTCTGGTCATAGTCATAGGAGTCCTGGAATCCTCCTTTCCTCTTTTTCTTTCGACGTTGATAACTGCTCTCCCTACAGCCAGCTACGGCGCTCTTGCGAACCCGAGCCAGGCGAAAGATACCCAGGATCACCAACAACACAAGTGCCATACCTGGATTATGGGCAGCGACAACCAGCCCCAGGATGAGCAGAATCATAAGCCCTATATTTGCCAGATGCCGCATCAACTTCTCCCTCTACAAAGTTCCTGCATCTCAAATATTGACCTATGCGCCCAAAAAGGGCAGTTCCAGCGAGTATCCCCTGACGCCTTGGCTGTTACAGTGTTCACAACTTCAGCCTCTGGCTGAGTGAGCGCGATAGCTGGTCGCCAAAAACAAACAGCAAACTTAAATCCTTCCCTTAACCGGGGGTTCTCCGGTTAAGGGAGAACCCTCAAAGAAATTTGAGGTGTTGTATGTCAAAAATCGAAGTTAACGGTCTGATTCTGCCACTTAATGATGCGCATGTTCATCAACGGCGTGGGGTAACAGCCGCTAGAACTGAATCTGGCGAACCACTTCATATCACCGTATTGCGGTGTCTTGATGGTCGTCATACGAAAACTTACTGCGGATTAGCGAGAGCTGATAACTCAGAAGACTTCGTGAAAATCATGGAATGGGGTGACAAATTTGAGCCAATCGTGGATTGGTTCAATACCGTCCAATAAGTCCTTTCCTATCCCGTAACCGGGGTTCACCGGTTACGCGGTGTAGCCCCTTCAATTCCAAATTAATTGGAGGTGTTTATGTACTTTTCCACTTTCGTTTTGATCATGATTGTTACCGTTGGCGTCATTGCTTTCGGAGCTTCCATCGTTGCCAAGCTATTAAACGCGGCGTCGATGGCGGTATATCGATCCTTGAGAAAAACGCGGCCCGTACGGGTCGTCAGTCCGCTGGCTACTGTCAGCAAGTCATTGAACGGAGAATGGTTGAGAGCTACCTCCGGTAGCAATCAATCCGGCGTTTTCGATGCCATCGAAAACGCGCCGCTAGAAGGGGAACTGGTTGCTGAGCGAGCTGCAATATCTTCCAACAAGAAGTTCTTGTCGGCCAAGGTGTGAATAACCTTTCAGAACGATAGCCCTTTTTATCTTAAATCACCCTGCCGGGTACTTTGCCCGGTTGGGCTAAGTCTCGGCTTTTAAACTCTTGGAGAATGAAAATGCTGGGACAAACTCAAAAAGAAATCCATCAATTCGACGTATGTGGCCGCGTGTATTACCGCGAGGTCAATTACACCGGGAAAGAAGGCGAGTTGGTGGCAGAAACGGTGGAGGCCTTATCCCATGACGAGGCGGAAACCGTGTTTCGAAATAATCTGGTTGAACACGCTCGCGAGTTCAACCTGACCGTGGATCGAGTCGAAATCACTTTCACTATCGATTTGACGATTGCTGAAAGTGATAGCGATGAACCGTTTTTAGTCCATTAATCGGAAAACCCTCTGGGGAAGCCCTGGGGGTTTCCCCTCCTGTTGTTTAAGGAGGAAAAATGGAAGACACCATCACAATCACCACTGAGTTATCTGATCGCCATGCCTGGGCTTTGGCTCAACTCTTAAAACGTATCGGCTGGAACGAGGTTCGGATCAATGCGGTGGATGACGATGATGCGTATCTGATGAGAGAGGCTTTATCTGCATTGCAGAAGAGTCTTGCTGAATCGGGATACGCGCCTCGATAAAAACTCTGACAGAACGCTTGGATTGTCCAAAATGGGCAGATCCAGCGTCTTTGCAGAGCCAATTGGATTGATATTATTTATCCAATTTAACAACCCTTCGAAAGGAGAATGAAAATGACTAAATGTGATCATGTTAATATTGAAAACATGAAGAAAGCTGTTCAAGCATTGAACCGCGCAATTGATGCTGATATTGATGAACGGGTCGTTCAAGCACTTGAATCGGAAGATGTTATTGATATTGGTGTCATTGTTGATAAAAACGGAAATCCTGGCATTGGTAATGGCTTGCCGTTTGATGTCTACACCTGTAAGGATGATGCTACGTTGGTCGCTACGGCGCTAAATGAGGTAGATGCTTTCCTGCTGTCGCTTACTGATAACCCAGGCCAGCAGGAACGTCGTTCTGATTATCAGGTTCAACAAGACACAATCCTCGCCATTGTTAACAATTTTACCGATGTTGATTTGGAGAATGTACCAAGCTTAGTGGTAGGTAATATCCAAGAAGCTAAACGGGGGCTTGAGGACGCTATACAACGTTTGTCGTAATAGCTACTTTAGTTCGACGGGAACAATCAAAGGGCCAGCTCGTCTGGCCCTTTGTTATTCTTGGGAAGAGGAAACGTCTGAATCAGCTTTATGATCCTGTTTGGCCGTTGTCTGCTTATCCACGATGCGGAGCATCTCTGATGCCTTGAGTTTGGCCTCGGCTACAACTTCGGTTTTCTCCTGCTCCAGGAGCTGCTCTAGTGTTCTTGCCACTGGAATATACCGTTTAATGATGTAAAGTTAGAGTATAGAACCGAATGATTGGGAGAGCTAGATGGACGCTTTTACAATAGGAATGCTGAGCTTACTGGCATTTTTTACTGTGGTGACTTTTGGAAGTTTGTACCTCTATAACAAATCCCGTAAAAACGGTACTGAGTAATCGTTGCGTTCAGGAACTTTCACATGTGAAAGTTTTCCATCGGTCATGGCAGCAACTATCTCTTCGTCCATCTTGATGTCTACCATAGGCTCTCCCTTATAAGTGAACCGTGACCACTTAGTCGTTTGAAACACACCATGAGGTACCTCGTCATCATCTCCCAACCAAGTGCGTAGTCGGAGATCGACAACCCAATCACCATCTCCCTCCAGTTTTACCCAGCAATGCGGCGCTACCAGGTCGCCACGTTTCTCGTCTTTCACATAGCCTATGAAGCACCGGTGGGGAATGCCGCCTTTCCGAAGCAGGTGGCTGATCACATACGTCATGCCATCACAGTAGAGGCCGGTCTCCTCCAAATGAAGCAGACCGATCTCCAGGGCATCATGCCACACGCTCATCCTTGATCCGGCGTGATGAATAGTTCGGCCTTCCCTGTTGTCAGGATCACCGGTGCCGTGTAGCCGTCAGTATCCAGCTTTTGCGATGCAACAAAGATGAATGCCCAGGATGGAAGCTCATAGCTGATGCCTGCAAGCAACTGGTTCTTGTCCAAGTTGGAACCTTTGGGGATGTTCACCTTTATGCGGGAGTAATCCGCTTCATCATTTGCGTAGAAGCCATAGCCATTTTGCCCGGCCATCAGGAAATCAGGCACTTTTCGTGGCTCTTCCGTGGGGGCATACACGGTCGTGGCCACGTAACAGGATTGGTCATAGTCTCGATTGGCACTTTCCCAGTCAGGGCAACCATGTTCGGGATCGACAATTCGCACCGAGGAAAAAATGTACTCCGACATTAGAGGAAAGTCCTGATGCAGGTTCCTGTTATCGACAACATATTTGACATTCGCTTTCCGTAAGGTCTTCTCTATACCATCGAGCAGAGTACTCGACATCAGTTCCCAGGCTTCTCTGGCATTACCTGCTTTTGTTTCCGGAAGCCAGCCAAATACGCTGTCTCGCTCCATAACGCCCTGTGGTGCAAAGGCACTGGTCAACACGCCCAAGCCCAATGACTTGCCCCAGTTCAATCCAAGCCCATGTCCGGAATTGAACAGCAGTGCGTCACCCGAGACATCCCATCCCTTGCTGATAACACTGTCTCGCTGATCCCTTGGGATGTCGTAATCTCTTGCGTCGTAGAGGCCTCCGGCCTGGGCCAAGTTGTAGGCGCGGCTATGGTCTCCCTTGTATTGGTAGCTGTTTGTCGTCGTTGCGCAGCCTGAGGCCAGTCCGGCAGCAAGAATTATTGCGGTTAGTTTCTTCGTCATTGAGGTTTCTCCTATGCAATGGGATTAGGTTGCCATAGGTTCTTCAAAACGCAATAACATGCAGGCATCTTCTTGAAAAAAATGGAAATATGTTCTGAACGTACAAAGTTAATGAGGTTTATCTACATTTAGTAAGAGGATGCCCAAAATGGACACTTACAGCGTTCGGTTTGCCGATTATCGGTGGTTACTCTGGAGCCAACGACTATCCGCAAATTGAGGTTGAAATGAGTCATAAGAAAAAGTCCTTAAAGATACTTCTTGTCTCTCTTTCCGTTACAGCGACCTTGGCATCTGCCAACGTTGCCGCAAATGGACTACAGGCACAGATGGACAAGCTATTTAACGAGATGAGCAACACTACTCCACCAGGCGTTTACGAGACTCAGCGCCGAGGGGTGATCTCTGGGGGGCGATTAACATCCAAAACGAAGATATTCGATGAAAACCTAGTGAGTTTCGCACCTCCTTCTTGGAAGGCTGGATGTGGTGGTGTGGATTTATTTGGTGGGTCTTTATCTTTTGTTAACGCTGATCAGATTGTTCAGTTAATGAGGGCCGTTGCGGCAAATGCGAAGGGTTATGCGTTCCAGCTTGCTCTCGATAATGTTTTCCCAGACGGGGCTAAATGGATTGAGAACTTCCAGAAGAAAGTTCAGGAGCTCAATCAACACTTAAGTAATTCCTGTCAGCTTGCGCAAGGGCTTGTGACCAATCCCGCGTCGTCGCTGGATGTTGCACAAAAAACAGGGGGAATTATTAAGTCGGCAGCAATAGGTTTATATGAGGATATATTCTCGGCAACCAGCGAAAAGGATGGCGTATCTGCTCCGGAAACGACCAAGCAAAATGCACCGCAAGAATATGAAAAGCAAATTGGGAACATTCTTTGGAAGCAATTTAAGAAGAATGGTGCCGCATCATGGTTTCAGTATGGAGACAATACATTGCTGGAAGCAATCATGTCATTGACCGGAACTGTTATCATTGGAGATCTTATAGATGATCCTAACTCCTCTAGTTCCGGGTCGAAAACCAATCCCATCCAATCTCTTCCCGGAAATAAAATTACGCTTAGCGATCTCATCTTTGGCGGAACAGTAGAAATCTATTCTTGTGGTAGCGACACGAATAACTGTCTTGAGGCTGGTTCTGGAGGCTCTGGCACCAAATCAGTAGAGCTGAAGGGAATCAAAAATAAGATTACCGACATGCTGTTGGGAACGAGTTCCACGCCTGGCGTCATCTACAAGTATGCGACAAACTCCGGAACACTCACCGGGGCAGAAAAGGCTTTTGTTTCCAATCTCCCCAATGGCGTAGGCACCATTATCCGAAACCTGTCGGTTCTCTCCCGCGATGGCGCGACGCTGTTCGCCACGGAATCTTCAGGAGCCATCGCCTTGACCATGATGTACAGCTTTACAGAAGAGTTCTTCCGGGCTGCCCGTATCTCCTTGGCGAACAGTGAATCTCCTTACAAGAAGGAGGCGCTGGAACTATTGTCACAGTCTCAGCAACAAGTCCGTTCTGAATACGCCGTCTTGTCATCCCAGTACGGAGATCTGGCCCGCCAGATAGAAAAATACAACAGTCTTCTGGACAACATCCGTAAGCAAAAATACATGCTTGCTACTTTGTCCAATCCTCCCAGCACGAACTAAGGGAGAATTGACATGGGAGCTTTTTCAATTCATTCGATCGGTGACTCCGCATTTCTGGAGCAAATCCTGATTGCGGTATCCATGATTACTGGTACCGGGGACTTCGAGAAAATGGTCAGCATTGGCTTGTTACTCGGAGTGCTCATCATTTGTATTCAGTCTGTCTTTCAGGGGGCTCGACAGATCAACTTCCAGCAGGTTTTGCTGGGATGGCTCATCTATGCCTGTTCTTTTGGGCCCACAACGACCGTGACTATTGAAGACGCCTATACAGGCGAGGTGCGTGTCGTTGCCAACGTCCCGCTATTGGTTGGCTTTGCGGGGGGGATGATCTCCAATGTTGGGTACACCATTACCAACCTTTTCGAGACCGGATATGGGGTTATCGTACCTAACGTCACGGAAAGCCACTTCTCGGAGACTTTGAAGCTGCTGAATGATGTTCGCAGAAGAGCTTATGATACCGGAGTCTTCACCGCCCTCAATGCTGCCAATGGCGGTGGATACGTAGATGTTCGCCTTTCCTGGAACAACTACATCCGAGAATGCACTCTAACCAAGGTTGATCTCAGATTGATGTCCTTGGATGAACTCATGAATCGTCCCACAGACACAGCGCTTCGGTTTAACTCACAACTTTATGGGACTCGTCTTTATCTCTCGGTATCTAACCCCGATGGAGCCGATTACACCTGTACTGACGGGTGGGTCGCCATCAGTAACGCCACTGAAAACCTGAATAGCCCTGTGGTGGTTGATGCCTTGAACAACTTGCTGGGAATCGATACCAGTGCCGGCGATGACGCCATCACCAAAATCGGCGATTCGCTGCAAGCCATGGGAGCTTCGACAACATCATCCATCGATTATTTGAAGGCTGCCGTGCTGGAACCCCTTTACTACGAGGCTGCCGCTGGTCGCTATCAGGACTTACAGGACTACGGCTCCGCGCTGATGATTAACCAGGCCATTCAGCAGAGGAATACCCAGTGGGCGGCGGAACAGTCCATGTTCATGACGGTGGTTCGCCCAATGTTGACCTTCTTCGAAGGGTTCATCTACGCCATCACGCCGATCATTGCCTTTATCATCGTAATGGGGAGTTTTGGTCTCCAACTGGCGGGCAAATATGTACAGACCATCCTTTGGATTCAGCTTTGGATGCCAGTTCTGTCCATTATCAACTTGTTTGTTCACACGGCGGCATCCAAGGAGATGTCCAGCCTGAGTAGCTCCGGGCTGGACTCTATGTATGCGCTGTCATCGACAGGTGACGTGCTGCAACACTGGATCGCAACGGGTGGGATGTTGGCCGCTGCTACGCCGATCATTTCCTTGTTCATCGTCACTGGTAGCACCTATGCCTTTACCAGCCTAGCCTCGCGCATCAACGGCGGCGACCACGTAAACGAGAAAATGCAAACGCCTGATCTTCTGCAGCAAGATCCGGTAATGAAAGGCCAACCGGCGTTCTCGTATAACCAGTTCAGTGGTGCCATGGCCTCAGGAGCTGAGTCGCTTGTCGATAAGGTGAACATCGGACAAACCCTGAGTTCAGTGGTTAGCAGCAGCCAGGCCGCATCTGCCCAAGCTACGCGGAATTTCTCCGAACAGCTATCAAACTCGGTTTTCTCCGGGGCATCGGCTGAACAGAGCTACGCCAGGTTGCAGGGGTTGGGCCAAACTCTTAGGGCATCCGATTCGAGTCAGGCCAAGGCAATTTACGGTCAGGCTCAGGATTACGCACGACAGTACGGTTTGTCCGAAACACATACTGATGCCATAGCTGGTGCCATAGCTATGAAGGCTTCAGGATCAGTTGATGCAGGTAAGCTTGCTGCGGTGATTGGTGGGCCAATAGGTCGAATCGCTGCGAAGTCAGGAGCAGTTGGCAAAGACGCACCATTGAAAGTACAGGGAGATGTTTCGGGATCTGCTGAGTCCAGAACGATGGATCAGCGTCAGCAACTGACCACGGATCTGGATAAACTGGCAAAGAATTTGGGCTTTTCCAAGGATGATTCCGCAGCGTTGACCCAAGATCTGGCGCGACAAACCAACACCGAGTCAGGCCAGCGGTTCACCAATTCATTGGGTGAGGAACAACGCGAGCAACTTTCCCAATCCGCGACACAAGCCGTTAGCGCTCAAAATACGTATCAGCGCCTTTCCTCCGCTCAAAGTTCAATTGGCACGGCTAGTCAAATGGATATGCGGGCATTGGCGGCCTCTACCGTCGGTAGTCCAGCCGCAAGCACCTTGTTACAGAATGGAATGCGTTTGGCGTCGCCGGAGACTCGTCAGGCCGCTGCCGAAAAAGCACGGTTCTATCAGGCATTGGGGATGGATTCCGCGCAGGCGTTAGCCGGTGGGCAAATTTACGCGCTTTTGAACTCCGGCAAGGGAGCCGAGCAGACTGTTGCGGCTGAGACCATCTCGGCTGCTACAGGTGGTGTCGTCACTCAGGGTGTGGGGCGGTTTAACGAGAACCAGTTGCTTGTCCAGCAAGCTCCGGCAATCACAGGTCTTTCTAATACCCCGAAACTCCAAGACCCAAGTCGTATGACGCAGGGACAGCGCACTAAGGCAGAAAGCCGCGTGCCAGGTGAGGATGTCGTATTCCAGCAGCATGACAAGAATATGAGCCGAGTACAGGTCGTTCATGCCAATCAAAAGGAGTCGTTCCAGGATGAGCGATTGGGGTCACTGAGAACGCAGATAATGAACTCCAATGTAGAACCATCCACCGCATCCAATATCTTTGCTTCGTCTGAAGGGGCTGGTCGATTCTTCGACAAGATCGTTGGCGGCTCAGGGGCGGCCATGGATGGATTCTCAAATGACTTTGCCAACTCGATGAACCAACTGGCACGGATGACGCCTGAGCAGCGTGATCAGTTTATTGCCGACGCACACAAGGGAGATCAGTACATCAAAGATCAGTACGGCCTTCCAGGATTCTTGGCTACTGGTGCGGCCAACCTGGGTAGGGACATTATCGGAGCAGGCGTATCCGGTTTCTATGCAGCCAAGGAATGGCTCACTGGAAAATCGGATCTATCCGAGGCGGCCAAGGGCATGTCGGTTCGCGAGCGTGGAATGTTCTTCGCGGCAGCGCTTGCTAGCGCGAGCGAAGCAGGTGCAGAGCATGCAGAGGCCTTTGTGCAGCAGTACGGAGATGAGTTTCGTAATTTGGCCATGCAAACCGCGATACAAGAGCATGGTCTCCATTCGGATGCGGGTGCACGGTTGTTTGCATCGTCCATACTGGGCGCAAGTGATGGAAAGGAGCAGGAATATCGGGCTCAACTCCGGCGTGAAATGGGGGATGACGCCTTGGCAAACAAAACAGCGGATATCATTGAGTCAGCTGCTGGAGCCGGACGAGAGCAGGCCGGGGGGTATCTGGCACCAGTTTCGCGCTATTTTGCAGTTAAGCAAGGAGGTGGTTCGTGAATACGGCACTGGTCCAACTGAAACTTCGGGAACGCCAGCTTCAGGACGAACTGGAACAGGTATGGGCAAGCATGGATAGCCTGCTGGAAGCTCATGAAGTGTGCGGTCCTATTACTCCGACCTTAGTCATCAATACACTGAAACTGATGATGCTGGAAGGATACGGGGATTGGCTTGTAACTCCAGTGGAGCGAGCTGCTGATGCCCTGGTGACCAGCGCTGAAGCCTTAAAGGTCGCCAGTAGGGAAACAGGTATTTGTCAGCATTTATTGAGAGGATGGCTTAGTCGAGCCCAGCGCCACCCTGCACTGGCTTGCAGGGATGGCAAACTAATCCTTCGAGTTGAAGGTTAATCACCGGCGGGGAAGACTGACAGGAAAGACGCTGCGTAACGCAAGTTCTTTCAATAAGGTATTCCCCGCCAGTCAGACCCTGTATCCGAAGCATCAGGAATGGGAAGACTAACGTCTTCCTGGTCATCAAAGTTAACCGATTCCTGAAAATTGACACCTTGTGAACCCGCGTCTCTGGGATGTCTATTCGCAAAAATGGCGATAAGAATAGTTAATGGAATTAAGGACAAAATAAGCCCTCCGTTTCCAGCAATTTTGTATGCAGCGAACAAAGTTGCCAGCACTATGCTCCATCCAAATATACGTTTCATATTGAATACCTCCGGTCATTCTATGACCAATATTTCATTATTACCTGAAACTGCAAGTCTTCAAAGTATCAAAAAATGATACTGTAAAAAAACACAGTGCTTGGCATTGCATATCTGAACTTTCGTGATAGAAAGGAATTGAAACCCTAGTTTTATCGTAGGAGATATGTGATGAAGAACACCAAGAAAAACAAACTGGTCTGGTTCGTTGCCGCCCTCTTTTCCTTGTCTATCGCGTCGCTGATTACGCTTGACGGGGTGGAGCGAAGCGATTGGCTTTACGCGGCAGCTCTTCCAATAGTGATTGCAGCGTTGTGGATGCAATACCGAAATTTGTTCGCCAATAGCAAGGAAGCCTGACAATGGAGAAAAGCACGGATTATAAATCAGGGTGGCTAGGCCGATGGATAGCTGCACGCCACATGGCCTTGGCTGGCTACATCACCAAAATCATCATGATCGAGACGGGACTGACGTACAAACAGGTACGCAGGTTATATCAGGACATCGAAAACGACGGATACGAGCTGGAGCGCAGATCACGTACCTTCCGTGGCGGGGCCACGCTTATTCACAGTCACACCTCCAAGATTCAGGCGTCACTGCTGATGCAGCTTTACCGCAATATTGGTGGTGAGGACGTAATCAGATCGATTGATATCAAAGCCTTGAACAAGGCATTTCGTATGTATCACGCTATTCGCAAGGAAGTTCCTGGTATGAAAGGAGCTCGATGGGCTCCTTTCGATATCACTGATGCCTGGTGTTTGGCATCTGAGCTCAGATGTGGTGATGCAATGCTTGAGCAGTGCGATAATTGTGAATGCACGTACTTTACCTCGGTCAACCAAAGGACCTGCGTCGAGTGTCCTTTTTGCGTCGCCGATAAGAGTAAAGCCGCGTGATTTTCCGCAATTGGGCAGTTTGGCGTAGGAGGTTTATTACTTCAGCCGAATAGCATAGCTCTCAAGATTTTATTGAGAGCTATGCTATGAGAAACCAAACACTCTTCATGAGAATAGTGGCCTTGCTGCTGACGGTCACAATGTCGATGCTGCCGATCCATACATACGCCACCGACGGTCAGAATCCGGATATTTCCTCTGTTGGGAAAGAAGCTCAGACCTTTGGGCAGGACCTAGCCAATTCGTTCAGAGCCAACTCGGGTTCGGTCCAAAACGGCACGATCTCGATGCCGACGCTGAAAGACGGTCAATTCCAGATGAATGGTGGAAGCCAGATCAATGTGAATGACCTGTTTCCCGGTACCAGCGGTGGTGACGGTCAACCCGATAGCTACTATTTCCCGGATGCCAACAAACCCGATGTTGACATGCTCCAGGGTATTTATGATTCCGGCGACGATATGGACGACGTGGGCAACAGCGCCAAGGGGGCTCTTTGGTCCGACGCGAATAGCGCCGATCCATCCATCTCAGGCGCTGCCTACAAAGTACTCCTCGATGCAGCTAACCGCTCACGTCCAGATTTCAGTAAGGACCCGATACTGAACTTGAGCAAAAAGACCTACGAGGACATGGACCTCATTGCTGATGGGTTTGGAGATTGCTCTGCCGAAACAACCATCAGCCAGAACGCTATCAATACTCATGTTCCTGAGTATGAGCGATGCCAGCGCGTTGTTGACCAAAGCGCTGATTGCGAAGTGGTTCATGATTACGATGCCTCTGTAGTGAAGCACTATGACGGTCCATACAACCTCAAGTCTTGTGGCGAAGGATGTACAGAGCTCTGGATTGGTAAAGTCGGGGATGACTATTGGGCAGGTAACTGCAAAATCTATGAGGAATACACTCGTGTCCAGGTAAGCAACCCGGACGCCATCGTTTCCGCGACGCTTGAATATGTGAAGTGGGACGACTATATGCAGGTTTGGGTCGGTAAATCCGGCCAAGAGGCTAAGGTGTGGTCTGGCCCGAATGGAAACTTCCCTCCTGAAACTGCTGGTAAATGTGAGCTTTCCACGAGCTGGGAGCGGAACCCAAATGTTGATGTCACACCCTATTTCAAGAATGTGAAAAATGGTGATGTCGTTACATTCAAGATCCGGGTTTCAGTAACCGGGGAAGGTGAAGGCTATGGCCGCATTAAGCTCCGTTATGACCCATCCAAAGCCATTACCAAGGATGAATGGTCCCCGCAGAGCTGTATGGATTCGGCCAAGGGCGTAGCCGACGGATTTGCTCAAGGGGAAATTACCTGCATTGATAACCCGACCGATACTACTGGCTGCACTGTTATCAATGGCATCAAGGTTTGTGAATCACAACTCAAGCCGTCACCCCTGCCAGGCATTCCAAAGCTCTGCAAAAAGGTGCGGGTCAAAGCTGACTACGACTTCTACAAAGGGCAAATGGACTGCTGGACCGATCCCCAGGGGGAAACTCATTGCCCGGTCAACTCGGGCGGTAATCTCAATAGCTGTACTGAATTCGAGAATAACCCGCAGTGCGGTTTTATCAGCTCTAAGTGCGTGGATGGGGCCAAGGGCGCATCCGGTACCTGCTATGTGCATGAAGATACCTACGATTGCGGCTCCGATGTGGCTGTGCCAACGCTTGAAAAGGAGACCGAGTACCAGTGTGGAGGGCCTATCCGCTGCATGGGGGATGATTGTCTCGATGTGTCAAAGACCCAAAGCACTGACTTTGCCCGTGCCACAGCTCTTCTCAATGCGGCTCAGTTTATGACCCAGGATATGAGCTGTACTGGACAAGATGGGGACAAGAATCCAACTGGTGATGAGAACGTCGTATGTTCAGCATTCGCAGGGGAGGCTGGTGAATGCAAAATAGCTGTAGGAGGTGTATCTGATTGCTGCGAGAAGCCATCTAACATTTCGCTAGCCGACTACCTTAACCTGATCATGGCAGTACCAAAGCTGGACGGTGCAGTGATGGGACTCCAGAACGGTAATTCAATCAAAGGCGCTTACCAGATCCTGCGTGAGCCCGTCTTACAAGGCTGGACCGAAATAACCAAACCTTTCACCAGCTATATCGAGAATATCTCCGGCGCAGTTGATTCCTTCTATCAACCGGTAGAGCAGGTTATTGATGAATTGATGGACCAACTGACCGAGCAGGTTAAAGAGGTCATGGCGGACATCATGAAAGGACTTGGGCAGGATGCTGCCACTCAGGAGGCGGCTGCCGGAGGCGCTGGTAAGATGGCTCAGGAAGGAATGATGGAAAGCGCTGCCACTTGGCTGAGCACAGCGATGACAATATATACGGTCTATGTCGTGGCGATGGTCATGATCCAGATGGTTTACAAATGCGAGGAAGATGAGTTCACCATGAACGCCAAGAGGGCTCTCAAGAACTGCTCCTATGTCGGCTCGTACTGCAAGTCGAAAGTTCTTGGTGCTTGTGTCGAGAAGCGAGAGGCATACTGCTGCTTCAACTCGCCCTTGTCTCGTATCATCCAAGAGCAAGTTCGGCCTCAACTGGGTCAGTCCTTTGGTGATCCGAAGAACCCTCAGTGTGGTGGCATCCCGTTGGACAAAGTAGCAGAGATCGACTGGAGCAAGGTGAACCTAGATGAGTGGCTTGGCATCCTGCAACAGAACGGCAAGTTTCCGGACCCGAGTTCGCTAAACCTCGACAGCCTTACCGGCAACGGTAGCGACTTCAACATTGACGGTAGTCGTAAGAATACCAAGGAGAGAACACTGGAACGCTTGAACGGCATCGACGTCGATAAGGCACGGCGCGACTTGGCGTCCGAGATCTTTCCAGACTGGGATGGTAAGCAGTAGTTTGCTGTGTCGGAGGGGCCTAGAACTTTCACATGTGAAAGTTCCGGGCAGAAAGATAAGGCAAGTTTTCTTACTTTTACACCCCAAAAGGGCAACTTGAGCGCTCTGCTTTAAGCCCTAACAGATTAAGAATATCCCCATCGTATTAGCAATATCCAAGAAGATGGGGATTTCGAATGAACAGCTCACAAAATATCAATATTGGTTTAGACCATACCAACGCAGAGTTACGGCTTCTTACTATCCGAGAAGTAACTGACTTGCTCCAGATTTCTCATGTCACCCTCAATCGCCTTTCAAAAAAAGGCGACTTTCCTCGCCCGGTAAGAGTGTCTCGCCAAGTTCGTTACAGAGCCACAGAAGTTCGGGACTGGATACAGAAGAACCAGCATTAAAACAACAAACCCGGCACTGGGCCGGGTCTGGTAAGCGGTTGTTGAATGCTGATGAGTTGGCGCTCCGCAAAGCATTCAGCACATGGCTTGGGAAGCCAATGCGTATAAATAATGTACGCCATAAGTTAGCTATCTGCAACCTTGCTCGCTGGGAATTCCAGTTCAAGGTGACTTTCGACTTCCCGTGGCCGCTCAGAATCAAGCGAAGGGAAGGGTACATTGAAAGTAGCAGTTTCCACTGCCGATTCCGGTCGGTATTTTCAACAAGGTACGGCACTCCACCGGATTTTATCGGAAGCACCATACTTACCGCGATGCAGTGACAATAAAACGGCTGCCAGGATCAGGCCCCGCGAGTATGCCATCCGTTATCCCTATATGCAGGTCAATCGTCCAGGCATGGTTTCCTGGTTGGTCTTCGACCTCGATCACTCCAACCCGTTAATCTGGGAGGACGAAGGACTCCCCGCTCCCAATATCATCGTCAGTAACCGCAAGAATGGTCACCCGCACCTTTATTACGCCATTCCCCCTGTTTGCACAACCGAAAACGCCCGCTCCAAGCCTATCGCCTTCATGAAAGCCGTATACGAGGCTATGGCGGCCCGGTTGTGCGCTGATCCGTCCTACAGCGGTCCGGTCGCAAAAACACCGGGGCATCCGTGGTGGAATACCTGGGAGATCCACCATTCAATCTATGATCTGGGCGAACTGGCCGATTACGTTGATTTAGCTGTTAAGCCCTTGTGGAGCTCTGGCCCCAACCTTGATGCCGTGGCGCACTCACGGCATTGCCTGTTGTTCGAGGAGCTGCGTTTCTACGCTTATTCAATCGTCAACCGTGAACGTGAGCAGGGGAACTTTGGTTCCTTTAACCGGCTGCTGGAAGCCTACGCCTTTAATAAGAACAATTTCAGGCTTCGTGGCTTTGACATGAATCTAACAGCAGCACAGGTCAAAGCCACGGTCAAAAGCGTCGCCAGATGGACGTGGGACCGCTATACCGGCTCCAGTCGATGCCATCGGGGGATGATGCGACTTGATAGCTCCCTACCGCTGCGAGAACGTCAGAGATTGTCGGCCAAGCGTACTCATGAGGTTCGCCAGAAGTCCACGGAATCACGGATACGGGCTGCTTGCAGGCAGTTATTGCAACAGGGCTTGAAGCTTACTCAAACAGCCATAGCAAAGCTCGCCAAGCTATCCAGACAAACGGTGGCCAAGTATCGCCATATCTGCAACGAAGTCTCCGAAAGCTCAACGAATGTCATCAGCTTAGATGAGGTTGTTATGGCCCCCAAAGCTGTTAAGCATGGTGTACATCAGATACCTGCCCCCCACAGGGGCCAACAAGAATCGTCCCTCCTCGGTGGTGATTTGAAGTCAGATGACGCCAAAACTAGGGATGTTCATTCCGAAGACCTCTCAACCAGGCCCGTTGATTGGCCTTTAAAAGAATAAGCAAAACTTTCACATGTGAAAGTTCCAGAAAGTAAGCCGAGTTGTCCAAAAAGGGCACTTTCAGAGCGGAGGTTTCTCAACGGGCACCCATAAAATTGCAGTCATTGAGAGGGTTGCCAATGAAGTAGGTATGCGATGACAGCACAAGAAAGCGAACTGTTACAAAACTTGAGGAATGAGATGGCAGAGATAAAAATGTTGCTAGCTCAAGTTGTTGAGAATGCTGGGAGTGACGGCAATAAGTCGAGCTTACCACCGTCTGATAAAGAGTATCTGACTGTTGATGAGGCGGCGGCTTACATTGGAGCCAAACGTTCCTACATCTACCGTTTGACTCATGAAAAACGAGTATCGTTTACTAAACCGGGAGGGAATAGAGTTCTAATTAAACGATCAGACCTTCAGGCGTGGCTTGAAACGAACAGAGTGAAGTCCCAAGATGAAATTCATCAAGATGTTGCAGCCTATATTACAGGCTCTCGTCGTGGCCGCAGAGCATCCTAAGGGCTTGCTTGCTGACCACAGTGAGGGCAACAAGATCCTAATTCTTTTGCTTGTTCTTCAAAGATATCGGGAAAGCTCCTCATTGCTGTTACTCTGCGGCTTTCGAGAATATCTGCATAAATTTCAGTTGTTCTTAGCTCTGAGTGTCCAAGAAGCCGAGAGAGAGAATAAATATCAACACCACGGTTAAGTTGGGCTACAGCAAAGGTATGCCTACCAGCATGAAAAGTAACGTGTTTGGTTATGCCTGCTCTCATCGCCCATTGCAATAGAGCCACATTCATATAGCTATTGTACTTTAGGCCAACAAAGACTCGATCGTCAGGCCCTTCCCTATTTTGAATATTTAGAAGAGTAACCGCTGAATCTGGTAAATCCAGATATACAAGAGAATTGCCTCCGTTCTTGAGTTTTTGCTGGTCAAATATAATTCGATAATGACCGGGTTCGAATTCCTCTATTTCACTCCAAGTCAGCTTATTGATGTCGCTCCATCTCAAGCCTGTCGTGCAGCTAAAAAGAAACGCCCGCTTCAAAACATCATAGCGACACTCTGCCTTTGTCATTGCCCGAACTTCATCCAGAGTGAGATAGGTTCGTTTCGTATTTTCCGCCTTGACACTTTTTACCCGCTGGACAGGGTTATCTCTGATGATGCCTTCTCGGTATGCTTCATTCAGGGCAGCTCTGACTTTGTTGAAATAACTAGAGGCAGTGTTTTTGGCAAGTTTGGATTTAGATTTCGTTAGAGGTTCTTCCAGAAGATATTTCCTAAACCCTTCCAAGAATTTTTTATCAATTTCCTCAAAAGTAAGTTCCGCTCTCCCATGGTAGCTTCGAAGATGTTTGCCCGCTGAAACCCAAATCGAATAGTTTGAGGTGCTTCCTGACTCCTTGGTGGAAGTTAATCTGTCGTAGTATTCGTAAAAGCTCGAAGCAAGTTTTACCCGGTCTTCAAGTTGGAACTTGTTGGCGTGAGATTCAACCAGTCTGGCTGACCGCGCAGCTTCGGCCTGACGCAACATCTCTTTATTATGCTGGCGTTCTGCTTGAGTCTTTGGGCTCTGATAGACATAGAGCTCTAACGGCTCGTAGTCGCGCTTTGGTCTTTTTTTGCCATCTTCCCCTTCAACAACACCGTAGTAGTACACCAGTCTAAGTTGCTGAAGCCCTTTCGAGTTAGGATTACGCTTGTTTACTGATACCTTCATCTCTGCTCCTTTTTGCTCCCATTACTCCAAAATTCTAACCTGGGAGTAAATAGGGATCAATTTTTAGCAAAACGGAGCAAAACCATGTGAAATGTAGTAAAACCGCTTCGCAACCAAAAACAAATAATTTATATTAAAAACAATTACTTGGTTTGATGTGTTTTGAAGGGTTTTACCACGTTTCTCTGATTAATGAAGTACTTCACTTCCCGATACAGAAGCTGGAGAAAATACGGCCTAACAGGTCATCTGATGTAAATTCACCGGTGATCTCGCTCAGCTCTTGCTGTGCAAGGCGCAACTCCTCTGCAAGTAGCTCACCGGAGCGAGCAACGACCAATTGCTCATGACCTTGCGCTAAGTGCATTGCCGCTGCATCAAGGGCTTGTAGATGACGGCGACGAGCCAAAAAACCACCTTCGGTATTACTATTAAAACCCATCGTCTCTTTTAGGTGATCGCGCAACAAATCAATCCCTTTCTCTTCACGTGCAGATAGGCGAATTAATGGGTAACGAACATCTTCAACAAACTCAATTTTTTCACCTGTTTTATCCGCTTTATTGCGGATCACAGTAACAGGCAATGTTTCTGGCAGGCGTGCCATAAATTCAGGCCAAATCTCTTGAGGCTCTGTCGCATCCGTGGTGGTGCTATCAAGCATAAACAAAACTCGGTCTGCCTGTTCAATCTCTTTCCATGCTCGCTCAATACCAATACGTTCAACTTCATCACTCGCTTCACGTAAGCCCGCGGTATCAATCACGTGCAATGGCATACCATCAATATGAATATGCTCACGCAAAACATCACGTGTGGTTCCTGCAATATCAGTCACAATCGCTGCTTCACGACCTGCTAACGCATTCAATAAACTCGATTTCCCTGCATTAGGACGACCCGCAATCACCACTTTCATCCCTTCACGCAACAAGCTGCCTTGGCGAGCTTCTGAGCGCACTCGCTCTAAATCCGCTATCACGTCATCCAATTTGGCTTCAATTTTACCGTCAGAAAGAAAATCAATTTCTTCATCAGGGAAATCGATGGCAGCTTCGACATAAATACGCAATGTCGTCAATGCTTCGACCATTTGATGGATTTGTGCTGAAAATGCCCCTTGTAACGAGTTCATTGCCGAACGGGCGGCTTGCTCTGAACTTGCATCAATCAGATCTGCAATCGCCTCAGCTTGTGCTAAATCTAATTTGTCATTCAAAAATGCACGTTCAGAGAACTCACCTGGGTTAGCAATACGCACCCCATCAATCGTCAAAATACGTCTAAGTAATAAATCAAGAATGACAGGACCACCATGGCCTTGCAGTTCTAGAACATCTTCCCCTGTAAATGAGTTAGGGCCGGGGAAAAAAATGGCAATACCTTGGTCCAGTACGGTGTCATCGACGTCACGAAAAGGTAGGTAATCCGCATAACGCGGTTTTGGTAGCTTACCCAACACAGTTTGAGCAACTACAGCCGCTTTTGGGCCTGATACACGTAAAATACCGACCCCACCACGACCGGGAGGTGTTGCCTGTGCAACAATCGTATCGTTGGTTTGCATGATGTCTCTCTGTCATTCCTATAAAAAATTAAGGCGGTCATGAATGGCCGCCTTAATACTATATCCTGAAATAAGCTTCTTGCTTACCCAAGACCTCTATTATTTCTTCTCTTTTTTATCGCGGCTATGTAGACCACGTTTTTCCAGACCGCGGTAGATGATCTGCTGCTGGATAATGGTCACCAAGTTACTCACGATGTAGTACAGTACCAGACCAGAAGGGAACCACAGGAAGAAGATAGTAAAGACGACCGGCATATAGGTCATAATCTTCTGCTGCATAGGATCGGTTACGGCTGTTGGCGACATCTTCTGAATAACAAACATAGTCACACCCATCAACACTGGCAGGATGTAGTATGGGTCTTGTGCTGACAAGTCCTGAATCCAACCAAAGAATGGTGCATGACGTAGTTCAACAGAACCCATCAACATGTAATAAAGAGCAAGGAAGATTGGCATCTGGATAAGCAGCGGTAAACAACCACCTAGTGGGTTGACTTTCTCTGCTTTGTACAACGCCATCATTTCTTGGCTCATACGCTGTTTGTCATCACCAATACGCTCACGCATTGCCGCCAGTTTTGGTTGCAATAAACGCATTTTCGCCATTGAGGTGTACTGTGCTTTAGTCAGCGGGTACATAATACCACGGACGATAAAGGTAATGATGATGATAGCAATACCCCAGTTACCGACAAAACCGTGAATAAATTTCAACAGCTTGAACAGTGGCTGAGAGATAAACCATAACCAACCATAATCAACCGTTAAGTCTAAATGAGGTGCCACTTCAGCCATTTCTGACTGGATTTCAGGGCCTACCCATAGCGTCGATGAATAAGTACCAGCACCATTAGCAGCAATCGTTAATGGTTGGCTCTTATAACCGATAATCGCCTCTTTTTGACCAAGGTCGATGGTGTAGAACGTGCTATTTTCATTACTTGCAGGAACCCACGCGGTTGCAAAGTATTGTTGCAACATCGCCACCCAACCACCTTTAGTGGTGACATTGAGTTTTTTATCTTCGATATCACTAAAGCTATATTTTTTATAGTTAGATTCATCTGAAGAATAGGCTGCACCACGGTATGTATGTAATGCGAAGTTGCTGCTACCTGTATCACGTTCTTTTGGTAGTTGGATAGTTTGTTTTAACTGACCAAAGAAGGCAAGGTTCAAAGCTTGCGCTGTTGGGTTCTGAATATTGTATTCAACATCAACATTGTAGTGGCCGCGTTTCAACACATAGGTTTTTTGATAAACCACACCGTTTTTGTCGGTGAATGTCATCGGAACACGTAGCTCATCTTGGCCATCCGCAAGAATGAAACTTGATGATTCCACACTATAAACAGGGCGTTGACCATTGCTATTATCTGGGTTATCTGGGCCATGTTGGCCAATCAGACCACTTTGTGCCTGATAGATAAAATCGGGTGTAGTTTCCAGTAAACGGAAGGGACTTTCCGAATGAAGGGTTGCAGGATAGGCTAACAAGTCAGCCTCATCGATATCACCACCACGAGTATTGATGCGTAAATCTAACACATCCGTTTTCACTGTGATTAGCTTACCTTGCCCACTGCTTGTAACAGCTTGGGAATCACTGCTTGGCATATCTGTTTGTTGTGTCGTTTGGACAGTTTTTAGATCCTGAGCAGCTTTATCGCTTTCCCAGGCCTGCCATACTAAGAACGAAACAAATAGCAAAGCGATGAGTAGAAGATTGCGTTGCGAATCCATCGTTATAATTCTCTATTATCATCGTTTTTTTTAGGCGGAACAGGATCGTCTCCACCAGCGTGTAAAGGGTGGCATTTTAATACGCGTTTCGCCGTTAACCAACTACCTTTTAACATTCCAAACCTGCGCAATGCCTCAATTCCATAATTTGAACAAGTTGGATTGAAACGGCAACGAGGCCCTAACAGTGGGCTAATTGCCAATTGGTATCCCCTAATCAACCCAATCAGGAGTTTTGAGCCAAGCGACAGTGTCGACGCCATAATTTACCCAATGTTTCCGTTATTTGTTGATTATCGAGATTAGCAACCCCTTTTCTTACCAATACCACAAAATCCATGGGAGGCAACTCATGTTGATGCAAACGAAAATATTCACGGGCTAATCGCTTAATACGATTTCGCTCATGAGCTCGTTTAACATTTTTTTTGGCGATGGTGAGACCGATGCGGGGATGCCCCAGCTCGTTTAGGCGACCAAGGATTGTTATCTCTGGGGAACTCGCCCTCTGCGGCTGCTTAAAGACATTATCGAAGTGCCTGGGAGTTAACAAACGTAACTCCCGGGTAAAAGCGAGCGTAACCACTTGAATAGAGGGCTAGCTTTATTACTTAGATGAAACGGTCAGACGAGCGCGGCCTTTAGCACGACGGCGAGCCAGAACCTGACGACCATTTTTAGTGGCCATACGAGCACGGAAACCGTGTGAACGGTTGCGTTTCAGTACGGACGGTTGAAAAGTGCGTTTCATAACGATTTCTACCTAACTTTAAAATTTATTACTGATTCAGTAAACGCGTTGGCAACCAGTGGAAACTGATTTACACCTGTGCCTCTATCGCAACAATATAGAAAGAGGCAGGATTGTAATAAAACATAGGGGGTCACGTCAATGAAATGACGCAATCAAACCACTTTATTTATAGCCTGGCTGACAGGTTTGCTGACATATGCTGCAACAGCGAATGAAGCGCCATTTTCATAACTTACCTCGAAATGGTCTATCGTGAAAATCACTTCAATGCAGTACACAGGGTGGAAGATTATACGGACTCCGCCTCAAAGCGCAAGGATCATCGGCCGATCTAAAAATATTTTTTGATCCTTAGAGAAAATTTTTCATAAATCGTCTAAAGTTATCCCCAGCTTTGTGGAAAAATAGCAAATGATCGAGATCAAACAAGAGGGTTCTCCTCTAATCGCGATGTCTTACCACAATTACCTGTGGATAAAAAGCATAAAAACTGTGTAAAAGAATGAAGATCTCTTGCCAATTTTACGGTATGATCTCTGGTCACGTTTCTGATCTGAGGATCGGAAAAATACGATGAGTAAAAATGAATCACTTTGACTTCTCTGGCGCTTGCATAAAAAAGCGGCCAGTAAAAAATTCTTTGTTTAATCCGTACTTCTTTTGTTTCATTGATCTTGTTTAGGGGAGTCCACCGTGTCACTTTCGCTTTGGCAGCAATGTCTTGCCCGATTGCAGGATGAACTACCTGCCACAGAATTCAGTATGTGGATACGCCCTCTTCAAGCTGAATTAAACGATAATACACTGGCACTTTATGCCCCGAATCGTTTTGTCCTTGATTGGGTTAGAGATAAGTACATCAATAACATCAACGAGTTATTGAATGACTTTTGTGGTACTGATGCGCCAGCTCTGCGTTTTGAGGTGGGGAGCAAACCCATCACCGTTTCTCCTACCAATACTCAGGCTCGCCATACCCATGAAGCGCCAGCTATCGCCGTTCCGTCGGCGCCAGTGAAGCCAAGTTGGGATAACTCAACCAAAGCGCAACCTGATGTTGCCTATCGCTCCAATGTTAACCCCAAACACACCTTTGATAACTTTGTTGAAGGTAAATCAAACCAACTCGCTCGTGCTGCTGCGAGGCAAGTTGCCGAAAATCCAGGGGGAGCATACAACCCATTATTCCTTTATGGGGGAACGGGCTTAGGTAAAACACACTTATTACATGCTGTAGGCAACAGCATCATGCAGCACAAAGCCAATGCGCGTGTCGTATATATGCATTCTGAACGTTTTGTGCAAGATATGGTCAAAGCTTTACAAAACAATGCGATTGAAGAGTTTAAACGCTATTACCGCTCTGTTGATGCACTGCTGATTGATGATATCCAATTTTTTGCGAATAAAGAGCGTTCTCAAGAAGAGTTTTTCCATACCTTCAATGCGCTGTTGGAAGGCAACCAACAAATTATTTTGACTTCCGATCGCTACCCTAAAGAGATCAATGGGGTTGAAGATCGTTTAAAATCGCGTTTTGGTTGGGGTTTAACGGTGGCCATTGAACCACCTGAATTAGAAACCCGTGTAGCGATTTTGATGAAGAAAGCCGATGAAAATGAGATCCAGCTTCCGGGCGAGGTGGCTTTTTTTATCGCTAAACGCCTACGCTCCAATGTGCGTGAACTGGAAGGTGCGTTAAACCGTGTTATTGCCAATGCAAACTTTACTGGCCGCGCTATCACCATTGACTTTGTGCGTGAAGCGCTGCGAGATTTGCTAGCACTACAAGAAAAACTGGTAACTATCGATAACATTCAGAAAACTGTGGCTGAATATTACAAAATAAAAGTTGCGGATTTACTTTCTAAACGTCGTTCTCGCTCTGTCGCCCGTCCGCGCCAGATGGCGATGGCGTTGGCGAAGGAACTGACCAATCATAGTTTGCCTGAAATCGGGGATGCCTTTGGTGGCCGTGATCATACAACGGTATTGCATGCTTGCCGTAAAATTGAACAATTGCGGGAAGAAAGCCATGACATCAAAGAGGATTTTTCTAACTTAATCAGAACATTATCATCTTAATTGCTATGAAATTTACTATTGAACGCGAGCAGTTATTAAAACCGTTGCAACAGGTTAGTGGTCCATTAGGTGGGCGTCCAACGCTACCTATTTTAGGTAATCTTCTTTTACAAGTTAAAGAAGGCGCTTTGCTATTAACCGGAACCGACTTAGAAATGGAGATGATGGCCCATGTTCCTTTAACGCAGGAGCATGACGTTGGAGCAACCACCGTTCCAGCACGCAAGTTTTTTGATATCTGGCGTGGGCTTCCTGAAGGTTCTGAAATTCGTGTAGAACTCGATGATGACAGGCTGCTTGTTCGCTCAGGGCGTAGCCGTTTTTCACTATCGACATTACCAGCCACAGATTTCCCGAATTTAGATGATTGGCAAAGTGAGGTGGAGTTTTCGCTTCCACAGTCAATCCTCAAACGCTTAATCGAAGCCACTCAGTTTTCAATGGCTCATCAAGATGTCCGTTATTACCTCAACGGCATGCTATTTGAAACCGAAGGCCAGTTATTAAGAACCGTTTCAACCGATGGGCACCGCCTTGCTGTATGTGCGATGGATATCGGGCAAGATTTACCTTCACATTCGGTCATCGTGCCACGCAAAGGGGTCATTGAGTTAATGCGCCTCTTGGATGGCGGTGATACCCCTGTCCAATTGCAGATAGGCAGTAATAATATTCGTGCCCATGTGGGTGATTTTATTTTCACCTCAAAACTGGTTGATGGCAGGTTCCCTGATTATCGTCGTGTTCTGCCGAAAAACCCGGATAAGACATTAGAAGCTCGTTGTGATCTGCTCAAGCAAGCATTTTCACGCGCGGCCATCTTATCGAATGAAAAATTCCGTGGCGTTCGCTTATATTTCAGTGAAAATCAGTTACGCATTACGGCAAACAACCCAGAGCAAGAAGAAGCGGAAGAGATTGTTGATGTGAATTATCAGGGTACTGAAATGGAAATAGGCTTTAACGTTAGCTATATCCTTGATGTGCTCAATGCCCTGAAGAGTGAAAACGTCACTCTGTTTTTAACCGATGCTGTGTCGAGTGTTCAAATTGAAGACTCCGCAAGTAGCGCGGCTGTTTACGTTGTTATGCCAATGCGTTTGTAATCGTTTTATGATCCTTTCGCGTTTATTGATCCGCGATTTTCGTAACATTGAAGATGCCGATCTCGCTTTAGCTAATGGGTTCAATTTTTTAATTGGCCCCAATGGGAGCGGCAAAACCAGTGTGCTTGAAGCGATATACACCTTGGGACATGGTCGTGCTTTTCGTAGTATCCAAGCGAACCGCGTGATCCGTCACGAACAGGCTCAATTTATCCTACATGGGAAATTAGGCCATCTGGATGCATCGCGCAAAGCATTGTCGTTAGGGTTGAGTAAAAACCGTGAGGGTGACAGTAAAGTCAGAATTGATGGCACAGACGGTCATAAAATTGCAGAACTGGCAAAATTACTGCCAATGCAATTAATTACCCCAGAAGGGTTTACCTTACTAAACGGTGGCCCTAAGTATCGACGTGCATTTATCGACTGGGGCTGTTTTCATAACGAACCGTTGTTTTTTTCCGTTTGGTCAGACTTAAAACGGTTATTAAAGCAACGCAATGCTGCATTACGGCAGGTCAGTCGCTATGAACAAATACGCCATTGGGATCAGCAATTAGCTCCGCTTGCAGAGCAAATCAGCCAATGGCGTAGTGAATATATTGCAGGTATTGCGGAAAATATTGAGCAAACCTGCCAACAATTTTTGCCTGAATTTGTATTATCGGTCTCTTTTCAACGCGGTTGGGATAAAGAAATCGATTATTCAGAGCTATTAGAACGCCAATTTGAGCGTGATAAAATGTTAACCTATACCGCCTCTGGGCCACATAAAGCTGATTTGCGGATCAGGGCGAATGGAACCCCTGTGGAAGATATGCTTTCACGCGGTCAATTGAAACTTTTAATGTGCGCATTAAGGTTAGCGCAGGGTGAGTTTTTCACCCAACAGAGCGGGCAAAGATGCCTGTATCTACTGGATGATTTTGCCTCAGAACTTGATTCGGGACGCCGTCAATTATTGGCTGCTCGGCTTAAGGCTACGCAAGCTCAAGTGTTTGTTAGTGCAATAACACCTGAGCAAGTTAAAGACATGATTGATGTAAATAGCAAGATGTTTAGCGTAGAACATGGCAAAATAGAAGTTAAACCACAGGAATAAATATAGCGGGAAACGTTGATGTCGAATACATATGACTCCTCAAGTATCAAGGTATTAAAAGGGCTGGATGCCGTGCGTAAGCGCCCAGGCATGTATATCGGTGATACCGACGATGGTACAGGTCTTCATCACATGGTCTTCGAGGTTGTCGACAACGCTATCGACGAAGCCCTCGCCGGTTTTTGTGACGACATCGTGATCACAATCCATGCTGATAACTCAGTCTCTGTTCAAGATGATGGTCGTGGTATTCCAACAGGTATCCATGAGGAAGAAGGGGTATCAGCAGCAGAAGTTATCATGACGGTACTGCATGCGGGCGGGAAATTTGACGATAACTCCTATAAAGTCTCCGGCGGTCTACACGGAGTTGGGGTTTCTGTTGTTAACGCCTTATCCGAAAAATTAGAGCTCACTATCCGCCGTGATGGTAAAGTTCATGAACAAACTTATTGCCACGGTGAGCCACAAGGCCCACTAACTGTTGTTGGTGAAACCGATCAAACCGGAACTCGCGTCCGTTTTTGGCCAAGCTTAGACACCTTCAAAGGCGTCACTGAATTTGAATACGACGTTTTAGCTAAGCGTCTGCGCGAACTGTCATTCTTAAACTCTGGTGTCTCAATCAGACTGATTGATAAACGTGATGGCAAAGAAGACCATTTCCACTATGAAGGTGGGATTAAAGCGTTCGTTGAGTATTTAAGCCGCAATAAAACCCCAATTCACCCATCCGTATTCTACTTCTCAACTGAGAAAGATGGTATTGGTGTTGAAATCGCCATGCAGTGGAACGATGGCTTCCAAGAAAACGTTTATTGCTACACCAATAATATTCCACAGCGTGATGGGGGTACTCACCTTGCAGGCTTCCGTGCCTCAATGACACGTACACTCAACAACTACATGGATAAAGAAGGCTATCAGAAAAAAGCTAAAGTCAGTGCAACCGGTGACGATGCCCGTGAAGGCTTGATTGCAGTTATCTCTGTTAAGGTGCCTGATCCTAAGTTTTCATCACAAACAAAAGAAAAACTCGTTTCTTCTGAGGTGAAAACAGCCGTTGAAACCATGATGAATGAACGGTTTGTTGAGTATCTATTAGAGAACCCAACTGACGCAAAAATTGTTGTTGGTAAAATTATTGATGCAGCGCGTGCGCGTGAGGCAGCACGTAAAGCACGTGAAATGACTCGCCGTAAAGGCGCCTTAGATCTGGCGGGTTTGCCGGGCAAACTGGCAGACTGCCAAGAGCGCGACCCAGCACTTTCTGAACTCTACCTTGTGGAAGGGGACTCCGCGGGCGGCTCTGCAAAACAAGGCCGTAACCGCAAGAACCAAGCTATTTTGCCTCTAAAAGGTAAAATTCTTAACGTTGAGAAAGCGCGTTTCGATAAGATGCTCTCCTCACAAGAGGTCGCTACGTTGATCACCGCTTTAGGCTGCGGTATTGGGCGTGATGAATATAACCCAGATAAACTGCGTTATCACAGCATTATTATCATGACGGATGCTGACGTCGATGGTTCGCATATCCGTACGCTGTTATTGACCTTCTTCTATCGCCAAATGCCTGAAATTGTTGAGCGTGGTCATGTTTATATCGCTCAGCCTCCACTGTACAAAGTGAAAAAAGGTAAGCAAGAGCAATACATCAAAGATGATGATGCGATGGATGAGTATCTCATTTCTATTGCACTTGATGGAGCCGCGCTACATCTAAGTGCTGATGCACCGGCGATGAAAGGCGAAGAGCTAGAAAAACTGGTTGTTGAATACAATGCTGCACACAAGATCATTCGTCGTCTTGAGCGTCTCTATCCGCAAGCATTACTGAATAGCTTGGTGTATCACTCTACCTTGACGGAAGAAGCACTGAAAAGCAGTGAACAAGTCGAAGAGTGGACTAAAGGCTTAGTTCAACGCTTAGAAGACAATGAGCAGCTTGGTAGTACTTACAGCTATACCATCAAGGAAAATCGCGAACGTCAGCTATTTGAACCGACCATTCGTATCCGTACTCATGGCGTCGATACTGACTACAATCTCGACTTTGATTTTGTTCACGGTAGCGAATACCGCCGCATCACCCATTTAGGTGACATGATTGCCGACCTAATTGAAGAAGGTGCTTATATCGAACGTGGTGAACGCCGCCAGAATATCAAAAACTTCGAGGAAGCGCTGGCGTGGTTAAGCCGTGAGTCGCGTCGTGGCCTATCGGTACAACGTTATAAAGGTCTTGGTGAGATGAACCCTGAGCAACTTTGGGAAACCACTATGAACCCTGATACACGTCGTATGATGCGCGTCACCGTAAAAGATGCTATCGCAACCGACTTGCTGTTCACCACTTTGATGGGTGATGCCGTTGAACCTCGTCGTGCTTTTATCGAAGAGAATGCTCTGAAAGCGGCAAATATTGATATCTAATTTGCGGCGAGAAAAAACCGTTATCAGCTTGAAAACCCTGTGTGAAAACATAGGGTTTTCTTTTATCCATGACTTAACATAACGCTAGTTTACAGTTTTTTACCCCTTGTATATTGATTAAACTCTCTTTTTTTATGTTATAAACGCTTAATACATACCTAATTAACTTAATTAAAAATAATACCCAATTAAATCTTTAAATTAGATATAACCAATCATTATCACTATGCGTTTATTTATCACTTTAATTTACTTTTTGCTGATTTCCGCTATACCCGCACTATTGGGTGGTGATATTAGTTTACTTTCCAAGCTCGCGATCACCGTAACGGGCGCATTAGTTATGTTGCTTTGTGCGGGGATCTACCGCACGCTGGCTGGGAAAATCATCACGGTATTTGTTACCTTTTTATGGGCGCTCAACCTCTCCGTTTCATTTTTCTTTTATCAAAAACACGATATCCGCTTTTCCTCGTCGATTGCCGAAACATTTATCAACACCAATAGCAGTGAAACTGTAGGCATGCTCTCCTACAACAAATACTATGTTCTATTTTATATTATTGTTTTCGCTGTTTATTTTTTGAGTATTCGTCAAGGTGCTAAATACCTCAATCGCAAAGTCACTTGGGCAAGCTTGGGGGTATTTTGTGGTTATCTTGTGTTGATCCCAACCTATTATTCCGCGTTATTCGCGAAACAAGATAGCTATCTACTTTTAGGGGAACAATATCTCTCTCACACCCCTTTTTATAACGCGTCTGCACTGATCAGAAATTTATATGAAAATAGAGGCATTCGGAAGATATCCAGTTATACTGTTCAATATCAATACGATAAAAAAGAAACTGCTGCCGATGTTTATGTCTTGATCATTGGCGAATCGGTACGCCGAGACCACCTAAGCCTTTATGGTTATCAATACGATACAACACCCAATTTAAACCGCCGTAAACCACAAATGCTGCTGTTTAATCAGGCCTATTCGCCTGCACCAGTCACCATCCTATCGGTGCCAGTGTCTCTCTCAAACATTAGCTTTTCACAGATGCAGGATAAGCAGCACTATGCTGATAACATTATTGCCTTAGCTAACCATGCGGGCTTTGATACCTATTGGATCAGCAATCAAGGTAAAACCAATAAAAAAACCAGCGTTATCTCCACCATTGCTAGCATGGCAAAACACAAGAAATGGAATGAGTTTGTCGGTTACGATGAAGAGATTTTAGACTATTTCGACCAAGCCATTAGCGATGATCCGCAGAATGGGAAAAAGAAAAAACTGATTGTATTACATACCTATGGTAGTCATGAACCATCCTGTAATCGCTTCCCTGAAGACCAATACCAAGAATTTAGCAAGCAAGAGGATGATAACTGTTATGATAGTTCGATTGCCTATACCGATAAATTTATCGATAAGATCTTGCAAAAATTAGATGGTAAGGCTGCAACCGTCATGTATTTTTCTGATCATGCCTTACAGCGATTAGACAGTGACCGTAACATTCACTACCACCATGGTGTCAATAGCCCACGCAAAGAGGCCTATGAAATTCCCCTGTTTATATGGTACAGCCAGAGTGCGTCCAAACCTGTATTGAACGAAACCGCCCTCAATCAGCCCTATTCTACCGCGAATAATTATTGGCTAATGAGTGATTGGTTAGGAATACAACAGCGCTCCTCTAAAGCCTGTTTATCTCCACTACGCGAGTGCTATCAGCCACAGAAAACGATCACCATGATTGATGGTAATCGAAACTTATTGGAGCTCAATACGCTCCCCTCAGAACAGACATCACCACAATAATCAGGCAATGGCTCGCTCTAAAATCATTGGAGCGAGTGCATCACTCTTGGTTATCCGTAAACCGTTCAGGGAAATCTTTAATAGAAATATCAACGGCATTCTTTGCCAGACTGTCAAGAAAACCAAATAGTTGCTCAGCGTCTTGTTCCGTTAAATCTGCCGCCAAGTAATCATTCCACTTATTTAATTTATCATTCAGCTCCTCAACAATTTGCTCCCCAACCGCCGTTAGCGAGATATGGTAAGCACGCTTGTCAATTAAGCTACTCTTCTTCTCGACCCATCCTTGCTCAAGGAATTTACTGATCCCGCGCGTTGTCACCGACTTATCAATCACCATTGCACGCGAGATTTGCTCAAGCGTCGATTCATCATATTGCTGAATATGAAGTAACATCAAACACTCAATCGCATTGATCCCATAAGGCTCCCCCATCCATTTCATATAGCGATGGGCTGCACGGCTAATTATCCCAAAAACACGCGCTTGGTCTGTCCGCATAAATACCCCATTAGTTGATTTTATCAACTAATTAGTTAATAATCTGTTATCCATTTAGTTGATAATATCAACTAATCTTACTATTCACACGCAGATATTACCCATATTCAATACTTTATGTCACAAAATAATGCTTTGTTGCAGCGTTTAGGTTTTAATTCAGATCGCTTACGCTTTGCCACAATCACTGCTTGCGCCTCAATTATTGCGCTGTTTGTTGCTCAATATTTTCAGCTTGTCCATCCACAATGGGCAGCGATGACTGTGTGGGCATCTGCTCAGCCTTGGCGTGAAAACTTACTCGAAAAGAGTTGGTGGCGTTTTGCCGGTACTGTCAGTGGCGTACTCGCTGGGGTACTACTCATCTACCTGCATTTTATCCACCCGCTACTGTTTATCTTTGGGCTTGCCATATGGCTAGGGGCGTGTAGCGGTATTGGGCAACTCCAAAAAGGATTTGTGGCTTATGGTACGTTACTCGCAGGTTATTCTGCCGTGATGGTAAGCATGCTTAGCGTACATGACTCAAACAATATCTTTTTGGTGGCTTGGGATAGGCTATGGACTATCTTGGTCGGCGTTCTCTCTGCTGTGATTTTTAATTATCTATTCACGCCAAAGCGAGACCAAGCACCTATAACTGTTTTAAAAAACCAGATAAATCAACAGTTTTATACTATTTTACATCGAGCCTTACATAAGAAAGAAGCGATTAAACCAGATGATATTCATCATCTCTGGCAGCAAATCGCAAGCTATGATGAGCAGTTAGAAGCAAACCGTATTGGTTGGCGCTACCATCGAAAACAGGTGACTCAAGCACGGCAACGATTAATTGCCCAAAGCCAAATATTACTGCATTTAACGCAATTTAAATCGATTGCCGCATTCCCCTTTCCAGACCAAGAGCCGTCAGAAAGAGAGTGGAAACACTTATTATCACTTTGCCCAAATGGCCCCTTAAAAAATCTTTTGGTCACGCTCTATTACGCAATTAAAGGCACCTCGATAAAGCGTGAAAGCCGAGTCGATAAGCTCAAATTACATCAAGACAAGATTTCGGCATGGCATGCATTTTCGCGGTCATTTATCACCATTGGTGTGGTTGGGGTGCTTTGGCTATTAACACAATGGCAGACACTGGCTTATCTCACTTTAGGCCTTTCAGTGATGCTAACCATATTTGCTTCATTTGATTACCCCGATAAGTTCATGAAAAATGTTTTCACGGGGCAATTTTTGGGGGCTATTGCCGCCTTAATTTGCAGTTGGTGCCTGTGGCCTTTTGCAAGCTCATCATGGCAAATGACCTTGTTAATTATCCCTGTCATCATTAGCGGCATCATTATTTTTGCTCATAGCCAATTAATATTTATTGCTTTTGATTACATAATGGTTTCACTGATCTTACTGCAACCTAGCTACCCATTTTCAATTTCTTTTACAACCAGTGTGGGGAATGCGATTGCGATTGTCTGTGGACCTCTTGTGGCTATGATTGCCTTTATGTGGATTTATCCAACTAACCCCCAAAAACGTTACCAACATCTGCTTCAACTGGCTGATCAACAATTTAAGCAAGGGGTTGCACAGCTTATTCAAGGCCATAAACCATCAACAACGCGCCTAATGCATCGTTTATTAAATGGGTTAATACTTGCCAAAAAAAGCGAGCAGTCTTTCTCTGCTACACTTGATTTCTTCGAGGTAAGGCAAGGTATCTGGTTGATTTTAGTTATACTGCATAAACAATTTATGCATCAACCCTCAAAAAAACGCGCCCTAAATGCATTAGTTTTTCGCTTACAACACGACAAAATCGATGCAAACAAGCTAGAGCGAATCATTCAGCGATTAAGTAATAACCACGATAATCCAAAGAGGCTAATGCTATTACAGGACTATTTGAACAGACTGACGGAGCAGAAAAGAAGATAAAAAACTGCACCTCCACGTTGGATGTGAGGTGCAGATTAATATGTCTATATGGCTTATAGTAGGATGTTTAGCATACGACGTAGTGGCTCGGCAGCACCCCACAACAGTTGGTCACCGACGGTGAAGGCAGACAGATATTCTGGCCCCATATTCAGTTTACGCAGGCGGCCCACAGGGGTACTCAATGTGCCAGTCACCGCAGCAGGTGTCAGCTCACGCATGGTGATTTCACGATCATTCGGGACGACTTTCACCCATTCATTGTGAGAAGCCAGCAACTGTTCAACTTCATTGAGCGGGATATCTTTTTTCAGTTTTAATGTGAATGCTTGGCTATGGCAACGTAATGCACCAATACGTACACATAAACCATCAACAGGGATAATATTACTACCTGTTGCCAAAATTTTGTTAGTTTCCGCTTGGCCCTTCCACTCTTCACGGCTTTGGCCATTTTCTAGCGCTTTATCAATCCATGGGATCAGACTGCCTGCCAAAGGTACCCCGAACGCATCGGTTGGCATGGTGCCGCTACGAGTAAAGTCGGTCACTTTTTTCTCAATATCTAAAATGGCCGATGCAGGATCTTGTAGCTCTTTAGCCACTTGATTATGTAATGCACCCATTTGCATTAATAGTTCACGCATATTGCGCGCGCCAGCCCCTGAAGCTGCCTGATATGTTGCGACAGAAGCCCATTCAACGAGGTTATTGGTAAACAAGCCGCCTAGCGACATTAGCATCAAACTGACCGTACAGTTACCACCAACGAAGGTCTTAATGCCTTTATTCAGTCCATCTTGGATATGTTGTTGGTTGACGGGGTCGAGAATGATGATCGCATCATCTTTCATACGTAAGGCTGATGCCGCATCAATCCAATAGCCTTCCCAGCCTGATGCACGTAATTTAGGGTAAATATCATTCGTATAATCACCGCCTTGGCAACTAATAATGATATCTAGCGCTTTTAATGCATCGATGTCATTCGCATCTTGCAGCGTTCCGCGATGCCCACCATAAGTTGGCGCTTCAGCGCCATGTTGCGAGGTGGTAAAAAATACAGGATGAATTGCATTAAAATCACCTTCTTCTACCATTCTCTGCATCAAAACTGAACCGACCATGCCTCGCCAGCCGATAAATCCTACATTTTTCATTATGTTCACCCTGTCTGTTTAAAATTCTCCCCCCGAATAAATGCTCTGCTCCATCCGAAAACAGGTTTTGCTCTCAGCAGAAACAAAAAATTTATTGGGTACATTAAAGCTGACAAAATATGAACCAGTGTGCAAGTGAATTTATTCACTAATAGTAAGAAGATTAGAAATGTGCCTAATGATCCCCCTATCTTGGCGCTTATACCCTACGCGCAAAAGGCTAAACGTAGAGGGGCTAATGAAAAAAAACCATCGCGACACAGGACTGCCGCGATGGCGCAGGAAAACTGAAGTCAAGAAAATCAATCACTAACAGTTCCTAGATAAGCTTAACGTTTCTTTCTACAACCCTGTACCGCCTTAAAACGTGGATTCGTTTTGCAAATCACATAAACACGACCACGCCGACGAACGACTTGGCAATCAGGGTGGCGCTGTTTAGCGGTTTTTAATGAACTCAAGACGTTCACGTTTATTTCTCCTCTTTTGATAGGAAGCGAGCAAAACGTTTCTGGAACTGCGCGGTTTTCCCTTCTTGTGAAATCATTTTTTGTTTACCGGTATAAAACGGGTGTGACTGTGAAGAGACATCCAAAGTGACATATGGAAAGCGTTCACCTTCAAACTCTATTGTTTTTTCCGTTTTAATCGTTGAACCAACTTTAAAATAAGCATCAGCACTGGTGTCGTGAAACACGACAGTTCGATATTGAGGATGGATCCCAGATTTCATCATAACGCCTCTAGTTGTTATGTTATAATATAACAATATACACTTTTAAATAGCGATGCAATCCTTTTATTGAAAAGGAACACTAAAAAATTATTAAATATTTGTTTTTATTGTGGAAATGAATGTTTTTGCTATAAAACGTACTGATTTTATAGGGAGCTATAATCTTTATTTGATATTTAGACCAACTATTAGTTGATAGTTTTATTAATCATCAAAACAACTAATAGAGTAAATCAATGAACGTAGAATCAATTACTTCTCAGCATACTGTCGCTAAACAGATAAAACCTTCTTTCACTGACACGCTACTAGGTTCGATTAAGAGTATACAAAATAAGATAAAATCTTCTGCCCCCAAAGTACATGCCACACTCAGTGGTGAAAAGAAAATAGAAAGCAGGATCCCCGGCAAAATGTTCCAATTGGCTATGGAGTACCAAGAGGCCTTTCCGCCACACCACAACGTGCATACTTCAAGCCTAGATAGCCTTTTATCAATGGAAAATGACCCAAAAAAACCCATTATTGATTATTTTGACAGAGTCATTGTGATTGGTGATAGCTTGTCTGACTCAGAAAAGAGGATGTATCACAAGTCAAAAGGGCTTATCCCCCGCTCCTCTCAATACTATAAAGGTAAGTTTACTAATGGCAGCGTATGGACCGAATTTCTGACAATGCCAAGCATCATGCAAAGCGTGGCATTCCATAAAGGGATATCTCACGACCCGAAAGTGACGCTTATTAATAGGGCGGAAGGTGGGGCACCTTGTGCATCTTATTCAACGTCATCCCCTAAATTTAGGTTTCTCTCTAATATGGAAAAACAGATAAAAGGGTTAAATTTTACCGAAAAGGATTTAGTCATTGTTTTTATCGGTGCCAATGATTATCTCACTTATCATAAAACAGACGTGAATTTCGTCGTTTTGAGTCAAAAAAAATCAATTGAGAAGATGGTGCAAAAAGGCGCTAGGCAAATTTTAGTCATGGGGATACCCGACCTTTCTCAAACCCCTTACGCCAAAAAGGTCGCAGAGAAAAAACCCAAATACCGGCAGGAAATGCAACGTATTTCTATTGAACATAATCATAAACTTAGACAACTCGTTGAGCTTATGAATTTACAGCAACCTTGTCGGATCATGTTCTTTGATGTCAATAACACCATGGATAACATTATGAATGTCGTCAATAACATAAATGCCAGAAAGCCGGGATCTTATGAGGTAAACAAGGCTTTTTCACATGGGTACATCTTCGGGAACGCCCCCTTAGAAATCGACCCTCACTATGTATTTGTTGATGAGGTACATCCAACCCAAGAAATCCATCATATTATTGCGATGGAATTGCATCATTTTATTTATAAAAACTTTAATCCACAGAACAAATCAATATTAATCAGCGAACCTTAAACCGTCTAAAAAAACAACAGGAGGCTCGTTTGTCCATACAACTAGCCTCTTATTGCCCTCCCTACACTTCCACGGCAAAATCTGCGCTTTCTTTAACATGAACAAAAACAATGTCTAGCAGCAAAGCCGCATTATCTGACTAAAAACTTTTATATAATCAGCCTCAAACGCTACCATTTATGACTTATCAAAGTGATACTAAGCGTATTAGATAATTGTCACCATTAAGGAGATACCTATGTATTACGGCTTTGATATGGGCGGTACAAAAATTGAACTTGCTGTGTTTGATGAATCACTCAACCCCATTTGGCAAAAACGCGTACCAACACCAAAAGATGATTATCAAGCTCTCCTTAATGCTTTTCGTCATCTTACTGAAGAAGCTGATACTCAATTTAACGGTCAAGGAAAGGTGGGAGTTGGCATACCCGGTATTGTCAACCACGAGAAAGGAACGGTATTTACTACAAATGTACCCGCCGCTAAATATCAGCCTTTGGTCTATGACTTAGCCGATACCTTACAACGCCCAGTCAAAGTAGAGAACGATGCTAACTGTTTTGCGCTTTCAGAAGCTTGGGCGCCTGAGTTTAAAAATTACCCAACGGTACTTGGTCTGATATTAGGCACTGGCGTTGGTGGCGGCTTTGTCACCCACGGTAAAGTCCTTCCCGGTAAAAATGGCATTGCTGGCGAAATTGGTCATATGAATGTGACCTTACAGGGCGCTCGTTTACTTGGAAACCAAGTTCCGGAAGTCATGTGCGGTTGTGGTAAACCTGCTTGCTTTGAAACCTATTTGTCCGGCCCAGGTTTTGAACGCATCTATACCTCATTTACAGGTGAACAAAAATCAGCGATTGAAATTATCCAGCTTTACTACCAAGGCGACCGCAATGCAAAACAGCATGTTGAGCGCTATATCGATTTATTAGGGATGTTTTTAGGTCAAGTATTGACCATACTAGACCCTGATTTAGTGGTGATTGGTGGCGGATTATCGCAATTTGATGGTATTTACCAACTTCTGCCTGATGTTTTGCCTCAGTATTTGTATGGTATCGCGAATCTCCCTGCCATTGAAAAAGCACGATATGGTGACTCCGGTGGTGCAAGAGGTGCTGCGTGTTTAAACTTACTTGATTAATTCTATTTAAATTTTTTCATACTAAAAAACTGAAGCAGCGCTAAATACACCGTGTCTCTTTTCGTTGTTTCAGTTTTTCGTTGTTTCAGTTTTTAAATAGTGAGATCGGGAACCAAAACACCGTAAAACGCCCCATATTAATGGCCAAAAAGAGATTCGCCAATTCACATCTGGCATGACTATTTTTAGCATCCCCTCGACAAACACCCCCAGTCTATCAATAGACAGATAGATTTATTGAACGCCAATTAATGGCAATAGCCTATTCTTTATCAAATGATTATTGTCACTGTTAAAAACGGTGTTTTTATTTTTTATCAAAGCTCAACTTATTAATGCTACATATTGTTTTTATTGATATTTTTATTTACCAGTGTCAATAAGAAAATCTTCAATTAATGATTAAATTCATTTAACTTAAGGTTCAAAAATAAATTAAACATACGGTTAATTATAATATAGCCTCCCTTTTAACCAGTCAGAAATTATCTTAAATAATCGAATAACATCATAAGCATTCGCAATTTAACTAAGTGAAAACAGTCCATCATATTAACGAAGCTGGTGAGCTATCATCAACATATAAGGGTAAGCTGTCTAACTATTAGACAATGAAATAGGACTAGCGACATGCCTATTTTTTATTAGTTGATTGATTAAATCACTTTACCATCGCTTACTAGTTGTGAACTATAAATACGACAAAATAATAATAAAGACATTATAATTGATTTTTTGCCAACTTCATCACAAAAAAATAATTATGATTCATGATTAAATTAAATCATGAACTATATGTTCACATATTGCTAGGAGTCATTAAATTTATTAGTCGCCTTAGCAGACCTTATCGGTTATCAGATAAGCCAGTCTTTTAAACTCTAAACGCATAATATCACTTATCAGATATTTTTAAAATATCAATTGATGTAGTGGCTGTGATTATCATGGCAAAAGATAACTCCGATATTACTAAACAATCTCTCTATTTCATATGATTAATTAAATCGTATGAAATAAAGCATCGCATTACATTAATGAGGTATATCATGGATTTTAATCAATCTCCTTTAGCTATAAATAGTGCAAACAAAAAACAATCTAGTTTTGATTTGATTGTACAAAGTAGTTGTCGTTCCGTTATGCAACAGCCATTAGTGAATTTCACTAATAATCCGTCATTAATTAGCTTACAGCAAGATGTCAATTCTGCATTAGGCACAGCAAAAGAAAATGCAAAATATTATCTTGATACGATACAACCAATGATAATTAGGAATATTTCCAGCATTAGTGCTTACTATACAATTCATAATTCAATATCATCCCAAGTTCCGGCGGGAAAAAGTATTTCTGATTGGCTAAATATTTTAGGTGCGATTAGAGATCAATCAAACAAATATGCAAGTGAGGCGAATGTAACTAGCACACTCTTATCACAATTTAGCCATAAGCTAGATAATAGTGTAGCGAGTTTCTATGATGTTGTTGATAGATTAAACACCGCGATACTAGGTGATAACGGTGCGCTGTCTCAAAATAGAAATAATATACTCAATATACAAACACAAATAGCTGCTGATCAAGCCGGTATAACGATTAGTGCTTTAGGTATTGCTGGAGGGTTCTTTTCTATTATTGTGGGGGCTGTGGGTTCCCTCGTTACCGGAGGGGCGGCAGTAAGCATGGTGATTGGAGGGGCGGTGGCAATAGCAACAGGTCTTGCTGGTGTTATAGGTGCGGTACTTAAACTTCAGGGTGACCTTAGATTGAAAGAGAAGTTATTAATTGAAGATGCTAATTTGAAAAATGAGGTTAGAGTCGCTCAAGCATGTTCAACGGGAAATGCGCAACTGGCAACTTGTATATCACAAGCAGCTCAAGCTTCACTTGAAATGTCAAATGCATGGCAGTTTCTCTCTAATGATATAGATAACCTTATTAGTGACCTAAATATGGGAATTATCAATACGGATAATGTTAGAGAATTATTCTTATCTAGTGCTAATAACCAAGTTAAAATCGTATTAAAAGATACTGATACAATTAAATCGCAAATGAGTGGTGTTGAATATGTCATCAACCCTAAAAAGTTAACTTATGATTTAATTAATGTTAATTAAAAATCAGCACTAAAAATAGCATAGGAAGTTAATAACATGAAGTAAAATTAACTCAATCATAAGGTGAAGGTATGAACATTTTAAATTATAAAAGCCTAATGTTTAATTATCTTGGTATATTAAGCAAGTATAATAATTCGCAATGGAACTTGCCCTTTTATGCCCAGAAAATAATCATCGCAATTAATAATTCAATGCTTGTATGCGAGAAAGTTATTGAGGCTTCATCAGCTCAAATCCAAAATTGGATTAATGAACTTAAATCAATATCCAATTTTATAAATATGAATGACATATCTAGTTGTCGTGAAGCATTCTCTAAAATGCAACTTGATTCATCTAATGTCATTAATGATATATCGTTACAAATAAGTGTCCTGCAAGACTGTGTTAGTACTATAGAAGACGTCATGTCAACATCTCAAATTTTCTATGGTGATCCGGAAATTAACGCATTAAATGAATTTAAAAATGACGTAATTGGTTTTTTTAATATTGAAATGAACTTTCAAGTATATCTACTTGTAATATTATCGGATTGCAAAGCGCTAAATAATCTCTTTAGCATAAGTATACAACCATACAACTATGAACAATATAATTCGATGTTAGTTGTTAAGGTACAAACCGAAGCCTCATTTGTAAAAGTAAAGGAATTAAGATTGTCACTTTAGGATATAGGGATTAAAGGCGCTTATTGCAAAAAGTGCATTGGTGTGACGTTATTGCTCATTATTTAGGAAAATAACCATGTCACTGAATGATTTTAAATGGAAGTATTTTGCTCCCTCTATCACCCTTTGTGTATACGTAGCTATGATTCAATATCTCTGAGCTATGCCGATGTTAGTGATATTTTGGCTGAACGAGGAATTTTTCATCATTCAGCCACTTATTGCTATTTTATCGAATAGACTCCGATAAAATATGTCAAATATATCAAGCAAACCTAACTCAGTTATGGCGTAATGACGCGTACGTATCTGTAAACTATTTTCATAATGCTAGTTAAGTTAAAGGTCACAAATTGTAGGTAAAAATTGCAATGCCTGGTGTGAATTGACGAATATCTAGCTGACCATGGAAATGGGCTGCTTTACTGTGTTTTTGAATCTATAGCACGCCTTTAATCTCATTTTTTTCTTTTATTAATAACCATTTTATTGTTTATCACTAGAAAAAGATAATTTAAAAAATAATATTTTTATATTGATGCATTTTTCAGAGTTTTTTAATTCTACGGTTTCAATAAGTTATAACATAATCTTACATATTGCTGTTATGATTCATTATCTTTTATTAACAATTAATGGCAAAATAACTCCTATCTAGCCCGTTTTTATCAGTCATTGATGATACTTAGAAAAATTTCATAAATAACTCATGAAAATCAGCCAGATAATAAAGACTAGTCCGATACTGAAAATCATTGAAATTGATATGATTAAGTTAACGGTAATGGTAATAACAAAATTGAAACTCTAAATATTATAGAGAGAACATTTATGAGTTTGTTTCTACAAAACTGTCTGACCTTCCCCGTCATTATTTTTAGCGGCCTACTTATTATTGTTATGTTTTATTGGTTATGCGCCGCTTTTGGATTATTAGATATTGATTTATTTAATGTTGATACATCCGTTGATGGTGGCGGCTTTGATGCTACAGGGTTTGCTGGCTGGCTCACAAAACTCGGGCTTGCAGGTATTCCAGTCACGATTATTCTGACCTTATTTACACTATTTGGCTGGTTATTAAGTTACTTTAGTGTTCATTGGTTTATTCGTTTTATTGATATTACACTACTACGCTACCTTGTCGGCTTCACTGTATTCTTCGTTATATCCTTTATTTCAATCCACTTAACCGCCCTATGTTTAAAACCATTACGTGAGAAATTGGCTAAATCTAATACGCCAAAAACAGCCCAGCGATTAATGGGTAAACTCGCCACCGTACGTTCAGGAGAAGTCACCGAACATAAAGGCGAAGCCATACTAGAAGATGGTGGTGCAGGGTTAATTCTGCAAATTCGTGCCGCTGCTACTGAAAATATTAAGCGAGGTGACCGCGTTGTTATCATTAGTTATGACCCCGTGTCACACAGCTACAATGTGGTGACGGAAGACGAATTTCGCCAGTAATAAACACTATTTTGAACCTTTAACGACGACATTATCGAAACCCATGGAGAGAAAATATGGAATTGGCTGACCTAATGCCCTTTTTAACCATTATTGGGGGCATCATCATAGTCATACTTGGCTTTTTTGGGCTATTTAAAGCCTTCTATATCAAGGTCCCACAAGGAACTGCATTGATTGTTAACGACATGTCGTCGCAACCAAAAGTTCACTTTACTGGTGCTTTAGTTTATCCCGTCATCTACAAAAAAGAGTTTATGAGAATTTCTCTCTTAACTTTGGAAGTTGACCGCCGCGGTAAAGATGGCCTGATTTGCCAAGACAACTTACGTGCAGATATTACTGTCGCTTTCTATTTACGTGTTAATGAGACCACTGAAGACGTACTCAAAGTGGCTAAAGCCATTGGGGTCGACCGCGCATCCGATCATCAAGCCGTCAGTACCTTATTTAGCGCTAAGTTTTCAGAAGCACTCAAAACGGTTGGTAAGCAGTTTGAACTCTCTAAGCTATTTGAAGATAGGCAGAACTTCCGTGATCGTATCGTGGATGTTATCGGTAAAGATCTCAATGGTTATGCACTTGAAGATGTGGCCATTGACTACCTTGAACAAACGCCAAAAGCCGCTCTTGATCCAAATAATATCTTCGACTCCGAAGGTATCCGTAAAATCACTGAAATCACCGCTATCCATAATATTGAAACTAACCAGAAAGAACGCGACCAAGAACTGGCTATTCAAAAGAAAAATGTGGAAACCCGTGAAGCAAGCCTAGCCCTTGAACGCCAACAAGCGGATGCAGAAGCTCGCCAAAAACGTGAGATTGAAAATATTCGTGCTCGTGAGCAAGCCGAAACATTACGCGTACAAGAAGAAGAGCGCTTAAAAGCAGAGCAAGCACGTATTCAAACTCAGCAAGAAATTGAAATTCGTGAAGAAAATCGCATGCGTGAAGTTGAAGTTGCTCAGCAGAACCGGACCCGCGCAGTCGCCATTGAACAGGAACGCGTTAATCGTGCTCGTGACCTCGAAATCGTGGCCCGCGAACGTGAGGTTGAACTACAACGTATTGAAAAAGAAAAAGCGTTGGAAGAAGAACGCAAAAATATTTCTAACGTGATCCGTGAACGCGTTATCGTTGAAAAAAGCGTTGCCCAAGAAGAAGAGCGTATCAAAGAGGTACGTGAAGTATCAGAAGCCGATCGCTTAAGACAAGTGACCGTTATCAACGCTCAGGCAGAAGCGGAAGAGTCTTTAGTTCGCCAAGTGAAGAAAGCCGAAGCCGATGAAGCGAGTGCAAAACACAGAGCCGAAGAAATCAGCACCATGGCACAAGCGGAACTTGAAGCTTCAGCAAAACAAGCAGAAGCCAAAAAACGCTTAGCAGAAGGGATTGAAGCTGAACATGCTGCACTCGGCCTCGCAGAAGCACGAGTACGTCAAGCCACAGCCGAAGCGGAAGAAAAAGAGGGATTAGTCCTAGCGAATATCACCGCTGAGAAACTCCTAGCAGAAGCGCGTGGATTAAAAGAAAAAGGCTTAACTGAAGCACAAGTGTTGGAAGCAAAAGCGCTTGCTGAACAACAACAAGGCTTTGCTGAAGCGAAAGTCCTCGAAGAAAAACTGGCCGCTCAAGCACGCGGTGAAGAGCAACAAGCCAATGCGAAAGAAAAACTGGGCTTGGCGGATGCGAAAGTGCTTGAAGAGAAACTGGCTGCCCAAGCTCGAGGGGAAGGTCAATTAGGTGCCGCACAAGCCGAAGTGATCCGTCAACGTCTGAAAGCAGAAGCGGATGGCTTGACCGATAAATTCAAATCTATGGATCACCTCAGCGATACTGCCCGTGCTCATGAAGAGTTCCGTATGCGTCTTGAGAAAGAGTTTGAGCAAGCTATGGCATCAATTGACGCAAATAAAGAGATTGCTCGTGAGCAAGCCGATGTATTGGCTGCTGCATTAACCAAAACCAATATCGAAATTGTGGGCGGTGACGGTAGCTTCTTTAATACCTTCTCTAAAGCGCTTAGCTTAGGTAAAGCCGTTGATGGCTTTATGGATAAAAGCAGCTTTGCTAAAGAGAGTGTCGAAAAGCTGATCAACCGTAAAGACGATAAGAAAATCGATATTGCAGCTTTACTGAAAAACCCTGAGGTTCAAGATTTGATTAACAGCTTTATGGCTGCAAAAGGTGCAAACCCGCAGGTTAAAACCGTCTCGGCAAAACCTGAAGCACCAACGGATGATCAGCTCTAATGGGGTATGCTCTAACGTGTTTAAATTATATTACTGGCTCGGTATGGCACTCATACCGTAGCGAATAATCATTTAACGGTAAACGAGCATCCTAGTTCAAAGGCATACATATCGGGTATGCCTTCAACTTTTGTCTTTTGTTATAGCCAAGGAAACCAACGACGCATGTCAATTCAGGATACGAGTCACGAGCAAAACATACTGGATAGTGCTGTTGCGCAAGGCGGCGCATATGAAATATTACGCAAACGCCTTACAGAACAAGGGCAACAGCTTCATCAAAAAGCAGCGCAACTCAATGACAGTCGTTTACAAGAGTTCGGTCAAAGCCAAATGGATATTATTGGCCGTATTCGTATTCGCACAGAAAATAATTGCCAAGCAAGGGATATTGTCCGAGTTGGTGAATGGCTTCTATTTGGCTATAACGTTTTCCTTGGCCTCAAAAGAGAAACACAAATTGAAGATGTGTTTTCTCTGTATCGACTGATTGATAACCAAGGTGAGTTTGATGTTGAAGCGGTCTCCTATGACGGCACCTTCCTCAGTGATACGCGCTTTATCCAAGATTTTACTGAGCTTTACACCTATTACAAAAACACCCAATTACTACAGTTAGTTGAACGTGATGGTAAGCTATTAGCTAGCTTTCAAATTGGTGAACGTATCACCGATGTGCGGGTTTTCCGCTGGTCTATCTCCAGTGATAAAAGCAAAATCGATTATATCGACAACCGCGGTGAACGCGACATCGCCCTTCCCCCTGCCTATGACTTTGAATGGGTGAAAACAACCCGTGAAAACACGGTTAATGGTCGTTTTCCGCATATCAATATTTTAGATACTGTTTTCGTTGAAACTATTGGTGGCGACCTCACCATAAAATGCGAAAATAACACAGAAGATGGCCTCGGCATTTATCGCGAAGCGGTGTTAGATAAAAACCAATCCCTAGATGATGCCCAAATTGAATATGCCCAAACAGGCAGCCTGATCTTACTGAAAATATTACCCTATCGCGAAGAGAACTGGCGCTATCTCGTCTACAATACACTGACTCAAACAGCTCAACGCATTGATGCGATTGGTCAGGCATGTGTACAGCTTCCCGAAGACCACGGCATTATTTTCCCAGGTGGATATTACTTACAAAATGGTGAGTATAAAACCTTTGATCAACCTATGGATGGCATGCGTTTTCGTCGCTTGCGCCGTTCCCCAAACGGTGAGGATGTCCTGTATGTCTTCTATTCGCCAAACCAAGGTCGTATCGCCCTCTTTAATTATAATTTGATTGAGCGAAAACTGGCGATTCCGCTGATCGGGCATGGTTATGCCATGCTTGAAGATGGGAAAATGGTTCTCTTTGAAGGTGAAGGTGACGAAGCCACTCGAGTTCACCCGATGCAAGTTTGGCAAACCCCTTTCTATTCAGAAGAATTTGCCGATCAACAGCCTGCGCGAGGGGGCTTTTTTGGTCGCATTGGTAACGCTGATCTTGTACGTGGTATCTCAGAAATTCTGCATATTGCTAAAGAAATTGAAGGTAATCAGGTTTCCGTTGCCCGCTATGAACAACTGAGCCAACAACCGAAAAACCTACTTGATATTTATTATTGGTTTAATGACGAGCAATGTTTAGGTATCGGTAAATTACTCAAAGAGATCACACAAACCAGTGAATTGGTCTTAGATGAGTATGAAAAAGTCGAGAGTATCCGCCAGCAATCAGCAAAATCGATGAATGAAGCGGTTAATCGGCAAAAGACACTGATGTCTTTAACATTACCTGAAAGCTGGAATGATATTCAGCAGTTTGTTGATGGGTTAAATGCACTCAGTGCCCAACGTGGTCACCTGATCTCCTTACGCGAATTCCGCTATATGGATTTAACGAAACTCGCGCAGATGGAAGAAGAAATTACGCAAGCACAGCAGTATGTTTCTCAAACTACCGCGACTTTCCTAGCGAGCGATAAAGCACTACAACCATTTAAAACGCAACTTTCTCAGTTTGAAGAGCAAATGGAGAGTGCTCAAAATAGTGCGCAGCTCGATATTCCAATGAATGGCATGGAAAAAATGTCTGCCGACTTGGATATGCTATCGAATCTAATGGCTTCGCTAAAATTTGATGATGTGACTCAACAAACCAACATCATTGATGCAATTTCACAAATTTATGCCCAATTAAACCAGTCACGCGCTCGTTTACAACAAAAACGTAAATCACAAAGTGCTGTCGAGACTGTGGCTCAGTTTGGCGCACAATTCCGCCTATTTAGCCAAGGCATTACAAATGCCCTATCACTCTCCACGGATCCTGAACGCTGCGATGACCAGCTATCTAGGCTATTAGTCCAATTAGAAGAGTTAGAAAGCCAATTCAGCAGCCATGATGAGTTCCTAGAAGATATTCTCGCCAAACGCGAAGAGCTGCTAGAAACCTTTGAGTCGCACAAGCAAGCCTTATTAGATGAACGCCAACGCCGTTCACAAAACTTACAAACAGCAGCCGACCGCCTGTTAGATAGTTTGCAACGCCGCACTGCACGTTTACAGTCTCAAGATGAATTAAACGCCTTTTTTGCGTCTGATCCATTGGCAACAAAAACGCGTGAAATCATTGAAAAACTAAGAGAAATCAATGATAACGTCAAAGCGGATGATATTGATGCTAGATTAAAAGCAGCGCGCGACCAATCTATTCGCACACTACGCGATAAAACAGATATTTACGAAGATGGCGGTAATATAATTAAATTAGGGCCTCGCCATCGCTTTAGTGTTAACACCCAAGAGCTTGATTTAACCATCTTGCCGAAAGATAACCAACTTTGGTTATATCTGACGGGTACCGATTTCCAAGAGCCTATTGATAACCCTCAATTAGCTGAGTTACAACCTTATTGGTCAGCGGCACTTGAATCCGAGTCAGACGATGTTTATCGGGCTGAATACCTTGCATATTCAATTATCTACGCTGCAAGTAAGCGCCAAGATGGCCTTGATTATAATATGCTTAAGTCCGCGTTATCGGTGCCTGAGAAATTAGAGAAAATCGTACGCGACTTTGCAGCCCCACGTTATAAAGAGGGCTATGAGAAAGGTATTCACGATCACGATGCCATCGCTATTTTGAAAAAACTCCTGCCTGTCGGAGAGAGTGCTGATTTACTGCGTTATAACCCAACATCGCGAGCAATTGCTGCGATTTTCTGGGAACAAGTACAAAATAATGAATATCCGGCTTTATGGCCAGAGCGCGCCAGAACCGCAATGAATATTCATCAGCTATTCCATAATGATGATGCTTTGCTCGATTTGCAGGCGGAAATCGAAGCAGACATTAGCCTATTTTTACAAGAGCACCCGATACCTTGTGAAAGTTACCAACAAACTCAAGCCGCAGAGTATCTTAGCTTTGCGCTGGCGAGAACGCCTATTGAATTAGTTTACAGTAAATATGCTAGAGACCTTGTTGCCGCCTTGCAAACTCGGTTAGAAGACGCCCATATGTGGATAGACTTCAACCGTTCCCAACAAAACCTTGCAGGCCGCTATGCTCAGCGTTGGGCATTGATTCAAAACTGGTTACAAGGGCTATGTTCAGTGCCTGAATTTGCCCATCTTACGCCTTATATTCCGGGTGCAATCGCCATTATTATTTTAGACAAAGTCGCATCGGCACGTTATAGCGAAGCTGATCTGTACTTCAAAGTTAATGGGTTATTAGGCGAACATCCAACGATAGAAAATCAAACCCTCTCGTTGAGCTTAGATAACTATTTCAGTCGCATGCGTTTTCAAAGAAAACGGTTTATTCCCGCATTCCGTGAATATCAAGCGTTACGCCAACGTGTTGTCATTGAAGAGCGCCGTCGTTTGAAGCTGCATGAGTTTAAAGCGCACCCTCTTAGCTCCTTTGTTCGTAATAAACTGATCAACGACGTCTATTTACCGATTATTGGTGACAATATGGCGAAGCAAATCGGTGCTTTAGGGGAAGGTAAACGTACCGATTTGATGGGGCTACTCTTGATGATCTCCCCGCCTGGTTACGGTAAAACCACATTGATGGAATATGTTGCTGACCGCTTAGGCCTCATTTTCATGAAAATTAACGGGCCTGCGTTAGGTCATGACGTGTTATCACTCGACCCAGACCAAGCACCAAATGCAACTGCACGTCAGGAGCTAGAAAAACTCAATTTAGCGTTAGAGATGGGGAATAACGTGATGCTCTATGTGGATGATATTCAGCATACGCATCCTGAGTTTTTACAGAAATTTATTTCTCTGTGTGACGGAACAAGGCGCATTGAAGGGGTTTGGAAAGGAAAAACGAAAACCTATGACATGCGTGGTAAAAAATTCTGTGTTGTTATGGCAGGTAACCCATATACCGAATCAGGTGAAGTGTTCCGCATACCGGACATGCTCGCCAACCGCGCTGATATCTATAACCTAGGGGAAGTGCTTGGCGGCATGGATGATGCCTTCGCATTAAGCTACATTGAAAACAGTCTCACCTCAAACCCTGTACTTGCGCCGCTTGCTCTACGTGATCTCAATGACCTCTACCTTTTCGTTGATAAAGCAATGGGTAAATCAGTCTCAACTAATGCTTTGAGCTACCCCTATTCAGATGCAGAAATCAGTGAAATTGTCGCTGTCATTAAGCGCCTAATCACGCTACGCGATGTCGTACTCAAAGTGAATCAGCAATATATTGCCAGTGCAGCACAGTCCGATAAATACCGCACCGAGCCAGCCTTCCGTTTGCAAGGTAGCTATCGAAATATGAATAAACTGAGTGAAAAAGTGTCCTCTGTCATGAATGAAGAGGAGCTTGAACGTTTATTGGATGATCACTACCTCGGTGAAGCACAATTACTCACCGCAGGAGCAGAAGAAAATTTACTCAAATTAGCTGAAATTCGCGGTAAGCTCACGGAGCAACAGGCCGCACGCTGGCAACAAATCAAAAAGGACTTTATGCGCAATAAAGCACTAGGTGGGGATAATGCAGATGTGGGTGACCGTGTTGTTGCACAACTTGCTGATCTGGTTGAAAGTGTACAAGCATTAAGCCAGCAAGCATGAAACAGTGGTTGAACCAACGACTGAAACTACTTGCTATTTTGGCTGGGCTATTGGTCATCATCCAAGTGATCAATAGCCTAACAGGCTATTCGTTAAATCGCTTTGGTATCATACCCAGAAGCTTAGAGGGCCTCATCGGTATCCCCCTTTCCCCCTTTATTCATAGTAGTTGGGGACATTTACTGAGTAACCTTCCTCCTTTACTGATCCTCAGCGCAGTACTGCTACATAGAGAGATCCGTGAATATCTATTAGCTTCGCTCTTTATTATTATTACTGGTGGATTAGCTGTTTGGTTAGTTGGTCGCTACGCCATTCATGTTGGCGCAAGTGGTTGGATTTTCGGGCTTTGGGGGTTACTGATCGCCCAAGGTTATTTTCGTCGCAAACTTTCTGACATTATCATCACTGTCTTGGTGCTATTTTATTTTGGCGCAATGGCATCCGGCTTGCTGCCCGTTCATCAATATATTTCAACTGAATCGCATATTGCTGGTGCAATATCGGGTATTTTCTATGCATGGTGGGTTAATCGCCGCAAGAAAAGCGCCCTTTCACCTACAGAAAGCTAATTTTTAGCTAACGTGATCAGATTCACTTTTAATATTTTTTTTATTTTTATGTATCCTTTTTTATCTACTTGGTTCACATATTAATAATTTAACCATTATTTAACCCTTCATTTACAAATTAGTGATTGTTAGTCTCATAAAACAATAAAAAATGGAGACTCACCTGATGAAGATAAACAACTTATTATCTGCGGTTATTATTTTTGGATTAACAACACTTTCATCTACTGGCTATGCCGAACCGAATAAAATCAAAATCGATCGAGATAGCTACGGCGTTCCTCATATCTATGCCGATGACGTATATAGCCTTTTTTATGGTTATGGCTATGCTGTCGCCCAAGACAGGCTTTTCCAGATGGAAATGGCAAAACGCAGTACCCAAGGCACCGTTTCAGAAGTGCTCGGCAAAGATTTTATTGCCTTTGATAAAGATATCCGCAGTAATTACTGGCCTGACTCCATCCATCAACAAATTAAAAATCTCCCTAAAGAAGAACAGGATATCCTACGTGGCTATGCAGACGGCATGAACGCTTGGATCAAACAAGTGAATGCGACGCCAGATAAATTAATGCCTAAACAATTTATTGATTATGACTTCACACCATCTCAATGGAACAGCTTTGATGTTGCCATGATTATGGTGGGCACTATGGCTAACCGCTTCTCAGATATGAACAGTGAAATCGATAATCTAGCCTTATTAACCGCCTTAAAAGATAAGTATGGTGAGCAAACAGGGTTAGCAGTATTCAACCAAATAAATTGGCTAAACAACCCTAATGCCCCCACCACTATTGATGCTCAAGAATTTACCTATTCAGATACAAAAAATAAAAACAAGCAATCTCAGGTGAATCAAATAAACGATTACCGTCTAATTCCCCCTATGTTTGAGCGCCCTGCAAAGGATGCCTCCGGCAAATTAATCGCATTAACAGCACAGCAAAATAGCCAATTGATTGCCAAGCAATATGAGCAAGGCGGTGCGAACGGGTTAGCAGGTTACCCAACGACGAGTAATATCTGGGTTGTCGGCAAATCAAAAGCCGATGGCGCTAACGCAATTTTGCTCAACGGCCCACAATTTGGCTGGTTTAACCCAGCCTATACCTATGGCATTGGTTTACATGGTGCTGGTTTTGATTTGGTTGGCAACACCCCTTTCGCTTATCCAGCAATATTATTTGGCCATAATGGCAACATAGCATGGGGATCAACGGCTGGTTTTGGTGATGGTGTCGATATTTTTGCAGAGAAACTCGACCCAAAACGTCCTAACTATTACCAACATCAAGGCCAATGGAAAAAAATGCTCAGCCGCCAAGAGGTCATTAACGTGAAAGATGCTTCGCCTGTCACATTAGATGTTTATCGAACGGTGCACGGCAACATAGTCAAACAAGATAACAGCGCTAACATCGCATACAGCAAGGCTCGAGCGTGGGATGGAAAAGAAGTCTCTTCCTTGATGGCATGGGTAAAACAAGCACAAGCCAAAAATTGGCAGCAATGGCAAGCTCAGGCACAAAATCAAGCACTGACCATTAATTGGTATTATGCCGATCGAGATGGCAATATTGGTTATATCCATACAGGACATTACCCTGAGCGCCAAGAAAACCATGACCCTCGCCTTCCAGTGCCAGGTACCGGGGAGTGGGATTGGCAAGGTATGCAACCCTTTGCCAATAACCCAAAAGTGTATAACCCGAAATCCGGTTATATTGCCAACTGGAATAATTCCCCAGCCAAAAACTACCCCGCTAGTGACTTATTTGCTTTCTTATGGGGTTCGGCTGATCGAGTGACAGAAATAAATAGACTGATAGAATCAAAAGCTTTGTTAAACCAAGAGGATATGTGGGATATCCTAAAACAAACCAGCCGTGTTGACCTCAATCATCGCTTATTCACCCCTTATATCATCCGTGCTACGCGTGATTTACCTGCCGATGATGATGCAGTAAAACTTGCTAATATACTGAACCAATGGGATGGCATTAATCATCTTACAAAGGATGGTAAGCATTATATTCAACCAGGCTCGGCAATATTAGATATCTGGCTCAAGGAGATGTTAAAAGCGACTCTCGGTCAAGCTGTACCGGCTCCCTTTGATAAATGGTATTTAGCCAGTGGCTATGAAACAACACAAGACGGCCCTACAGGTTCACTGAATATTAGTACGGGGGCCAAAATCTTATATGAATCGTTATTAGGACAACGCTCTGCAATTCCTCAAGCGATTGATCTCTTTGCAGGCAAACCTCAAGATGAGGTCATTCGCCAAGCATTACGCAATACTTATCAGCAGATGACCCTAAAATATGGTGATAATCTTGCAAGCTGGCAAACCCCTGCCACGGCACTCACTTTCAGAGCCAATAATTTCTTTGGCGTTCCTCAAGCCAATGCAAAAGAGCGTTTTCATCAAAATGAGTATCATAATAGAGGCACAGAAAATGATTTGATCGTGTTTAGCGATGGTAAAGTGAAAGCTTGGGATGTCGTCGCACCAGGCCAAAGCGGTTTTATTTCACCTCAAGGCAAACCATCACCTCATTATCAAGACCAATTGTCACTCTACGAACAATTTGAAAAGAAACCATTATGGCTCACAACGGAAGAATTGACGCCGCACATCGAATCTAGCGAACAGGTTGAGATCGAAAAATAGTCAATCTCAACAGGGCCGAGGTAACACTCGGCCCTATTTCATTTGCCGTACACGATAGACACAACGTCCCGCGCCATTTAACAAATATTGCTCACGCTCAACTGTCACATCACTTCCCATAATATCGCGAAACAGTTGCAATTCTGAACGACAAAAATTTTGGCAGACCGTCGCCGCAGCACAGATAGGGCAATGATTTTCAATAAATAACCAGCTATTACCATCTTGCTCAATATGTGCCATATAACCTTCTTCGTTGCGAACATCGGCTAATGCCTGTAATCGTTCAACGAAAGGTAAAGAGCCACATCGCGACAAATATTTCGCCTTAACTTCCCCTTCTCGTTGGCTAATTAGCTTTTCCAGCCCTTCATTACCAAAAATATTTTTTACAGAATCAATGAGCTGCAATGTTAATTGAGCATGTGTGTCAGGAAAGCGCTGATGCCCTAATGCTGTGAGCACCCAATTCTGCCTTGGTCGGCCCGCTCCGGTTTGAGAGGTACATTGCACCCCTTCAACTAAACCTAAAGACGTCAGTTTCTGAATATGCTGGCGTGCCGCTTCCCCCGTCATTGCCAAGTCTTTTGCAATCACAGCTGTCGAGATAGGACCTTTTGTTTTTATGCAAAACAAAACCTTATCAACTGCTTGGCTGATATTTAAATTATCAAAGTAATCACTTGCATTAATCATTCTGTCACTCTAATATCCAAGTCAATACTTGGATATTAACGTTTTTTTAACTCTCTCGTCTAGCAGGTCTCGCTATGAGCAATGACCCCTCCACGACAACTCAAGCTAAGTGGGCTGATTTACTTAGTGGTCGTAACGCATTATTGACGATTGCCCTCACCGGTGGTGTCGCTCTTCATGCTATCAATATTTATATTGTGACAACTATCTTACCTAGTATCGTCAATGATATCGGTGGTCTTGAATATTATGCGTGGAATACGACGATTTTTGTTGCTACTTCAATTGTGGGTTCAACACTGTCGAGTAAAATACTCAATCAATTAGGGCCTAAATTCGCCTATTTAACGGCTCTGCTTATTTTCTCATTAGGCTCCATTTGGTGTGCACTGTCACCATCAATGTTAATGTTACTTGGCGGGCGAGCGTTACAAGGGCTAGGCGGTGGAATTTTATTCGCCTTAAGCTACGCCCTTATTCGCGTTGTGTTTACTGAAAACCTTTGGTCACGTGCCATGGGCATTGTTTCCGGTATGTGGGGAATAGCGACACTTTGCGGTCCTGCTATTGGTGGAATATTCGCTCAAACGGGTCATTGGCGCTGGGCTTTTTGGTCACTACTTCCCGTTGCACTTCTACTCGTTCTAATCGTGATAAATCAATTGCCTAAAAGGACAAATCAATCCCAACAGATCAGTAAACTGCCTGTTCTCGCTATTTCACTATTAGTGATTTCCGTCTTAGCGATTTCCATCGGTAGCTTATCCAGTCAGTTGATATCCAATGCCATTGGCCTATTCGTTGGCCTTATCTTATTGGTCACTATCGCAAAAATCGATGGTAAAAAAGGTAAGCGATTACTACCAACAGGCACTTATTCATTAAAAAATTCACTCGGTGTGATTTATTTAACGATGAGCTTGTTGGTGGGTGGTATGACAACGGAAATTTATGTTCCTTATTTCTTACAAACCATCCACCACTTCTCGCCATTATCAGCAGGCTATCTTACAGCGATTATGGCAGCAGGTTGGACGATTGGCGCATTATTAAGTGCCAATAAAACTGGCCCAATCGTGTTAAAAATACTTCGTATAGGGCCAATCATCATATTTATTTCATTAATTGTGTTAGCCATTTTGACTCCTCATACGGAGCTTGTGAGTTCAATCTTACTGTTTACAATTTATTTAGTCGCAATGATGGGAGTTGGCCTTGGTATTGGCATTTGCTGGCCACACTTGGTGTTAAAAGTGTTCAGTGTCGCCCCTAGTGGTGAAGAAAATCTCGCGTCTTCATCCGTCATTACCGTTCAACTATATGCGACTGCGCTTTCTGCCGCGCTCGTGGGTGTCGTCGTGAATAACAGCGGGTTGATTTCCCCTGGTGGAATAGCAGGCGCTCAACAAGCCTCTGTTTGGTTATTTATTTTATTTGCCATTTGTCCATTCTTTGCCGCACTGTTGATCAGGAAAGTGAAGTAATACTCCCGCGTGGGGGATACGTGGTAAAAGCAGGGAAGTGTCATTTAATTCACTTCCCTTTATTCATTAACGTTAATTTTTACGGAAAAAGTAAGGGATACACAGCGTGCTGATTATGACAATAATCGCTGTCGATACCATGACACCAAAAAAGGCTTGATCAAACGCTATGTGCGCTTGATTTATCAATAAATTAGCACTTTCGTGCGGCAGATGCTCCGCAACAATAAAAGCTTCATCAATGCTATCATAAGCTTTATTATCAACGACTAAGCTATCGGGCAATGATAATTTCATTGTATAAATGGCACTCATCAATCCCCCCATAAAGGTTACACCCAACACACTACCAATTTCATATGCGACTTCTTCAATAGACGCGGCCATACCGGCTTTTTTATCTGGCGCATTGAGCATCACGGTTGTTGAAGCTGTCGTAAAAATAATTCCTAAACCAAAACCAATTAAAAACAGGAATAACAATAAGATGAAACCTGTTGAGGTTTGATAAATAGAAATGAGACCAAGTACCCCTGCCAAAGTACAAACAAAGCCAATGACGGTTAAACGTCTTTCCCCCATTGTATGTAATAACATTCCAGTTAATGGGCCTGCTAATACAGAAGCAATCGGGATCGGGATAATATACAGCGCCGCTTGAAGTGGCGTATACCCCTGAACTAATTGTAGTCTTTGGCTCAATAGGAGTTCGACACCCACAATAATCACCATCGATAATATCGCCATTAAAATACCGGCACTAAAACGAGGGTTAGAAAATAATTTAAAATCAATCATTGGTGATTCAGACGCTATTTGTCTGCGGCTAAATAACCATAAAAATAGCCCACCGATAACCCCAACAATAGTCAACTCCCACCAATTGGTATAAGGCTTACCCAGCTCTTTTAGAGCATAAATAATGCCAACTAACCCGACTAGCACTAACCCAGAGCCAAGATAATCAATTTTTTGTGAGCCTGTTCCGCCACATTTAGGAATTAAAAAATAGGCAAAAGGTAATACCAGCAATACCACAGGAACATTAATTAAAAAGACCGATCCCCACCAAAAGTGGTTAAGCAGCGCACCACCAACCAAAGGGCCTATCGCAGCACCACCTGATGCCACCGCCGACCAAATACCTATCGCAAGTGCACGCTCTTTTGGATCTAAGAAAACGTGTCTAACAATCGATAAGGTTGCAGGCATACTCAGCGCCGCTCCCACAGCTAAAAAGCCTCTGGATAAAATTAGGCTCATTGCCGTCGGAGAAAATGCCGCACATAAAGAAGCGACCGCAAATAAAGGTAGCCCTAACAGAAACATGACCTTATGGCCAATGCGATCACTAAGCATACCCGCAGCAGGCAACAGCCCAGCGACAATTAATGGGTAAGCATTCATGATCCACAATTTTTCAGAAGATGTGGCGCCTAAATCATGCGTTAATCGCGGTAACGCGGTATATAACACCGTCACATCGATAACAATCAGAAAGAGTACACTTGATACTAAAAGTAAAATAATCCAGCGTTTATAATTTGCTAGCATAAAATCATCTCAACAAGTTTATTTAATCACTATTTATTCATGATCGTGCTACAATATAAATCCATACGTATGTATTGAAAAGAGGTTTTTGTTAAATGGGACGTCAACGAACTATCGATCGAGATAAAGTGCTCGATGCCGCTGAAAACATCGTACTTAACCAAGGTGCTGCTGCTCTGACGATTGATGCAGTCGCAAAATCCATGGGGATCTCTAAAGGAGGGGTTCAATACTGTTTTGGTAACAAAGATGCCTTAATCGATGCAATGTTTGAACGCTGGGGTTATACCTATGAGCAAATATTTAACCGTGAGATTGAAAAAGACAGCTCCCCAGAAAATCGTATTAATGCCCATCGGCTTGCAACCTATGAACATGACAAAGTCGCGATGGCGAAGGGGGCAGCATTAATGGCAGCTTTACTACAAACCCCTGAATACTTAGAAAGTACCCGTGTTTGGTATCGTGATAGATTGCGCCATTTAGACACCTCAACAGAGCATGGCAAACGCGCTCGGCTGATGTTTCTTGCTACCGAGGGCGCCTTTATGTTGCGCTATTTTGGTTTGATGGAAATAGACGAAAACGAGTGGCAAGAGATGTTCCATGATATGTCACGTTTTTTAGGCTAACGTGACAAACCTAGGAACTTATCCTATAAAAAAACAATCGTTCGTTGTATCGATACAGAGATACAAAAAATCGCTATTTTTCATTACGACGAAATAAATGGACGGGAATGATGCCAGAAACGGTAAGCAAATTAGGCGTATTTTTATTTGTGGGTATTTAGCCACTTCTTTGCCTGCAAAATTAAAGGTAAATCTACCATTTTGCCATCCACTTTAAAGGCATACTGCTCTTGAGATTGTTGTAATACTTTTTTTGACCAAGCCAGCTGCTGCTGTGTTATATCAAACGATCGCTTGATAATAGCAATTTGATAGGGATGAATAGCTAATTTTGCTGTAAAACCAAGAGCTTTAGCATGCAAACACTCTTGCTCTAAAGCAGCCAAATCATCAATATCTGGTGTGACACAGTCGATAGGAGCTAAAAGATTTGCAAGGCGAGAAGCAAGCACCACTTGTGTTCTTGCAAACAACAGTGATTCACGAGACATGTCACACTGCATATCAAGAGAAAAGTCTAAAGAGCCGAATGCAAGGCGCTCAACACCTGAATGTGCGATATCATAAACACGGTGTAACCCCCATGCCGTTTCAATGATAGCAATCATCGATAGTTGCGGATTATCAAAGAGATGTTTTTTAACATCGTTGATCATCGCTACAGATTCAACTTTAGGTATAACAAGGTGAGATAAATAGATGAATAAGTTATTTTTCTTTAGCCAATCAATATCTTGATCATATTCAATACTATTTGGCTGGTTAATTCTAATGGCTATTTTTTGCGTTACCTCCTTTTTTGGATAATGGAGTAACCAATCCATAACTTCCTGCCTAGCAAGAGATTTATGTAAAGGATGGACTGAATCCTCCAAATCTAAAATCAACACGTCTGAGCCACTAATACACGCTTTATCAAAGAATTGAGGGTGATCTCCGGGTACAAATAAATAAGTTACAGAACAATTAGTCATCGTGAACCTTCCTAATCAATCATTTGAATAACATATTATTTTCCCTTACATCTCAGTTGAGAATAAAAAAAACAATAATTCTCATTTACTATTTTTTTCGGCAATGCTAACTTTATTACCAATATCTTTCAAGTATTCAAAATTATTTTTCTAGTTAATGATATTCATCATTAATTAATTCGTTCTCATAGCTATAAGAGGCTAATCATGACGAATACCCCTAAACAAACAAATGTTTTAAATATTAATGCTGAATTTTCTCATCATAATAGCCTTAGGCGTTTAATTCATTGCTTGTTTGCAGAAAAACTAATTGATAAAAAACAATTTTATTGGGATTTTGATTATTGTGGATATATTTATCAATCCATAACATCATCATTTAAAATCCTTTTCACCGATGTAGATATATACCCTACCAATACCGTATTAAGTTATGGAAATATTTATATAATCGATAAAAACAATCAAAAGGAAATTATTCAAACGATAGATGACATGCTTGATATATTAAAAGAAGATTTAAATATAGCGTTTACCCCTAACAATTTAAATAAATTAAAAAATGATATAAAAAACAGTGTCGATAATGACATTAATGCACGCAACTTCCGCATTAATTGGTCACACGATATTAGCCAACAAATGTCTAAATACGGTTTTAATGACTTAACTGATTGGGTCGTTCATAAATACAGTATCCGCGATGCGGCTTTGTTTCTCGACCAATGGGGCTCACTTGAAGGGCATCCCTATTATCCAACATGGAAAAGCCGACCAAACATGAAAGCCAAAGATGTTATGGCTTACTCTCCTGAATTTAATGCTACGGTGAATCTTACTGTCGCAGCTCTACGCCGAGATATGGCCTATATTGAAGCATTGCCGCATGTCGCTAATATTCACCTCTGGTTTCTTCAACAATTTCCACTTACTGGTCAACAATGGTGTGATTGGCTTGGGCAGCAAGGTAGGGATCCTCAACAATGGCTTCCATTACCCATTCATCCCTGGCACTTAAATCATTGGGTAAAAGAGCAAGCAGCAGAACTCATTCAAGATGAAATACTGCTTATTGATGGGCCTCAATTAGAAACCAAACCGACGATGTCCTTTAGGACCATGCTCCCCACAGATGCCACTAATAAGGCATTTGTTAAATTACCCATCGCAGTTTGGATGACAAGTGAAATGCGTAGCTTGCAAGCAAAATCCATCCATATGGGGCCTAGAATTAGTCAGTTAATCGATACCATCTTAAAACAAGAGAAAAACTTTCATGGGAAATTAGAATCTCTACGTGAAGATCTCGGTATCCACTACCGACATGCCATTGAACAAGATGATTCAGCTGGGCGCTTTCTTTCTGTCGTATTTCGTTGCACGAATTCTTATGAAAGAAGTGACAATTTATTGCCTATCACGGTTGCAACACTCTTTACTGCTTTACCAAATCAACAAAAACCGATTTTCACTGAACTTATTGAAAAATCAGGATTAACTCCTCGTGAATGGTTCCGCAGCTATACAAAAGTTATTTTAGAGCCTGTTATATCTATGTATTTGATATATGGCATTGCTCTTGAAGCTCATCAGCAAAATACCCAAGTACTCTTCACATCAGAAGGTATCCCAGAAAAATGTTTAATCCGTGACTATGGTGATGGCCGAGCCTTTTTACCCCTATTGCACCAACAAGGCTATCAATTACAAGCCTACTCTTGGCCCGGTATTTTACCGACCGTTTTTGAAGAGGATATAGAACCTGTACGGAGTTTTTTGATTGACGCTTGTTTTGTAAGCCATTTACATGAACTAGCTGTCCATATTACTCGTTTTTACCGCTTAACTAACCACCAGCTTTGGAGGGAATTAAAAAATATAACTCAATATATTTTTGAATCAGTTAAGCCTCGAATTGATGAAGGTTTTTGGAGGCAAGAATATGAAATATTTATGAATTCACCTTGGCAAACTCGCTCACTACTCACTATGCATATCCAACGATATATTAATTATCGAATACAACATGGTTTAACGAATCCATTTTTATTATTTCAATAGAAGGTAATACTAAGTTTGTTTCCTTCCTTGTAAATAAAGCGAATAAAACGACTAATTCAATATGAAAAATAAATTATTAACTATACCATTTAAAGACATAGCAAAACATAAAATTACCTATCACTCTTTATTTTGTGTGGTAATTTCATTCTTTTATCCTAATACCCTTTTTGCTAAATCAGATAATAAGCTCAGCAAAGATAGTATCATCGTATCAGCTAAGGGTAATAATAACCTACAACCTAACCTTTTTTCTTCAAGATCAATGCAAGCGGGGCTATTAGGGGATAACGATATTATGGATATTCCCTTTAATATCACTAATTACAATTCAGCTTATTTAGAATCACAACAAGCACAACAAATTTCAGACATTCTTTCTCACGATACTTCGATACAAATTAGTAGCTCTAAAGGTGGACTACTTGACTCATTATATATTCGAGGCTTCCCTATAACGGAAGGTAATATCGGTGAGTTTGCGCTTAATGGTATCTATGGTGTATCCCCTAACTTTCAATTATTAGCAGACTACGCTGAACGTGTTGATATTCTAAAAGGACCAGCATCTCTGTTATATGGTATGTCACCTGAAGGGGGGGTTGGTGGTGTTATCAATGTCGTAACCAAACGTGCCAGTGCGCAACCTATCACTCGCTTAACCGCCCAATATCTAAGTGACTCTCAGTTAGGTGGTAAATTAGATGTTGGCCGTTTATATGACCTAGGGAATAACCAATATTTTGGTATTCGCGTGAATGGAAGTTACACCAATGGTAATACTGCCGTTGACCATCAAGACCGTCGGCTCGGCGTCGGTGCTATCGCGCTAGATTATTCTAGTGAACGCTTTCGCGCTTCATTGGATCTCATTACTCAAAACCAAAATATGAATGCGACTAATCGTCCATTTTTTTTAGGGGAAAATGGGGTTGTTCCACCTGCGCCTAGTGGGAAAACCAATTTAGCTAGCCCATGGACATGGTGGAAATCCAATGATGATTCCGCCTTATTACATATGGAATATGATGTGCTAAGCAATACCTCATTATTTATGGATATTGGTGGTGCTCGAACCCGTATCGATCGGGTTAATGAACAAACCTACACCGTCCTTAATGATCAAGGGGATATCTCCACATATATCATGAATTTTCAAAGCAAAACCCAGCGTTACTCTGTTGGCACTGGTATCAAAAGTGAATTCATGACAGGAAATACCTCTCATCAACTCGCATTACAGTGGAACCGCTATTTTGATCGTTATAATGTCGGTACAAATGCAGGCACACCATACAATACCAACTTATATCACCCTACTTATATTGATAAACAAATCCCTGATTACCCAGAAATAACAAAACGCTCCGAAAATACACTTTCAGGGGTTTCATTGGTCGATACAATTGGCTTTTTTAACGATAGCTTTATGGTCACCCCCGGTATTCGCTATCAAAATATAAAATCTGATAGCTTTACTTTAGGGGCTCTTTCAACAACTTATGATGAATCCGCTATTACCCCATTAGTCGGTTTATTGTTTAAACCTACTGATAATATCTCGCTATATGCGAATTATGTTGAAGGTCTCAGCAAAGGAAGTACTGCTCCGGTTAATGCTAAAAATAGCGGCGAAATGATGAAGCCATTTCGTTCTAAGCAATATGAGTTAGGCGTTAAATATGAACAACCCGTCGCAATAACAACACTGAGCCTTTTCCAAATCAGTAAACCAAGCGGGTCATTAGACCCTAACAGCCTGATTTATTCTGCCAACGATGAACAACGTAATCGTGGTATTGAGCTAAGTGTCTCTGGTAAGCCATTTGATTCTCTCCGTTTAACCGGCGGCGTCACTTATATTCAAGCAGAGCTCACCAAAACTGCATCTGGGCAAAATAAAGGAAATGAACCGATTGGCGTTTCCCCTTGGGTCGCAAATTTTGGTGCGGAATATGATATCCCTTCTGTTTCAGGTTTAAGTATCAATGGCAATATCAATTACCATACTCGTCAATACGTTAATAAAGAAAATACTCATTCAATACCTTCATGGACAACCGTCGATATTGGCTCTGCCTATAAGACTAAGATATCGAATACGCCTGTTACGTTGAGACTAAATATCACCAATATTTTAAATGAGCGTTATTGGTCTGGTGTAGCCTCCTATAGCACATTCGCTCAAGGCTCTCCGCGAACCGTACTCGGTTCTATTTCAGTTGATTTCTAAGAGGTGAAATCATGGTGAACCAAACTAACTTAACCCATTTTTTATCGGTACCTTATCAATCTATCAAAACCGTAGCGCCAACAGAATTACCGCCGCTCATGGATGAGCAGGTCAAACGGCTATGTTTTGAAAATAATGAAAGGCTGGTAGAACTGGTTAAGCAGTATGGTTCCCCATTAAACGTGATTTTTCCTCATACCATGCAACAAAATATTCTAAAACTGAATGCTGTTTTTCAAGAACATGGTGTAACAGGGCGCATTATGTATGGTGTGAAAGTTAACCAATCCAATATCCTAGTCAAAATAGCCGTTGAAGAAGGTATTGGCGTTGATGTATCAAGCCTTCATGAATGGCAAGATGCCTATGACTATGGGATTTCACCAGAGAAAATTTGTGCTACTGGTCCTGCGAAGACCAATGAATTTCTTTGGAAACTGATATTACATAACTCACTGATTGTCGTTGATTCTCTTGAAGAATTACAAGATATCCTCAACCTATTATCAGGAACATCATTCATCGCGAGGGTTCTATTTCGCTATCAACCACAAATGAGCCGCTCTAGGTTTGGCATGAAATCTGCTGTATTTATAACGGCACTTCAATTAGCCAAACAGCATGCAGGTTTACTTTGGCAAGGTATCCATTTTCATTTAGGTGGCTATAAAAGCGCTTCACGCGTACAAGCTTTCCGTGAATTACAGCCACTTATAAAATCAGCACTGTCATTGGGGTTTGAAATTAAAACCATTGATATTGGCGGCGGGCTACCAGTTCAATATGTTTCAACGAGGCAATACCAATCATGGATAGATAATCAAACGAGCCAATATTACCAAAATAACCGTATACCAACCGATTTTTACCCTTATGGAGGGGAACAATCAGCCACCCAATGGTTAACTACATTCCTATCATCCCAATACACAGAAAACGAAACCATCTCTCAATACCTTAAGAAAAACCATATCACACTAACGATAGAGCCCGGCAGATGTTTAGTCGATCAAAGTGCAATATCGCTATTTCGAGTTGTGCGTGTTAATCAGCAATTCCAACATCCTATTATTTTTGTTGAAGGCAGTAGCTTTAGTGCCTGTGAAACTTGGTTTAACTCAGAGTTTTTACTCGATCCACTACATGTTTTAGTACCACACTCAAAACAACATAAACAGCGCCCCACCCGAGTATGGATAGCAGGACATAGCTGTTTAGAAAATGATGTGATCACCCATCGCTTAATTTTATTTACTCACCTTCCTCAAGCCGGTGATTTGCTCATTTTCATAAATACAGCCGGATATCAAATGGACTTACTTGAAAATCAATTTCATCGGCACCCTATTCCTTGTCGATTGTATGCACTGGAAAATCATGATGGGCAGTTTATTTTTTTCAAAGATAGCAAATAGGAATATTTATGATCAGCAGCAAAGTCACTGATTTGATCGGCAATACACCTGTTTTACGTATCGCTGTTCCCCACAAAAAAAGTGCTCTATTTCTAAAAATGGAAAAGAACAATCCAGGGGGAAGTATGAAAGACAGAATGGCTCGAAACATGGTTATTGCTGGCCTTAAATCAGGAAAAATAAAACCTAAAAGCACTATTATCGAATCCTCATCAGGTAATACCGGAATAGGACTCGCGCTGGCAGCAATCGAGTTTGATTTGCATTTTATCGCGGTTGTTGACCACCATGCCGCCCCCGACAAAATTTCTATTATGAAGGCGCTAGGCGCAGATATTCGCTATGTTACAGGTGATTATCAAGAGGATGAAGTGGCTGTTGTTGAACGGCAACGCCTTGCCAGCGAGTTAGCATCTCAACTGCCTAATGCAACCTTTTTGAATCAATCAGATAATGCCGCTAATTCAGGAGGTTATGCAGCTTTAGTCTGTGAGCTTATTGAGCAAATAGGTAAAATTGATGCTTATGTCGGTTGTGTCGGTACAGGTGGCTCTATTACTGGCATCTCTCAAGGGTTAAAGGCTCATAACCCACAAACGATTACCGTCGCTGTAGAGCCTGAAGGCTCAATTATTTTTGGTAACCCAGGCAAACCCTATTATCAATCAGGAACAGGGACGCCAAAAGGGGACACCGTAGGCTTAGTGCTCGATTACAGTTGTATTGACCATAATGCTCAAGTTTCTGACTGCCAAGCTTTTGAAACAACCCGTTTTCTCGCCAACAAATACGGTTTATTAGTAGGAGGGTCAACCGGAGGCATTGTCTATAAAGCCTTAGAATATATAAATACAGATATTCTTAGCGGCAATGTCGTGGTCATTGTTGTTGATGGCGGTGAAAAATACCTGAATACAATATTCAACGAACAATGGTTAAGCGCTCGCAACCTGATTTCAGAGGAGATTTCGCATCAACTCAATCGTTGGCTAACGAATACCATTCCACTAGAGCAAGCTAACTAGAGGAAACCATGATGATAGATAACAAACAGCTCAAGGTTGTTGTCTGTGGGGGAGGCCAAACCGGTCATTTAGCGGTTGCTCTGTTTAGCCATTTCGCTCATGTTAAGGCATCATTACTTACCCAAAATCCTATAACCGTCGAACGCCACCAGCAGCAGAACCAAAAATTATCAGTTCACTATCATGATGGAAAAGTTATTGATTATTCGATTGAATTAATAACTAATTTACCGCAAATCGTCATACCTCATGCCGATATAATTATTCTTACTGTTCCTTCCCATCAACAAGCAAATTGGCTAAATTTTATCTCGCCCTACTTATCGACATCCCACACGGTGTTTATTGGCGCCATTCCCGGTATAAATGGCTTTGATTGGCTTGCTGAACAATTTTTTAAAGATAAACCTAATGTCGTAATATGGGGCATGAAAGATGTGCCTCATATTGCATGGGGTTTAGAACTTGGCACAAAAGTTTGTTTCGGTGGTGAGAAATCTGAACTCTTTATTGCGTTTCATCATCGAGAAAATGAAACAAATAAAAACCAACTCCATTGTTGGTTATCGGAAATATACTCGGCTCCTATTACTATTCTTGATAATTACTTAGAAATAACCCTCACTCCCGCAAATCCTATTATGCACAGCTCAGTCATTTATGGGCTGATAGGCCCCTACGCTCAATGGCATCAACGCAATTTTGAATCTCCACTGTGCTGGTGGAATGATTGCCCTGAACTTGGTGCTTACTATTTACAGCGCTGTGATGAGGAGCGACTGGCGATTTGCCAATATTTAACCAAAGAATTGGCAATCTCACTTAATACCGTAAAACCTTTAATTGAAGAATTACGAGAAGCTTATACCGAACAAATCGAGGATGCCAAAACACTATGGTCAATTCTTCGTTCAAACAAGGCCTACCATGGTATTCAATTACCTCTTATAAACGCTGAAGGCGGTGGCTGGGTCTTCAATAAAAACCATCGCGTTTTTCAGGAAGATATTATTTATGGTTTGTGCTTACTCGTTAATTTAGGGAAGCAGCTCAATATCCCTATTCCCTATATGCAAGAGATCTACACTTGGTGTATGGATTATTTAGGGCTAAAACCTGAAATTCATCACCCTATATTTACCAAGATAGACCTCACTCAATATAGGGTGGCTAAACGGTGAAATTGCTTAAAAACCATCTGATTATTGGGTTCTTATTCGGTATTCAAATAATATCAATGGGTGCAATGGAAATGAGTGGGCCATTTTGGCCTATTCATTTGCAAAATAACAGCTCAGATTCACTACTCCCTTTCGCCCTAACAATGGTCTATGTAGCCCCCATGATTGGCATCATGCTAACCAGTACTTTTTGGGGGAAAGTTGGTGACCGGATGGGGAATAAAGCAATGATAATCCGAGCCTTGCTTGGGTTATCAATTACCCAAATTTTACTGTCATTCTGTAATGACCCTTGGTTAATTTTACTATTAAGGTTTATTCAAGGAGCATGTGCGGGGTATATAGCGCCAGCGCAAGCTTACGGGGTGGCGGTAACAGCCCCTAGAAAACGGACTCATCTCTTTGCCCTACTACAAGTATCAACCAATATAGGCTCTCTATTAGGGGCGCTGGCTGGCGGTTTAATTTTAGATTATCTCAATTTCTTTTGGATCAATATGATGGCTGGGTGGCTTTGTATGTTAAGTGCCGTGGCTGTTTTTCTATTTTTACCATCAGATAAGCATTCCCCCCTTTTATCCCCCGCCAATACAGCCCATACAACGAAAAAAAACGGTTCCCCTCAAACTATCGTTAAACAATTGATGTTGCTTACAGGGTTATTATTAATGATCCGGCTTATCACCCTGCCCAGTTTCTCCTTATATATCGAAAAAACCTATTCAACAGACTATTGGGTAATAGGGCTTATTTATGGATTACAAGCGATGGGGGTGATCCTATCGGCTCAATTATGGGCTAAATGGTTTGAACACCAATCCATTGTTGCCTCTTTGACACGCTTAAGATGGATTATCTTTGGCTGCGCGGCTATTGCCATCAGTCTCGCAAACGCTTCAATTATTTGGTTTGCCTTACTCTATTTTATTTGGGGAATTTTACTAGGCGCGACCACTCCCATCTTAACAGCACTGATCTCCTCAGCATCGCCAGCAGAACATCAAGGTTATGTACTTGGTTTATCGCAAAGTATTAATCAATTTGCATCAATCGGGGGGATCTCTCTCGGCAGTATTCTTATTATTTACCCTGGAATCAATATGCTTTTTTATTATATTTCAGTCGGTTATCTAATATGCCTTAGCACGATTATTTTACTAACAAAACATATCATCAATAAGGAACAATATGAAAAAAAAGTATAGTCTACACCAGCAAATGGCTAAATTTTTACTTATTCTTTTTGGGCTATTATTTTCCACAATAATCTCAGCAAAACCGACCGTTGTTACAGATATACTTGGTAGAAAGGTCACCGTAAATACCCCCATAAAAAAAGTCATTTTAGGTGAAGGGCGTATGCTCTACCTTGTCGCCATGCTAGATAAAGATAATCCAGCGAAACGTATTGTTGCGATGGGGAATGATATGCAAACGTCAGATCCTGCAACATGGCGACAATACAGTACTTATTTTCCTCAACTAAACCGTATTCCCACATTTGGCGGCACTGAAAAACGTTCACTCAATATTGAAAAAGCATTAGCGCTACAACCCGATGCTATCATCATGAATATTGAGGCAAAAACAGCAATAGAAGAACAAGGGTATGATAAAGCATTAGAGAAAGCAGGGATCCCTATTGTCTATATTGATTTTCGCTATAACCCATTAAAAAATACGACGCCAACGATGCGCCTATTCGGCACTTTATGGGGTAAAGAAGAAATAGCAGAAAAGTTTATTGAATTTAGAGATAAACAATTAAAACGAGTGAGTGATGTATTAAGTAACCAACATCCTAAAAAGCCACGTATTTTTATTGAGCGCATTGGTGGATATACCGATGAATGCTGTCTGACATTTGGCAATGGTAACTTTGGGCGTTTTGTTTCACTCGCCGGAGGTGAAAATATCGGTGAAAAAAATGCGCCTAACACATTTTATATGATGGATCCGGAGCAAGTTATTGCCGCAAATCCTGATAAAGTCGTTGTTACCAGTGCAAACTTTTCATCATTTATGCCTAATGGTGATTGGATTGGTTTAGGGCCAAATGAAAATATGGAAGCGGCAAAAGCGAAGCTAAAAAAATACCTAAAAAAGCCTGCTTATACCGGAAGTAATGCCGTCAAAAACCAACAATTTTATGCAATTTGGCATCAATTTTATAATAGTCCATACGATTTTATTGCAATCCAACAATTAGCACGTTGGTTCCATCCCGAATTATTTCCAGATTTAAATGCAGATGAAACATTTAAGGCGCTTTACGATAAATTTTTACCGATCAGCTATGAACCTGGTTACTTTGTAAGTTTAGGTGATAAATAACCATCTTGATAAGAAGGAGGGGGTATGACTATCAATACCTATCATATTGAACTGAAGCCAATACAATTTCTTTGCTCATCAGAAGAAACGGATCAACGCCACGTCGACTATTTAAGTAAAAAAATAATTGGTGAGGGTATTTGGACAACCCCTATTCCTTGCGAAATAAACTCCGGCATTATTATGGATGGCAACCACCGCTATCAAGTGGCTAAGCGGTTAAATCTGACTTTTCTCCCCTGTATTTTACTAAATTACCAAGATGAACGAGTCAAAGTACACCATCAAAACTCAGATCAACCTTATAATATACAAACAATTTTTGATGTTATTTTACACCAAAACAAACTCCTTCCTTATAAAGCAACGTGTCATTACTTTTCACCATCATTGCCAATAATTGGTATTGATCTCAGCATGTTAAGATAAAAATAAAAAATCCGATTATGCAGTTAAAAGCATAATCGGATTTAATGTATTTAAATTTTAAATAATTCTAATTTATTCAACCGTCACTGATTTAGCCAAGTTACGTGGTTGGTCAACGTCAGTACCTTTGATCAACGCAACATGGTAAGAGAGCAGTTGTAGAGGAACCGTATAGAAAATCGGCGCAATCAACTCTTCAACATGTGGCAACGGAATAATTTTCATATTCTCACTCGCTTCAAAGCCTGCATCTTGATCTGCAAACACATAAAGCAAGCCACCACGAGCGCGTACTTCTTCGATATTAGATTTCAATTTTTCTAACAGTTCGTTGTTAGGTGCAATGATAATGACAGGCATATCGGCATCAATCAAAGCCAATGGACCATGTTTCAATTCACCCGCCGCATACGCTTCTGCGTGAATATAAGAGATCTCTTTGAGCTTTAATGCACCTTCAACCGCAATAGGGTACTGCTCGCCACGACCCAGGAATAGAGCATGATTTTTATCAGAGAAATCTTCCGCCAGCGCCTCAATCACTTTATCTTGAGATAACATGCTTTCAATGCGCGCAGGCAGTGCATGCAGAGCATTAGCAATACTCTCTTCTAATTCAGGACTTGCGCCTTTTATACGTCCCATATAGGCGACCAGCATCAACAGTACGGTTAATTGCGTGGTGAACGCTTTGGTTGAAGCAACGCCAATCTCTGCACCTGCTTTAGTCATTAGTGCAAAGTCTGATTCACGTACCAATGAAGAGCCAGCCACGTTACATACCGCAAGAGACGTCAAATAGCCTAGCTCTTTCGATAAACGTAATGCTGCTAGCGTATCAGCCGTTTCACCTGACTGTGATAGCGTGATCATCAGGCTGCCTTTGCGATGAGCGGGCTTGCGATAGCGGTATTCAGAGGCAATCTCAACATCACAAGGAATGCCAGCCAAAGATTCAAACCAGTAACGTGCAACCATCCCCGCATTGTAAGATGTACCACAAGCTACAATCTGAATATGCTCAACTTGAGATAATATTTCACTTGCTTTAGGGCCTAACTCACTCAGATCGATGCCATTGTCTTTGCTAAAACGCCCTTCAAGGGTGTTTTTAATCGCCATTGGCTGCTCATAGATCTCTTTTTGCATATAGTGGCGATAAACACCTTTATCACCTGCATCATATTGAACATTAGATTCAATTTGCTCTCGTTCAACAGCCTGACCTTGCTTATCAAAGATACGTACAGTGCGACGAGTGACTTCCGCAATATCGCCTTCTTCAAGATAAATAAAACGACGTGTAACAGGCAATAATGCAAGTTGATCCGATGCGAGGAAGTTTTCACCCACACCTAAACCAATCACTAATGGGCTTCCCGAACGGGCTGCCACCAATAATTCAGGAGTACGACTATCCATGATCACCGTGCCATAAGCACCGCGTAATTGTGGGATAACGCGCTGAACCACTTCAACTAAAGCACCACCTTTTTGTTGTTCATGATGAACAAGGTGTGCGATCACTTCGGTATCAGTATCAGAACTAAAGATATAGCCAAGTTGCTTTAACTCTTCTTTAAGTTCTAAATAGTTTTCAATGATCCCATTATGAACAACAGCAATAAAACCAGAAGTATGTGGGTGAGCATTACGTTCACTCGGAACACCATGGGTTGCCCAACGGGTATGTGCGATCCCCGTTCCACCTGATACAGGATTTTTCTCCGCTTCTTCCGCCAGCATTTGTACTTTACCAACTTCTCGTAAACGCTGAAGATGGCCTTCATGATCAACGACAGCCATACCAGCAGAGTCGTAACCACGATACTCAAGGCGGCGAAGCCCCTCTATCAAAATTTCTGCGATATCACGTTGTGCGACAGCACCTACAATTCCACACATATTAAATTTATTCCTAAACAAAGGGCTCCAGCCCTTATGATGTCGCTACCTGATTGTTGTTACAGCTTTTGCTGCTCCCCAAGCCTTGTAGAAAATGGGGTTTATTATATTTTTATCTTATTAACGCTAATGTTGGAGAGGCACATTCACCTCTCCTAAAAATGTATTTTATTTTTTCTTCACTGGACGCTGCCAGTTTTTAATATGGACTTGTTTCACACGACTCACGACTAACTCACCTTCATTAACATCACGAGTTACCGTTGTACCAGCACCAATGGTTGCACCATTTGCAACAGAAACAGGGGCAATTAACTGGGTGTCGGAGCCAACAAACACATCATCACCAATGATGGTTTTATACTTATTCGCACCGTCATAATTACAGGTGATCGTTCCTGCACCAATATTGACGTTTTCACCAATCTGAGCATCGCCCAAATAGGTTAGATGGCCAGCCTTAGAACCAACACCTAATGAGGCATTCTTCATTTCAACAAAGTTACCTACATGGGCTTTGGCTGCCAATTTAGCACCAGGACGTAAACGAGCAAAAGGACCGACTGTACATTCCGCAGATAATTCAGAGTTTTCTATCACAGAATAGGGGCTGATAACCGAGTTATCACCAATAACACAATTTTTAAGAATACAGCCTGATTGAATATGTACGTTATTACCTAACGTCACATTACCTTCAATAATCACATTCGTATCAATGATAATATCGCGCCCATGTGTCAATGTACCGCGAATATCAAAACGTTCAGGGTCAATTAGCATTACCCCTGCAAGCAGGAGCTTTTCTGCTTGTTCTCTTTGATAAATACGTTCAAGAGCGGCAAGTTGTAAGCGGTTATTCACCCCTTCCATTTCACTCAAACGGCTAGGGTGAACAGTTTCAATCTTGTTCCCCTCTTTATGAGCTAATGCAATAACGTCAGTGATATAGTATTCACCCTGAGCATTATTATTATCCAGTTGGGATAACCAACGTTTAAAGTCTTTACCACTTGCAACCATGATCCCAGTATTGATTTCTTGGATCTTACGTTGCTCTTCAGTTGCGTCTTTTTGTTCAATGATACCGACAACTTCACCGTTTTCACGGATGATACGGCCATAACCAGTTGGGTTATCTAAAATTACCGTTAATAAACCGATACCACCTTCAGGCTTAGCTTCAATTAAGCGTTGCAGCGTATCTTTCGCAATTAATGGCACATCACCATAAAGCATGATGATATCTTCATCATCTTGAAAGTGTGGGGCAGCTTGTTGCATTGCGTGCCCTGTACCGAGTTGCTCTGCTTGTAATACCCAATTGAGGTTTTGTTCACCCAATTTTTCTTTCAGTAAATCGCCACCATGTCCATAAACAAGGTGAATGTCTGATGCCCCAACAGATTTAGCTGTATCAATAACATGCTGAACCATTGGTTTACCTGCTAATAAATGCAGGACTTTAGGCAGTTCTGAATACATTCGAGTGCCCTTTCCAGCAGCAAGAATGACGACACTTTTTCTTTGCACAGTCATAATTTCCTGAAACTCCAACTTTGGGATAAAAGTAAACCTATTTCCTACATAAATTACTACATATTTCGCACAAATAAAAAAGCCAGTCAGGTATTAACCGACTGGCTTTTCTTTATACTGCCTTCATTACATCAGCTTTTTAGTTAACTCGATAACTCGAAGTTTCGCTATTGCTTTCGCAAGTTCTGCCGATGCCTGAGCATAATCAACATCACCGTGAGCTTTACGGACATGTTCTTCCGCTCTGCGTTTAGATTCCAGCGCACGCGCTTCATCTAAATCTTTACCACGGATAGCTGTATCAGCCAGTACGATAACGCCATTTGGTTGCACTTCTAAAATACCGCCAGAGAGGTAAATTAGCTCTTCTTCACCAAATTGCTTAGTAATACGTACCATGCCCGGTTTTATGGCAGTCAGCAGTGGGGTGTGCTGTGGATAAATTCCCAGTTCACCTTCACTACCTGTCACCTGAATTTTTTGTACCAGCCCTTCAAACATCTGTTTTTCAGCGCTGACAACTGTCAGGTGGTATGTCATTGCAGCTACCATATCAACCTCCCGTCAGCCAGATTAAAGCTTCTTAGCTTTTTCCACAGCTTCTTCAATGGTACCAACCATGTAGAACGCTTGTTCTGGCAGGTGGTCGTAATCGCCGTTCAGAATGCCTTTGAAGCCACGGATAGTGTCTTTCAGGGAAACGAACTTACCTGGTGAACCAGTAAAGACTTCTGCAACGAAGAATGGTTGAGACAGGAAGCGCTGGATCTTACGAGCACGAGCAACAACCAGTTTGTCTTCTTCAGACAATTCATCCATACCCAGAATTGCAATGATATCTTTCAGTTCTTGGTAACGCTGAAGGATAGACTGAACGCCACGTGCAACATCATAGTGCTCTTGACCAACGATGAGTGGGTCAAGCTGACGGCTAGTTGAATCCAGAGGGTCAACCGCAGGGTAAATACCCAGAGAAGCGATTTGACGGCTCAGAACCACTGTTGCGTCCAAGTGAGCAAAGGTTGTTGCTGGTGATGGGTCAGTCAAGTCATCCGCAGGTACGTAAACAGCCTGTACAGAGGTGATAGAACCTGTCTTAGTAGAAGTGATACGTTCTTGAAGAACCCCCATCTCTTCTGCCAATGTTGGCTGATAACCTACTGCTGATGGCATACGACCTAACAGAGCCGATACTTCTGTACCTGCCAGTGTATAACGATAGATGTTATCCACGAACAACAGAACATCACGGCCTTCGTCACGGAATTTCTCAGCCATAGTCAAACCAGTCAATGCTACGCGTAGACGGTTTCCTGGTGGCTCATTCATCTGACCATAAACCAGTGATACTTTGTCAAGAACGTTTGAATCTGTCATTTCATGATAGAAGTCGTTACCTTCACGGGTACGCTCACCAACACCTGCGAATACTGAGTAACCTGAGTGCTCAATCGCGATGTTACGGATAAGTTCCATCATGTTTACCGTTTTACCAACACCCGCACCACCGAACAGACCAACTTTACCACCTTTCGCGAATGGACAGATCAAGTCCATGACTTTGATACCTGTCTCTAGCAGTTCAGTTGAGCTCGATAGCTCTTCGTAGCTTGGTGCAGCGCGGTGAATAGACCAACGCTCTTCTTCGCCGATATCACCTTTCATATCAATAGGGTCACCCAGAACGTTCATGATACGTCCGAGTGTTGCTTTACCTACTGGTACTTCAATTGGGTGTTCTAAATTTTTAACTTCTAAACCACGGCTTAGGCCATCTGATGTACCCATTGCGATACAACGGACAACACCACCGCCTAACTGTTGCTGAACTTCCAGCACCAGTTTTTCTTTACCGTTAACAACCTCAAGCGCATCGTACACTTTTGGTACTGCATCTTGAGGGAACTCGACGTCCACAACGGCGCCGATTACCTGGATAATCTTTCCAGTAGCCATCTTGAATCCTCTACGTAATTCGTAAACCTAGCTGTTAAACCGCGGCAGCACCCGAAACAATTTCGGTAAGCTCCTGAGTAATGCTGGCCTGACGAGCTTTGTTGTAAACCAACTGCAACTCTTTGATCAGGTTTCCACCATTATCGGTAGCAGCTTTCATTGCTACCATTCGTGCGGCCTGCTCACTAGCCAGGTTTTCAACGACGCCCTGATAAACCTGCGACTCGATATAACGACGCAGCAGGGTATCCAGCAACGCCTTAGGATCGGGTTCATATAAATAATCCCAAGATTTTTTCTTCAATGACTCGTCATTACTTTCAGGTAATGGCAGAAGTTGAAGAATAGTTGGCTCCTGAGACATTGTATTGATGAACTTATTGGTCACCACATACAGTTTATCCAAACGCCCTTCATCATAGGCTTGTAGCATAGTGTTAACTGGGCCAATCAAGTCTGAAAGCGTTGGGTTATCCCCCATTCCTGTCACCTGTGTGACAACATTGCCACCAACAGAGCCAAAGAATGATACTGCTTTAGAACCGATCAAAGCCAAGTCAACTTGAACGCCTTTTTCAGACCACATCTTCATGTCTGACAACAGCTTTTTGAACAGGTTAATGTTCAAGCCACCGCACAAACCACGGTCTGTAGAAACAACCAGATACCCAACACGCTTAACTTCACGCTCTTCAAGGTATGGATGTTTATATTCCAGATTCCCTAACGCAAGGTGACCAATCACACTGCGCATAGTCTCTGCATAAGGACGGCTGGCCGCCATGCGTTCCTGCGATTTACGCATTTTGGACGCAGCGACCATTTCCATCGCTTTAGTGATCTTCTGCGTGTTTTGCACGCTGGCGATCTTGGAACGTATCTCTTTTGCGCCGGCCATTTCTGCTTCTCCTTTTAACCAGACGGCCCATTTAAATTTACGGGCCGAATAGTATTACCAGGACTGAGTTGCTTTAAATGATTCGAGCAGTTTTTTCAACTTGCCTTCGATATCATCGTTATAGTTACCCGCCTGGCCGATTTCATTCATAAGGTCAGCATGCTCGCGCAATGCATAAGAAACTAATGCAGCTTCAAACGCACCAATTTTCGCTAACTCAACATCTTCCAGATATCCACGTTCTGCAGCAAACAGAGACAGTGCCTGCTCTGCAACTGACATCGGTGCATATTGTTTCTGTTTCAGCAGTTCAGTTACTTTCTGACCATGATTCAACTGCTTACGCGTTGCATCATCAAGGTCTGAAGCAAACTGAGAGAATGCTGCCAGTTCACGATACTGAGCAAGTGCTGTACGGATACCACCAGAGAGTTTCTTGATGATTTTCGTCTGAGCAGCACCACCAACACGCGATACAGAAATACCCGGGTTAACCGCTGGACGAATACCAGAGTTAAACAGGTTAGATTCTAGGAAGATCTGACCATCTGTAATCGAAATTACGTTAGTCGGAACGAATGCAGAAACGTCACCAGCCTGAGTTTCAATGATAGGCAATGCTGTCAATGAACCTGTTTTACCTTTAACTTCACCTTTTGTGAAGTTTTCAACGTATTCAGCGTTAACGCGAGCAGCACGCTCCAGCAAACGTGAATGCAGATAGAAAACGTCACCAGGGTAAGCTTCACGTCCAGGTGGACGACGTAGCAATAGTGAAATCTGACGATACGCGACAGCCTGCTTAGACAGGTCATCGTAAACGATCAGTGCATCTTCACCACGGTCACGGAAATACTCACCCATCGCACAACCAGAGTATGGTGCTAAGTATTGCAGTGCAGCTGATTCAGATGCAGTTGCAACAACAACGATGGTGTTAGCTAATGCGCCGTGTTCTTCCAGTTTACGAACAACGTTAGAAATCGTTGATGCTTTCTGACCGATAGCAACGTAAACACATTTGATGCCAGAATCACGTTGGTTGATGATTGCATCGATTGCCAAAGCAGTTTTACCTGTTTGACGGTCACCGATGATAAGCTCACGCTGACCACGACCGATTGGAATCATCGCATCGACTGATTTATAACCAGTTTGTACAGGTTGATCAACAGATTGACGGTCGATAACACCTGGAGCAATCACTTCTACTGGTGAGAAGCCATCGTGCTCAACAGGACCTTTACCATCAATAGGTTCACCCAGTGTATTCACAACACGTCCTAGCAGGCCACGGCCCACTGGAACTTCAAGAATACGACCAGTACATTTAACTTTCATGCCCTCAGCTAAGTCAGCATAAGGACCCATAACAACCGCACCAACGGAGTCACGCTCCAAGTTCAATGCGATTGCGTAACGGTTACCAGGCAGAGCGATCATTTCACCCTGCATGACTTCGGCTAAACCGTGAATACGAATGATACCGTCACTAACGGATACAATCGTACCTTCATTGTGAGCTTCACTCACAACATCGAACTGAGCAATACGCTGTTTGATCAGTTCGCTGATTTCGGTGGAATTCAGTTGCATATGCTCCAGTCCCCTTAAGACTGCAAGACGTCAGTTAAACGCTCTAAGCGACCGCGGACACTCCCGTCAATAACGAGGTCTCCAGCACGAATAATCACTCCGGCAATAACAGACTTATCAATTTTGCAATTCAGCTTAACTTTGCGTGACAGACGTTTTTCCATCGCTGCAGAAATTTTGGCTAACTGCTGTTCATTCAATTCGTTAGCAGAGATAACATCAACTTCAATCGTTGATTCCAGGGTATCGCGCAATTGGATAAATTGAGCTAACACTTCTGGTAGCGTACTCAAACGCCCGTTTTCAGCCATAATACGAATCAGATTTTGAACATGCTCGTCAATTTCATCTCCACAAACAGAGATAAACGTTTTTGCTAACCTATCAGGGGCAATAGACCCAGAAAGTAGCTCACCAACCTGTTCATTGCGCGTCACCTCAGAGGTGAAGGCCAGCATATTTTGCCATTTTTCAACAGATTGATTTTCCACAGCAAAGTCAAAAGCTGCTTTGGCGTAGGGGCGAGCTACAGTAGCGATTTCAGACATGCCCCTCCCTCCTTACAGTTCAGCGACTAGTTTATCAACGATGTCGCTGTTAGCAGCTTCATCCACGGAACGTTCGATGATCTTCTCGGCACCTGCGACAGCAAGCATCGCAACCTGTTTACGTAGCTCTTCACGTGCACGTTTACGCTCAGCATCAATTTCTGCTTGGGCTTGTGCGACGATTTTTGTACGTTCTGCTTCAGCTTCTGCTTTTGCTTCTTCAATCATCTGATTGCGTTGTTTATTCGCTTGTTCGATGATGACCTGAGCTTCAGCTTTCGCTTTTTTCAGTCGGTCGGTTGCGTCGGTTTGCGCCAGTTCCAGGTTCTTTTTAGCACGTTCTGCGGAAGATAAACCGTCAGCAATTTCTTTTTGACGTTTTTCAATGGCCGCCATAATCGGTGGCCATACATACTTCATACAGAACCAAACAAACAGGACAAACGCGATAGCCTGGCCGAGGATTGTTGCATTTAGATTCACAGACAATACCTCTTATTCAATTATCACTTGATATTCAAAATAGTTAGCGGTTTAGGGCTAACTAGCAAACATCACATATAGGCCCAGACCAACTGCAATCATCGGAATAGCGTCGACTAGACCCATTACGATAAAGAACTGAGTACGCAGCAGAGGGATTAAATCTGGCTGACGAGCAGCTCCTTCTAAAAATTTACCACCTAGGATGCCGATACCGATAGCAGCACCGATTGCCGCTAATCCCATCATTACAGCGGCAGCCAAGATACCAAGTTCCATGATAGTCTCCAGTTTGTTTCAGTTTAATCAATAATTGATAGTTAAATTAATGCTCTTCAGATGCCATCGACAGATAGACAATCGTTAGAACCATAAAAATAAAGGCTTGTAACGTAATAATCAGTATGTGGAAGATAGCCCAAGGTAGGCTTAACAACCACTGTGACCACCACGGAAGCAGAGCCGCGATAAGAATAAAGATCAATTCACCCGCATACATATTACCAAACAGTCGTAGACCGAGTGATATAGGTTTTGATAGCAGGCTTACCCCTTCAAGAATTAAGTTGATAGGAATAAAAACTGGATGATTAAATGGCTGAAGAGTTAACTCTTTAGTAAATCCACCAATTCCTTTCATCTTAATGCTGTAGAAGAGGATTAGGATAAACACGCCAATCGCCATAGACATAGTGATACTGACATCTGCTGTTGGAACAATACGCAGAGCAGGTAAACCTAAATAGTGCTCACCAATGTATGGAATAAAGTCGATAGGGAGTAAATCCAGAAGGTTCATCAAAAATACCCAGACGAACACAGTTAATGCCAAAGGAGCAATAACTTTGCTCTTGCCGTGATACATATCACGAACGGTATTATTAACAAAACCAATGATCAGTTCTATTGCAGTCTGTAACTTACCGGGTACGCCACTAGTCGCTTTAACTGCAACTTTTCTAAATAGCCACAGGAACAGAGCCCCGAGAACTATCGAGAAAAAAAGCGAGTCAATGTTCAACGTCCAAAATGTTGGACTAGCGTGGGGATCGACCAACTCAAAGGTACGTAGATCCAACTGAAGGTTTTTCAGATGGTGACCTATGTACTCATTTGTAGTCATCACTTCTCCTGATGCAGACATGATGCCTCTTACCCTTTTGTAGTTTAAAATTACTTACCGTTTAAAAACGGCTGGTGCAACAATCTGAACAATTAGCACAGCTAAATAGGCCAAACCCAGTGGTGTTAATGACGCTTTAAACACACCAAAAGCAACAACTAGTACGATAATAGTTGTAACAACCTTTAGCCCTGCTCCTAATGCAAAGAACCAGGCAATGCGGACAGGTTCATCCTCTTCTTTTGCTTTCTGAAAGTGGACTAGCAGCATAAATACGATATTTGGTAACCAGCATGCTAAACCACCCGCAAGAGCAGAGGCCCCCCATTCTATACTATTTGCACAGAAAGCCCCACTGAGGATCACAAAAGTTATTAACTGAAAAGACAACTGCTTTACAGCATATTTGTTGTCGTAAAGGGATACAGACATAACTTTTTGTACTCCCAGCTATTCTCAGCCTCAGAAACGCTAAGTGTTGTATAAAACTGTCTTTGCTTAAATGTGTCAAGAGACAAAAACGAGCAAATTATACGGGCAGGCGAAATGAATTCAATCAGTAAGTAGCGAAAAGGTGAATAAATATTTAATTTTTTCGAGATAGCGCAGAAATGTGGCAATAATAATTAATAAATAGTTAATGACTCGACAACTAAAAACATTTTTCTGTGATGAGTATCACAATATTTACTGTTCAGATTATTAGCGGACTCCCGCGTTCTCACTAAGAAAAAAAAGATTTGAGCCATAAATCAAATAATTAAAAGCGATATTTTTTAAACAAAAAAAAGCCATAATAAATCAAATATTTCATTATTAATTAACTAAGACACAAACTGGATTTATCTAAAATATCCATTTAGAGATATTTTTTAATCTCTAATGTTCATTTTTGCTAGTTATTCGTTATTACCGTGTAAATATCACGTAAAACCCGAATTGAGAGAATAAGGTAAAAATAAAAATAGCAGTAACATTGTAAATGCTACTGCTAAAGCTCTAAAAGATAAAAATTTATTGATGAAAAGCAACTTTATTTTAAAGATAAAATCACTAAATGACGTTGTTCATCAAGTTCAGGCACTTTCAATTCAACGATGGTATCAATTGAAAAATTATCAGGTAAGTCAGTCAGTTCCTCTTCACGCACCGCTCCTTTCAATGCATAGAACTTCCCAGAAGCATTTGGCAGATGATGGCACCAGCTCAACATATCACTTAAGGAAGCAAATGCGCGGCTAATTACGCCATCAAACCCTGCTTCAGGCTGATACTCTTCAACACGTGATTGAAGCGGCTCAATATTATTTAACCCTAGCTCATGTTGGACTTGTTTGAGGAAGCGAATTCGCTTCCCTAAACTATCAAGTAAAACAAAATGCGAATCAGGTCGAACAATCGCTAACGGTACTCCAGGTAACCCCGGCCCCGTTCCAACATCAATAAATGATGTGCCCTTAAGCTGACCGTTCACCACTATGCTATCCATAATATGGCGGATTAACATTTGTTGAGGGTCACGAACAGAGGTCAGGTTATAAGCCTTATTCCATTTCGCCAGTAGTTCGACATATCCCACTAGCTGCTGCTTTTGTTGATCGGTTAATTCAATGTTCGCGAGAGCCGATAAGCGCGTTAGTTGTGCTAATAAACTCATTATTAAGCGCTCCTACGCAACATGCCTTGCTTTTTTAACCAAACAAGCAAGATGGAAATTGCTGCTGGAGTAATTCCCGAAATACGCGAAGCTTGACCAATTGAAGTTGGCTTATGATCATTTAGCTTAGCCATCACTTCATTTGATAACCCTTTGACTTGCTTATAATCAAGATCAACAGGCAATAAGGTGTTTTCATTGCGTAGTTGGCGCTCAATCTCTTCTTGCTGACGAGCGATATAACCTTCATATTTCACTTGAATTTCAACTTGATCCGCAGCTTGAGGATCGGTGATCCCCGGTGCAAAACGGCTTAGTGAAATTAATGTTTGGTAATCCATTTCAGGGCGACGTAATAAGTCTTCCCCGTTCGCTTCTTTAGAAAGCGGAACTGACAGTATCTGATTGATTTCATCATGACCTTCAGATTTTGGATGAACCCAAATATCTTTTAGGCGTTGACGCTCTTTCTCAATCAACTCAACTTTGTTGTTAAAGTGAGCCCAACGGACATCATCGACTAATCCTAACTCACGGCCTTTTTCTGTTAAGCGCAAGTCAGCATTGTCCTCGCGTAACATTAATCGATATTCTGCACGAGAAGTAAACATACGGTAAGGCTCTTTTGTTCCTAGGGTGCAAAGGTCATCCACCAGCACTCCCATGTAAGCTTGGTCACGACGAGGGAACCAACCTTCTAAATCAAAAGCATATTGAGCCGCATTTAAGCCAGCTAGCAACCCTTGCGCACCAGCTTCTTCATAACCTGTAGTTCCGTTAATTTGACCAGCAAAGAACAAACCATTAATAAACTTACTTTCAAGTGTTTGTTTTAGGTCTCTAGGGTCAAAGAAATCATACTCAATGGCGTAACCCGGACGTACGATCCTTGCATTTTCCATCCCTTTCATTGAGTGGACAATTTGCATTTGTACATCAAATGGTAGGCTGGTGGAGATCCCATTAGGGTATATTTCATTGCTCGTTAACCCTTCAGGTTCTAAAAAGATCTGGTGAGCGTCACGATCGGCAAAGCGCATGACTTTATCTTCGATCGATGGGCAATAACGAGGACCGATCCCTTCAATGATCCCAGCATACATTGGGCTACGATCAAGGTTATTTCTAATCACATCATGGGTTTTTTCATTCGTATGAGTGATATAGCAAGGCATCTGTTGTGGATGTTGATCCTGTGATCCTAAAAAGGAGAATACAGGCATTGGATCATCACCAAGCTGTTGAGCTAATTGGCTAAAATCTATTGTTCTAGCATCAATTCTTGGTGGTGTACCCGTTTTTAAACGATTAACACGTAAAGGTAATTCTCTTAGGCGCTGTGACAGTGAAACAGATGGGGGATCCCCTGCTCGTCCACCACTGTAATTTTCTAAACCAATGTGGATTTTTCCATCAAGGAAAGTACCGACTGTCAACACAACTGCTTTGGCTTTAAATTTCAGCCCCATACGGGTTACCGCACCAGTAACCGTGTTATTTTCCACAATTAAGTCTTCCACGGGTTGTTGGAAGATCATGAGATTTGGTTGATTTTCTAAAGCTGTTCTTACCGCTTGGCGATAAAGGACGCGGTCTGCTTGTGCTCGAGTTGCACGAACAGCTGGCCCTTTACTGGCATTGAGGGTTCTAAATTGAATACCCGCTTTGTCTGTCGCGATAGCCATTAGGCCACCAAGGGCATCAATTTCTTTTACCAGATGCCCCTTACCGATCCCACCGATGGCTGGGTTGCAAGACATCTGGCCCAATGTATCAATATTGTGAGTCAGTAATAGGGTTTGACGCCCCATACGTGCAGCTGCCATTGCTGCTTCAGTACCGGCATGACCACCACCAATTACGATGACGTCAAATTGCTCTGGATAAAACATGTGTGAACCTTAACGTTAGAAAAATGCTGAGTGTTGCATTCGAGGAGAGAATTCTACTCAAGTTTTAAGGATAGACCAAGCTAAGTTGATCCGAGCCTTATTATATAAAGATCTTTTTATTTAAAGATCTCTTTATTAGATCTTTTATTAGGATCATCGATATCTGTGGATAACTGACTTTTCACTTTAAAGATCATAAAAGTGTAAAGGATCATATACTGTGAATGATCCGTGATCCTTTTGCGTATAAGCTGGGATCTAAAAGGGGGGTTATGCACAGGCACCCGACCCTTTAAAACTTATACTATGGATAACTACGGGTTAATACCGCGATCTTACCAGAGTTATCCACATCTGTTCGTTGTTATTTTGAACAAACTAGAGTTCGTTTGCCCAAATTTTAACCCATTCCCCTGCTGGATCTTCCGGTATTTCGTGTTGCTGTACATCGATTTCTAGTGGCTCACCGATCCTTTTCGCCCCATGATCGACTAATAGGCGACTTAATTTATGGATCGCGCCACAGAAAGTGTCATATTCAGAACTACCGATACCTACACTACCAAACAGCACCTGACTAAGATCAGGGGATTGGCTTTCAATTTGTTCAGCTAGAGGTTGAATATTTTCAGGAAGATCGCCTGCCCCATGAGTGGAACTCACCACCAGCCATAAACCTTCACGTGGAAGTGAGTCAAGATCAGGCCCATGCTGCACTTCTGTTTCATAACCAAGTTCTTCTAAGATCTCAGCCATATGTTCTGCAACATACTCAGCACTGCCCATTGTGCTGCCACTTATTAGGGTTACTTTTGTCATGGTGATTCCCGATAGCAATATTAGGGCGTTATTGTACGCTGTGAATGAGCTGGGATCTACCTGTGGATAATGTGGTTATATAAATTTTTTTCTATGGGGTGATTGTTCTCATGATCGGGTTCTGTAGCGAGATCAGCGTTTCTGTCGATTGAATTTCATCGATAGTTTGAATTTTGTTGATAAGTACGTCTTGGAGGGCATCAATAGATCGGCACATCACCTTAATAAAAATACTGTACTGCCCAGTCGTATAGTAGACCTCAACTACTTCTTCTAGGGCGTCTAATTTTTTGAGGGCGGTGTGATAATCTTTAGCACTTTTCAAAATAATGCCAATAAAGCAGCACACATCAAAACCGAGTTGTTTCGGGCTGATATCAATACGTGTTCCTGTAATGATCCCTGCCTGCTTCATTTTTTCTACACGGACGTGAATAGTACCTGGGCTAACGGAGAATTTTTTAGCAAGTTCAGCATAAGCTGTACGTGCATTGCGCATTAATTCGTGAAGTATGTCACGATCGAGATTATCGATTTGATAATTTTCAGGCATTATTACCTCCTTAATTTAACGAATTCTCATTTTTATACCCATTTTTTTAGATAAAATAAATGAGAAAGTGTTTTTTTAATGAAGTATATTGAATTCCACCCCTGTTTTGTTGCTTAATCTACACATCGGCTAACGCAGCTAACAAATTATGGGTAAATAAAATGGACAAATCATTCATCGAACAACAGCAGCAAATCAGCTTTGTTAAATCTTATTTTTCACGTTTACTTGAAAAAGAGCTTGGCTTAATTGAAGTTCAAGGTCCTATCTTAAGCCGTTTAGGTGATGGAACTCAGGATAACTTGTCAGGCCATGAAAAAGCGGTTCAAGTAAAAGTAAAATCAATTCCTGACGCAACCTTTGAAGTGGTTCACTCCTTGGCTAAATGGAAACGTAAGACATTAGGCCGTTTCGATTTTAAACAAGGCCAAGGCCTTTATACTCATATGAAAGCGTTACGTCCGGACGAAGATCGCTTAACACCAATCCACTCTGTTTACGTTGATCAGTGGGATTGGGAAAAAGTGATGGCAGATGAGGAGCGTACACTTCCTTATCTGAAGCAGACAGTGGGTAAAATCTATCAGGCAATAAAACAAACAGAAGCCGCAATTAGCAGCGAATTTGGGCTGGCACCGTTCCTGCCAGACCAAATTCACTTTATCCACAGTGAAGAACTGCTACAGCGCTATCCTGATTTAGATGCAAAAGGCCGTGAACGTGCGATTGCTAAAGAATTAGGCGCTGTTTTCCTTATCGGTATCGGTGGGAAGCTATCAAACGGTGAAGCGCATGATGTGCGTGCACCAGACTACGATGACTGGACAACTGAAAACGAAGATGGCTTTAAAGGCTTAAACGGTGACATCATTGTGTGGAACCCAGTGCTGCAAGACGCATTTGAAATTTCGTCAATGGGGATCCGTGTTAGCCCTGAGTGCCTGACTCGTCAGCTAAGCTTAACAGGCGATGAAAAGCGCATGGAGCTAGAATGGCACCAAGCATTAGTCGAAGGCAAAATGCCACAGACTATCGGCGGCGGTATTGGTCAGTCACGTTTAGTGATGTTACTGCTCCAACGTCAGCACATTGGCCAAGTTCAATGTGGTGTTTGGTCTCCAGAAACTCGTGAATCTGTTGCGGGTATGCTGTAGTTAGCGACTAAAGCGGCGCAATAACCTGCTTTTTAATCCGGTATCAAAGCGCCAGATATGATCAAATATCTTCATGATGCCGGGTTTCCCATAATTTGAAACAGATACCGCATGGAAGCGGTATTTCCCTACCTGCTGAAGGGATCTTATCTTTTTGATTAATTCGTCAGGCAAACGTTGAGAAACAAAATCGGAAATCACCACCGCGTCAGCATCTGACCATGTCGGGGTTTCGAGTTTTTTGACCGTTTCTTGCAAACAGTTAGCTAAATCTGTTCCTCCACGAAATGTTTGGTGTAAAAAACGAATACACTGCTCTAAACCATCCACGGAGAGTAAATCATAATGGACGAGTTCAGTAGAAAATAACATGATGTGACATGAACGGTTATCCGCCAGCGCAATTTTTAATAATGCGAGGCAAAATGCTTTTGCACATCGCTCATTTATTCCCCCCATAGAGCCTGAAGTGTCAATACAGACAATAAAAGGCCCTCTAGGTTGTTCTTCATGATGATGGTGAGTTACGGGGCGCAATACTCGTCTTTCTTGCCAACTTTCTCCTTGGAGACGATAAGTGATTAACTGCTTTTCAAGCAGTTTTCGATAGAACTCAAACTCAATTTCTTCAAGCCCTAACATCGCTAATTCGGTAGGTAATAGTCGTAATACGTCATCACTTTGGCTTAATCCATCAACTTGCTCTGGTATTGTTTCAGGGACTTTCTCGAAGATAGTCATTGGCTCTAGCAGCACGCTATCTTCAGGCAGGGTGCGAGCAGATTGGCTGCGGCCTAATAATTGAGCTATCTTTTCCAATTCAGGTTGTTGACGTAAAAAATCACTATATTGATTCAATAACTTATCATTATAGGCTGATGCTGTATTTAGCCCTTTACTTAAATCCCATAATCGGCCAGCAGCCCGCTCATTTTCACCTAAAATCTCTTCGAGATTACCGCTTAACGCGAGCCGTTGTTGTAGTTCAGCGAGTAACTGCTCTTTTTCTTGCTCTAATAACTCTTTATGTAAAGTTGTCACCTGCAATATCAAACTGATCCGCCAGCGTTGGATAAATAAACTTTGCCTAGCGCTTTTATTCTCTATTTTACCTGAACTTAATTTGCAGGCTTCGGCATAAAAAGGAGAGTCTATGGCTTTTAGTGTTTCAATAATCTCGGGTAATTGATTAAAAAATAACTCAGTCGCTTGACCAAGAGACTGTTGATAAAGTTGAAACTCCTCAGCGAGTTGAGCAGGCACTAAGGCATCTTGCAGCTTTTGTTTAAGATCTTTTTTCCATTCCGATAAATCTTTTAACAGGGCTTTTTTAAGTCGAGGGTGTTTTTCAAAGAAAACGGCGAGTTGAGGTGTGGCAAGAAGAGAGATAATAATCTCTTCTATAAGCTGGCTTTCATTAACGGAAAGCAATAAGTCTAGCGTGGCTAAACTCAGCATAGTTAATCCGCCATTTTTCCTGTTATTTGATTACGTAACTGAGTGAGCTTTTCAGTTAACTTCATAAAGCTTCCTTCGATTCCTGCCAGCCAGCTTGATTCAATAAATAAATTGGGCTGTTGTTGTTCAAATTGATAACGCGCCGATTGAATATCTTGTTGGATCTTATCAAGCTTTTCTAACCATTGTGTGTTATCCGTTTTATCGACGGTGGTGGTGGATTCTTGTAAATAAAGAGTGGAAGCTTGGTGACTCACATCTAATAGCTGAATCTGATTTAAGTTATTAATTTCAGCAGCAATTTCTTGTGCAAAACCAATACCATTGAGGTGAGCTGATAGAGTAGTACCTTTCGTTAGAAAATGAGTCAGTAACTTTTTATCCGTGGTAATAAACGTTACTTTTATATCATGTAACTGTAGTGGCTTATGCAAAAATAGTGTTAAACGCCCCTCTTTGATATTTTCTGGAAGAGTGTACGTTGGCTTACGAGCAAACATTGGCGTATTTTTATTGACCTTAAAAGCATTTTGATTGTTTTGATCTTGGGTTGATGAGGTCCACTCTTGGTAGAGCATTTCTATTTCACGAGAGAGTTTTCTCTGTTGCCAGCCATCTTCTTCTAATATGGACTTGAGTAATTGAGGTAAAGCATTCATCGATTGCATGTCATGCCATAAACAATCTTTTAATAGGATGATATCAAGGGGGGAAATGGTATTTCGCCCATTAAAAAACGCACTGGCTTGTAATAAATAGACCGCTTTTTTCCAGCGTCTATCCGAGACATAAAGGTGTTTATCGGTGGCATCCAGTTGCTGGCGGAGTTGATAAATAAGTTCAAAACAGTGATCGGGAAGCGTAATTTTAGGGATTTGCTGTTGCCACTCTTTATATTCATCATCACTGATTTTTAAGTGTTCAGGAACCAGTGACTCATCTTGGGGGGATTTACCTGTCAGCAACGCTCGGAAGTTTTGTTTTTCTTGTACTTTATCGAGCCAAATACGGATAAGCATTCGGTCAAATAGCGCTTCCAAGCTATTGTCAGCATCAGGAAGCTCGTTAGATGCGGTGACTAATAAACGCATAGGAATAGCACTTTCACCATCTCCATTACGGAATTTCCGTTCATTGATAGCGGTGAGTAGGGTATTTAAGATAGCGGGGCCAGCTTTCCAAATTTCATCAAGAAAAACCACCTCAGCATCAGGTAAATAGCCTTTTGTTAGTCGTTGATAGCGCCCTTCATCTTTTAAAGCTTGGATGGATAATGGCCCAAAAATTTCCTCTGGTGTGGAAAAACGGGTCATTAAATATTCGAACGCATTCGCGTGGCGAAACGCATACTTCATGCGGCGTGCAATTAAGCTTTTAGCGATACCTGGAGGCCCTAAAAGAAAGACACTTTCACCACTTAATGTGGCCAATAAACATAAACGAATTGCTTGCTGGCGTTCATACAAACCACTTTCAAGGTAATTGCTAAGTTGGGCGATTCTTTCCGCTAACTGCATATTCGTTCCTTTTATTATTTATGTCATTTATTGCTAGGTTATCCATCGAGGTGCCAATTTTGCAACGAATTTTGTCATTTTTCTTTGATTTAGACTCACTATCAACAAAAACGATTCAGCTATAACTAATTCAATACTTTCATCTTTTCTTCTCTTTTTGGCGTTAACGAAACGTTTCGATGGTGATCACAAATCTTAGCCAACAACATTGTGTTGTTCATTTTCTTATCTATGATTAGATTTAGCGAAACGTTTCGCTCATAAGGAAACGGCGGGAACAATGAAAAAAGGTATTTTGCTTAATTCCAATATTACATCCGTGATAGCAAAGTTAGGTCATACCGACCATATCACAATTGCTGATGCTGGGTTACCTATACCACAGCAGGTTGAACGTATTGATTTAGCTATTACACAAGGTTTGCCCGATTTGATGTCGGTATTGAGTGTCATTACTCAAGAGATGCAGATTGAAAAGGCAATTTTGGCTGGCGAGATCACGACCGTTAATCCTGAAATGGAACATGCGATATTGGCACATTTGCAGGCATTAGAGCTTGCCCAAGGAAAACCAATAACAGTGGAATATTGTAGTCATGAAAGCTTTAAAAAAATGACTCATGACAGCAAAGCGGTGATTAGAACAGGGGAGTGTTCACCTTTTGCTAATGTGATCCTTTGTTCTGGTGTGACGTTTTGAGGTGTGTATGCAGCCTTTATTAGAGCTTATTGGCATTGAAAAGTCTTTTCCCGGAGTAAAAGCACTAAACGGTGCTGCACTTAAAGTTTACCCAGGAAAAGTGATGGCGCTAGTCGGTGAAAATGGTGCGGGTAAATCCACCATGATGAAAGTGCTTACAGGTATCTATAGTAAAGATGCTGGCGCTATCCGTTATTTAGGGAAAGAAGTGGTCTTTCATGGCCCTAAAAATTCACAAGAAGCAGGGATTGGTATTATTCATCAAGAGCTTAATTTGATCCCTGAACTGACAATTGCTGAAAATATTTTCCTTGGTCGCGAATTTGTTAATAAATTCGGCAAAATCGACTGGAAAACCATGTTCAGTGAATCCGATAAGCTACTAAAACGCCTGAACTTGGATTATGACAGCCATCAATTGATCGCTGAGCTTTCTATTGGCGAACAGCAAATGGTTGAGATAGCGAAAGTGTTAAGTTTTGAATCGCAAGTCATCATCATGGACGAACCAACGGATGCCCTCACAGATACGGAAACAGCATCACTCTTTCGAGTTATTGAAGAGCTTAAAGCGCAAGGGCGTGGAATTGTTTATATCTCTCATCGCTTAAAAGAGATTTTTGAAATCTGTGATGATGTAACCGTGTTTCGTGATGGACAATTTATCGGTGAAAAACCCGTTAAAGAATTAGAAGAAGAAACCCTGATTGAAATGATGGTGGGCCGTAAATTAGAAGACCAATACCCACGTATTCATGTTCCGGTGGGAGAGGTTCGCTTACAGGTTGAAAATGTATCAGGCCCTGGTGTCGATAATGCCAGCTTTTCATTGAGAAGCGGTGAAATTCTAGGCGTTTCTGGTTTGATGGGAGCAGGGCGTACTGAATTAATGAAGATCATTTACGGCGCTGCGACAAAAAAATCAGGTGAAGTACGCCTTGATGGCAAAAGTATTTCATTAAAAACGCCACAAGATGGTTTAAATAACGGCATTGTCTATATCTCGGAAGATCGTAAACGTGACGGTTTAGTACTAGGTATGTCCGTCAAAGAGAACATGTCGTTGACAGCACTTCGTTACTTTAGTCGTGCTGGCGGCAATCTTAAACATAAAGAAGAACAACAGACGGTCGGTGACTTTATTCGCTTATTTAATATCAAAACCCCTTCCATGGATCAGATTATTGGCAACCTATCGGGAGGAAATCAGCAAAAAGTCGCGATTGCGCGTGGTTTGATGACAAGGCCTAAAGTCCTGATTTTAGATGAACCAACTCGAGGTGTGGATGTTGGGGCTAAAAAAGAGATCTATCAATTAATTAACCAATTTAAAAAAGAAGGGCTGAGCATCATCTTAGTTTCTTCTGAAATGCCAGAAGTGATTGGGATGAGTGACCGCATTCTCGTTATGCATGAAGGGCATATTAGCGGTGAGTTTTCAGCTAAACAGGCCACTCAAGAAGTCTTAATGGCTGCCGCTGTTGGCAAAAGCTACGGCTCAGTTCAGGAGTTATCAGAATGACATCGAATACCACAACCTCAAAACGTTGGTTCAGTAAAGCATGGCTAATGGAGCAAAAATCACTGATTGCATTATTAGTGTTAATTGCCATTGTTTCATCCCTTAGCCCGAATTTTTTCACCCTTAATAACCTGTTTAATATCCTGCAACAGACATCGGTTAACGCCATCATGGCTGTGGGGATGACGTTGGTGATCTTAACCTCCGGTATTGACCTATCTGTTGGTTCATTACTGGCTTTAACAGGGGCTGTTGCGGCATCGATGGTGGGGGCTGATGTGAATGCCTTCGTCGCCGTTGCGGGAGCATTAGCCCTTGGGGCTGCTATTGGTGCTTGTACGGGGGTGATTGTCGCCAAAGGTAAAGTTCAAGCCTTTATTGCGACATTAGTCATGATGTTGTTATTGCGGGGGGTGACACGTGTGTATACCGATGGTAGCCCGATCAATACAGGTTTCAGTGATAATGCAGATCTTTTCGGCTGGTTTGGTATTGGTCGCCCCTTCGGGATCCCGACCCCTGTTTGGTTGATGATCATTGTGTTTGCCGCGGCATGGTATCTATTACACCACACCCGTTTGGGTCGATATATCTACGCATTGGGTGGAAATGAAGCCGCGACGCGCTTATCCGGCATTAATGTCGACAGAATTAAAATTATTGTCTATGCCCTGTGTGGATTATTAGCGGCATTGGCGAGTGTTATTGAAGTTGCTCGACTGTCGTCAGCGCAACCAATGGCTGGTAATGGTTATGAGCTTGACGCAATTGCCGCTGTTGTTCTTGGCGGTACAAGTCTGGCTGGTGGTAAAGGACGCATTGTTGGAACTTTGATTGGTGCTCTTATCTTAGGTTTTCTCAATAATGGCTTAAACTTACTAGGTATATCATCAAACTATCAAATGATTGTAAAAGCGGTTGTCATCTTACTTGCCGTACTCGTTGATAATAAAAAGTAACTTATACCCTACAGGAATACGATTATGAAAATGAAAAAACTCGCAACCTTGCTATCAGCCGTCGCTTTAAGTGCTACTGTGAGTGTTAATGCGATGGCGAAAGAGAGTATCGCTCTGGTTATTTCCACACTGAACAACCCGTTCTTTGTGACAATGAAAGATAGTGCTCAAAAAGAAGCCGATAAATTAGGTTACGAACTAATAGTACTCGACTCTCAAGATAACCCTGCTAAAGAGCTAGCTAACGTTCAAGACTTAACTGTTCGTGGCACTAAACTCATGTTGATTAACCCGACCGATTCAGATGCGGTTGGGAATGCCATTATCATGGCCAATAAAGCAAAAATTCCTGTTATCACCCTAGACCGCGCAGCTAACAAAGGTGATGTAGTCAGTCATGTCGCTTCTGATAACCGAATGGGCGGTAAGATGGCGGCAGATTTTATCGCTGAAAAAACAGGTAACGACGCCAAAGTGATCCAACTCGAAGGGATCACAGGAACTTCCGCAGCTCGTGAACGCGGTGAAGGTTTTAATACCGGTGCAAAAGAGCATAAATTTAATGTATTAGCCAGCCAGCCTGCTGATTTTGATAGAACAAAAGGCTTAAACGTGATGCAAAACCTACTGACAGCGCATCCTACTGTGCAAGCGGTATTTGCTCAAAATGATGAAATGGCATTAGGGGCGCTAAGAGCGTTACAAACCGCAGGACGTGATGATGTATTAGTTGTCGGGTTCGATGGAACCAATGATGGTATTAAAGCGGTTGAAGGGGGCAAACTAGGCGCAACAATTGCACAGCGCCCTGATCAAATTGGCATTGTAGGTGTACAAATCGCCGATAAAGTTTTGAAAGGTGAAAAGGTCGAGCCAACAGTACCTGTAGAACTAGAACTGGTTGTTAAAAAGTAATAAAGATTAACCGCCGTTAACCTTAACGGCGGTTTGCTCTATTTGCGAATAAAATAAAAAAGGCAAAAGGAAATAAATGTTATGGGCGCAGCTAAACTTGTGGTTTTAGGTAGTATCAATGCTGATCATATTCTAAACATCGGGCAATTTCCGCAACCGGGAGAAACGGTTAGAGGGAATCACTATCAGGTTGCTTTTGGTGGTAAAGGTGCGAATCAGGCGGTTGCTGCTGGACGAAGTGGTGCTGACATAACATTTATTGCTTGCGTCGGTAACGATAGCATTGGGCAAAGCATCAAAACGCAGCTCAAAAATGATCATATTGATGTTGAATGTATTGATGTCGTTGATAATGAAACAACGGGTGTTGCACTGATTTTTGTAAACCAACAAGGTGAAAACGTAATTGGTATCCATGCTGGAGCCAATGCGCATTTAACTAAAGAAAGAGTGAACCACTATCAGCAAAAAATCATTGATGCAGATGCCGTACTGATGCAATTAGAATCCCCTATTGAAGCGGTTCAGTTAGCAGCGGAAATTGCACAAAAAAACAGTACAAAAGTCATCTTAAACCCTGCACCTGCCCAAGCTCTTCCTGACTCGTTACTTGCTTTAGTCGATATTATTACGCCAAATGAAACAGAAGCGGAGCATTTGACTGGAATTACCGTCAAAGATGATCAGAGCGCACAAGCGGCAGCTCAAGTATTGCATGATAAAGGTATCAGTAAAGTCATGATTACGTTAGGGGCGAGAGGCGTTTGGTATAGTGAAAAAGGTTCAACAGGTAAAATTATCGCTGGATTTAAAGTGAAAGCCGTCGATACAATTGCGGCAGGGGATACCTTTAATGGCGCTTATGTTACCGCTTTACTTGAAGGGAAAAGTGATGCTGAGGCTATTGTTTTCGCTCATGCAGCGGCTGCAATTGCGGTAACTCGACCCGGTGCACAACCCTCTGTACCATGGCGCAATGAAATCGATGCATTTTTAACTCAACAGGAATAGCTTGTGGCAACAATGAAAGATGTTGCGCGCCTTGCTGGCGTGTCGACATCCACCGTTTCTCATGTCATCAACCAAAATCGCTATGTCAGCGAAAGTGTGACATTACGAGTCAAAAATGCGATTGAGCAGCTAAATTATGCTCCATCGGCGTTAGCTCGTAGCTTAAAAATGAATCGTACTAATACGATAGGTATGTTACTGACAACCAGTAATAACCCTTTTTATGCAGAAGTGGTTCGTGGGGTTGAGCGCAGTTGTTATGAACGTGGTTATAGTTTGATCCTCTGTAATACTGAAGGCGACCTTCAGCGGATGAATCATAGTTTAGAAACACTATTACAGAAACGCGTTGATGGTTTACTGATGATGTGTACAGAAGTTCAGGGGCCATCAAAAGAGGTTCTTTCCCGTTATCCCGCAGTGCCTACCGTGATGATGGATTGGTCTCCCTTTGAGTCTGATGGCGATATTATTCAAGATAACTCTTTTCTTGGCGGGGAGATTGCCGCACGTTATTTAATTGATGCGGGGTTCACCCAAATTGCTTGCATCGCAGGCCCCCAAGACAAATCACCGGCACGTGCGCGTTTCCAAGGTTTTATGCAGGCGATGAAGCAAGCATCGCTGAATATTCCTGATGAATATATTATTTTTAGTGATTTTGAATTTGCTGGTGGCTTTAATTCAATGAATAAACTGTTGGCGCTTGCTAACCCACCTAAAGCTATTTTTGCCGGGAATGATGCCATGGCCGTTGGCGCTTATCAGGCGATATTTCGTAAAGGACTGAAAGTACCTGATGATATCTCAATCATTGGCTACGATGATATCGACTTATCACCTTATATGATCCCGCCATTAACGACGATTCATCAACCAAAAGATGAATTAGGTAAATTGGCTGTCGACCAGCTTATTTTTCGGATGGATAACCCTGAAGCCGACGCTAACGTTTTGGTGTTGACGCCCAAACTGGTTGAGCGCCAATCCGTTAAACGAAATTAGTTCTTATCTGATGGTTTAGACTTATTTTTTATTAAGTTTTGACCATCACTTTTCTTCAACAACAAGAAGACAAATGCAGAAAGTAATGTAATAGCACCGATAGTTATAAAGGTGTAATGGAAATTATCTACAGTATTCCCATGTGGTAAGCCTTCATAGAAGCTCAATATTGCCGCACTGACTGCAATACCAAAACTGATCGATAGCTGTTGAGTCACCGCTAACATACTATTCCCCGCACTGGCATTATTATCTGTTAAATCAGCTAAGCAAATCGTATTCATCGCAGTAAATTGCGTTGACATAACCATCCCAAGCACAAATAGAGGTATCACCAGTAAATAGATAGACATAGTCGGAGTCTGGAGAGAAAACTGAGCTATCATAAAACTAATAATGACCGTCACGGTAAACAGTGTTTTTCGATAACCAAAGCGAGTCAGTATCCGAGTTACTGCTGATTTTGCGATAATTGACCCTATAGCCATTGGAGCCATCATCATACCGGCGATAACCGCTTCGTAGCCAAAACCAACCTGCAACATTAATGGCATCAAAAATGGAATACTTCCTGTCCCTAATCGAGTGGCAATATTACCGCTAATACCAATACTAAAAGTACGGGTTTTAAATAAGTTTAGTGGAATGATGGCATGTTTTATACGTCGAGCATGAAAAACATAAAGAAATAGGCATACAAAACCACCGAGTACGATGGATGCTGGAATGTAACCGGGCAAGGACTTGTCGCCAAAGAGATCCAGACTGACTGATAACATGACAAGACCAAAGCCAAAGAGAATAAACCCAAGAACATCAAACTTACGTTTTGGCATTTTAAAATCAGGCATTGATTTTAAGGCGTACAAGATCCCTAAAATACCAATCGGAATATTGATAATGAAGATCCAATGCCATGTGGCATAAGTCACTAATACACCGCCTAGTAAAGGGCCTAAGATAGGACCTACTAATCCAGGGATAGTAACAAAGTTTAATATTGGGAGTAATTCACTGCGTGGATAGGCACGGATCAATGCAAGGCGCGCAACAGGCATCATCATTGCCCCACCAATACCTTGGATAACGCGGGAGGTGACTAAAAATGTCAATGACGGTGATAGCGCACAAAGAAGGGAACCAAAGGAAAACAGTGAAACAGCGATAATAAAAATGCGACGAGTGCCGAACCTATCTGCAAACCATCCACTCACAGGAATTAATAATGCAACTGTTAATGTATAACTGACAATCGCAGATTGCATGGCGAGTGGTGAATGGTGGAGGCTTTTGGCGATATCAGGTAGCGCCGTGTTCAAAATGGTTGCATCAAGGGCTTGCATGAAAAATGCCATTGCGGCTATCCATGGAAGGCCTGACATGCTTTTAGCTGTTTTTAACATCGGTAACCTATTAAATAAAAAGTTAAAGCAAACATGGAAAGTTATCGTGTTAGGTTTGTTTTCCAGTAATAGTTAATAACTTATAGCAGAGATCAAACGCTTTGGCGCTATTACCTTTTATTATGGCATTTGCCAGTTGCTGATGAATGTCTACTTCAATAACGTCATTTTCTGTAATCGCATCAAAATAGAATTGATAGACAGAACGGAATAAATTGGCAAAGGAGATCAAAAATGGATTGGCACAAGCTTCATAAATCGTTAGATGAAAACGGTGATCAACATCTATCCAACGCTGCCTATCAAATTGCTTTTCTAATAATTGCATTTCATTGGCGAGTGCTTTGAGTAAATTATTTTGCTTGTCTGTGGCATGTTTTGCGGCAAGGTAGCAAGCTTGCGGTTCAATCGCGAGTCTTACAACATGAAAATGCCTAATAACGACCGTTTGTTCATCACTGCTTATCCACCATTTAAGCAGATCTTGATCCAAAAAATTCCAGTGGGATGAAGGCATAACTCTTGTGCCAATGCGAGGACGCGCAAGTAACATCCCTTTTGCTGCTAACATCTTAACCGCTTCTCTAATCGCTGTGCGGCTGGCTTGGAATTTATCAGATAACTCTATTTCACTGGGAAGAATAGAGCTTGGTAAATAAGTGCCTTTCAAAATCTCTTGGCCTAGCTGTTCGGCAATAAGATAAGAAAGGTTTTTTTGCGAAGCAGTTTGCTGCTCACTAAATTCCATAATTAGTCCCAATACATAACCTTGAGCAATTATATTACGTGAGTTGGGGGATAATTGCTGCTGAAATAATCAATTCTACCGTTGTTTTAGTTGATTTATCACCGTTTTGATGAAAAAAAGCGCGAACGAAAAGAAAATGCAAAATAAGGG
>NZ_JAMPLX010000018.1:0-118473 GCF_028477825.1 Providencia sp. PROV267 | reverse complement strand
TTTTTGTCCGTTATTTAGCCACATCTCATTCTTTTTTAAATAAAGCAAGTTGGATAGTTGCTTTATTTCACTTAGGTTTAAAACGTGATACTGATAGAGTTAACAGTGCTACCAGAAGCATCAATATTATAGGACCAACTAATTTTACTCGTTGATATTGAAGAGCCTGTTACTTTTGGCACTGAAACACTTACTGATGGCACTGTAGTAGCCGAAACAGTAGGTTGAGTTATAGGTTGAACATTACTAATAGATGGTTTGCAGATATTAAAAGTACCACCAGAAACTAACTTAACTTCTTTTAGTGTTAATACTTTCATAAAATCCTCTCATATTATTTGTAAAGTTAAAATGAAATATGAATCTTTAATACTTTAAAAACTCATTTTCTGCTTAGTTAAATTTTAATGCACAATTTAACCGCGTTAATAATTAAATAAGTGAATCATTGCTGGAATAAGAAAAATCTTAATAGGTATAAACACTTATCCTATCAATCGATTGTTTTTTATATATTTTCATTCATTAAATTTAGTATACATATGAAAGATATAATTATTTTTATAATAAATAATCTTTCGATATTTATTATATTACTCGAATATTCATTTTCATATTAATGATTAAATAAATGATTGATTGTTTATATATAGTTATATTATATCAAAATCAGCATATAGCTAGAAAATAAACGGATACATTAAGTGAATAATTACGATATGTAATTTTTGATATTTCGGATGGGGTTGTAGTTTACTGCGCTTCAAAAAAACTGTCTTTCGCATAGGTGTGTATTATGGAAAGCTATTATTTTTCTTGATGTTATTATTCTATCAAGAAAGTAGGGGGGTAATGACTCGCGTTGTAAAAAAGAATATTACTTAATGTGTTGCCTTTCCTATAATTCCAATTTAAAAATGTCACTTTCAATATAAAAATTTTTTTTATATATTAAATTGGAATAAAACAGTAACAAAGGATAGTTTGTACGACTAGTAATATTAAATAAAAAATGAAGCTACCCCTTGTTTCTTCGATTAGTTTTACAACTCGCTATTTTTAATACAGTGCTTGAAATTGCTTTTGTGATCATGCTGCCATTGCTCTAGTTCTTATGGTTCAGTTTATTTAGCGTGATTATCATGTGCTAAAGCGCTGTTGTTTCCGAGAAATAGAAAAGCCTCTGATGAGAGGCTTATTTTCGCCTCAAAAATTAGAAACTCTCGAATTTTCAAGTGAAAGGTATAGCATTCAAAATTAATGATATGCACTTAAAATTAAGCGGGCACTCGCAGTTAAAAATAGCTATTTCCCGCTTTTCTGTCAGAGCTGAGTCTATGACTTTTGGCTCTTTTAAGGCATCAAGGGTAAATCTTGCGTCAAAAAGCACTGAGATATAACTCTCTAATGTTCTATGATATTTAATCACATCCTCAACAAACCAAGAAGTGGCGCATAACAGACATACAGACAAATTCACTGTTTTCATTTTTCATAAATGATGAGGACTTTGCCGTACACATCGAGTATTCGACAGAAAAATAAAGATAGTTCTAATTCGAATATGTAAAGCGACATTGACAAAATTATTTTCTCTGGCGGTGCCAAGTATTCTTAACCATATAGTCAAAATAACGTTCTGATTTAACATGAATAAACTGTAGCGGTTTTTTCATATTACCAAATAAAGGTATTCCATCACCTAACAGAATTGGGACAATAGTGATTATCATTTCATCAATTAAATCTTCTGCCAAACACTGTTTCGCAACAGAACCTCCGTCAATATAAAGCGTTTTAAACCCAGCGCAGTGTATTGAGCTTATTACATCTTTAATCTCGCCACGCACTAAATGAACAGCTTTCCCTATGAGTTTTACTGGTATTTCTCTGATTGAGTTCGACAAGACAAACACTGGTTTATCATATGGCCACTCTCCATCAAAACCACATACAGTTTCAAAAGTCGTTCGACCCATAACAACAGCATCAATTCTTTGCATAAAATCCGAAAAGCCCATATCGTTTTGACCTGGGTTAGGGATAGAGAATAACCAATCTAATTGGTTATTTGCATCTGCTATATAACCATCTAGGCTCGTTGCAATATAAATGATGTTACGATGCATATAGTAGCTTCCTGAAAAATAAAATAGTTAAATCAGTGAAAGTTTTTCTATTTGTCAGTATCTCATTTTTTAGCATTACATCAATGCGAATGGATCCATAATGTCACAATAGAGCACTTAAAGAACCACATAGAAGATGTATTATTGAAATCTCAGGCTTGTTTAGTAGTATTATGACTAATGTCGCTTTTCTTATGTCAAGCCCACTCGTTAATAAAGCTAAAATGATAGTTATTTTTTATAAACAAACCATTCCGTTATCTCGATTGATTTCGCTTTACATTCATAACTATTTGTTTAAGCTGTGATATCTTATTAACTCACTATGGTCATATCAGCTATGCGTGTTCGGTGTTCATCTCGATTATTGATTATTAATTCGTCTAGACAAGTATTACTATTTCGCTTTGTTCATACGAACGATGCTTTAGCTGGCAGATCATACTGGGCAACGCCAGGTGGTGGTGTTGAGCATGGTGAATCTTTTGAACAAGCGGCTATCAGAGAGCTGAAAGAAGAAACCGGCATTATCAGGGATAATATTGGAAAATGTGTTGCACAAAGAACTTTTGAAATGACACTTCCCAGTGGCGAAACGGTGCTAGCAAAAGAGCGCTTTTTTATCGTCTTTTCCAATGAAGAAGAGATCCACACTAATGGATGGTCTAATAACGAAAAATCTGTTATTAGTCGCTACTATTGGTGGGAGTTAGATGAACTAACCCGGAGCAACGAAATAATATATCCTAATGATATTACAACGTTAATCTCTAATAATTTTGATAAATGATAGCCAATATTTAATTTGTTCGCCCCTGTATGGCTTTCAGCATACCATCACCATACAGTGGTAGATTAGAGAGCGTGAAAGCTGTCATCTGTAGAACAATGTAATTTATTCATCTTTATCATAACAAAAAAGTAAAGCTCTTCGCTTTGTAAACATTTAATTCTGCATTTCTTAACATGGTTAAACTACGAGATAATTAAGAAGGAAAATAAGGAGATAATGATGCAGAAGTTGATCATCCAAGTAGGGGTGTTAGTGTCGTTAGCCGTAATAAGTAATGGGTATGCCTCAAATCTTGAATTAAGCCCTGAATCAAAAAATTTCTATGAATCCTGCCTAAATATGAGTGAAGATTTGGTCTTTAACGGAAGTTATCAATATCTCTGCGAGTTTAAAGGCCAAAAAATTGCACTGATTTATACAACGTACAAAGCTAATCTATATCGTCAAGAGCGACTTAAAAACCAGTTACCTAAAAATAATGTTGAGTATCAGACTGAAAATGTCGAGGTAATTTACAAGTGGTTACCACCTAATAAACTCAGATTAACGATAACTTATGATAACGGTATTGAGCAGTACATATATTATTTTATCGAAAACAAAGACAGCACAATTGTTTTCCATGAAATAAATACAGGCTACTAGTACTAAAGTAGCCGCAAGTAAATCTTCAACAAGGCAGGTGGTGTCGAACTGCAGTCAAGCTAGTCTGGACATACAGATGAAGAACGTACACTTCACATGTAGACAAAATTTGGTCTAAAAAATCGATTAACAAACAGTGTGTGAATATTGTGTATATTTTTTGATTTAATTTCGTTACTTTTACCTCACATTTTTCTGCCCATAATAATTTGACTTATGAAGAAAAAGAGCTTAACTTGTGAACCCATTCCATTAAGCATCATCCCTTTTTTATTGCATCTAATTTAAGATAAATTGAACAACAAAGTCATAAGGATATCGGATAGGTCTTAGTATGCATATTATTATAGCAGCAATTTCAGCATTAGCTGCGCTTGTATGGGCGCTACATTCATTACAAAACTCAGGTGTAGACCTTAATTCCTTTAATCCATTTACTTGGGCCCGACGGAGAAAGTGGCAAAAACAATATGGGGTAAAACCAATCTATAATTTGTCGACGGCAACGGAAGCCGCTGCAGTCATTATTGTTGGTGCATTGAAGCAGGAAGGTGAAATATCCCGTGAACAAAAACAAACGGTTATTAACCTGTTTATAGAGAATTTTAATCTAGAAACTCAAGATGCGGTGGATTTGTTTTCTTCATCATCACACCTTGTACATAATGAAATAAACTTTGATCAAAGTATCCCTCATATACTGAAATTAAGTATTACTCAGTTTACGCCCGCAATGGTTGAGACATTCCTATCATTATTGGAGAAAGTCATCATGTTAGAGGGTGAGCCGACAAAAGGGCAAATAAATATAATTGAAAATGTGCGGAACGAATTTAAAAGAATGAAGAAAAAGAGTTTAGGCTGGAAAAACTAGTTCTTTCATTTAAAGAAGGGCGCTGAGCATTGAGTAACATGAGAAGTTTATAGTTATGCTGAATGGCATTACACCCTGTCAGTAAACATGAAAGAACAAGTAAAATGCTACAGTGCCTTCCTACTTTGCATCCCCCCGATAATGCAGGAAAGAGTACCGATGAGAAGACCTTATCGGTATTCAGACAAATTTATTTTGTGACGAATAATAAATAATCAAAACATTAGGGAAAGCAAAACATGTATTCATGAGGCTATCTAAACGGTTTCATTTGTTGAAGGATAAATAAACAGAATTATTTACAAGCGCTTATTTTGTGATATTTATTGAAATAGGAATATTGACTGCAACTTCATACTCTAAGCGATTGACGGTAGTTGCTTTAGGTTGCAATAACTTAGAATGATATTTTCACAGGAGTAAAGTTACCATAAACCGTCCATAAAATTTTTGGGCTTCCCGTTTATACTCCCTTATCATGAAAAACCACACATTGAATACATAGCGAATTTTAGTTCCATTGAGCAATTAAACCTATATCGTTATGGAATGTTCATTATTAAATGGTTTAATTGGCTTTATTTCTTTCAAATTAAGATTGCTTTTAAAAAAGTAATCATCAATTAATAGCTAATATTCAACGAATAATTTTTTTTGACCTTTTAATTTGTAAAATAAGAAAAATACACAATAATAAGTAACCACCAAAAATATTTTTATAGATAGTTTGATCACAAAGGTAGTTGATTCGCCTCGCTATGGCAGCTTAATACAAATATATTCAGCTCAATATTCTCCTATTTCAGACACACCACATTGCTTACAAATAAGTGGTTTTTACAACGATGCAAGTTGGGGAACTGATTGCGACCCAGAAAATAAAGCCACATTATTTAAACAGGATATGAAAGGTCATTTACAAGCAATGTACTACGTTGATAATCCGCTATCACCAAATCAACCAAATGAATATTTGTATTTATTTAACCACTCAATTTACTATGATTTGTTTTATGGGAAAATACGTACAACTCAACAATTAGATGAAAATAATTGGAACAAATGGCTAATCGAACTTGCACCAAGTAATAATTAATTTGTGCTTAAGCTGCTACTGGTAGTTACTGGTTATTTATACTGGTACCTGCCAGATTATTCTGTCGTGCGTCAGTGATTCAAAAGGCACTGTGGCAATCAGCGATTTGTCGCTAAACTGATACCCCGTATAAAGTCTATAAAACCTTGCCTATATAGATTAGATGCTCGTTTTTACACATTGAGGCACTTCAATCATTGGTTAATTATTTGATATAAAGATAGCATGGCAGCACCAAGCGAGGCACTCTCTGAACCTATTGATGAATGAACTACTTTAACCATAGGTCTTTCCGGATCAAGACGATACTGCAACCAATCCGTGATATCCTCTGCAAAGCGAGAAGTTATCTCTTTCGGCATTGCTCCGCCAATTATGATAAGTTGTGGGTCTAACCATTGAAGGCATCCTAAAACAGTGTCTTCAAGTTGTTTTAATGACCGTTGATACCAAGTCTCTATAACTATATCTTTTTTCTTTATAAGACCAAGCAATTCCTTTTCATCGTAACCCGCAGCACTGAGAGTGCCGAGCAAATCTTTATAAGATGGCCGATGGGTTCCAGTAGGAAAGGCCATACCAACTTCGCCAGCATTTCTAAAGCCGCCCGTCAGTAATTTATGATCTGCAATAATCCCTGCACCTATACCATATCCTAGTTCTAATACGGTTAAGTCTCGGTATTGATTCCACTGACCTGAGTACAATTCTCCAATAGCAGCAGCATTAGCGTTATTCTCAACCCAAGTCGGCCAAGGGAGGTTAGCCTGAAATTCAGCTTGCAGATCGGCATCGCGCCAGCTTTTTAGCCAAGTAACGCATTGTCTTTTTTTTCCATCTGATTTCACGAAGCCGGGTACAGCATATCCTACGCCAAGGATCCTGGCATGTTGAAGCTTCAATTTTTTTAGCGTGCTATTAACCATTTTCTTAATTTGGTCAAGAGTGGCTATGAGAGGTTGGTTTTCTAGATGTACTTCTGATGTGCTGAAAATTTTTTTTCCACAAAAATCAACAAGCGCAAGATCAATAAAACCAGAACTAAAGGAGACGCCAATTGAGCAAGCTCCTCCGGGATTTAGTTTTAGAGGAAGAGAAGGCTGGCCTCTTTGTCCAATATTCTTCTCACCTTCAACAATTAACCCAGAAAAAATGAGCTCACGACATTGTTGTGTTATCGCGCCAGGTGTTAAGTTGGATAATTTAGCTAACTCGGCCCGGGAAATCGGTCCGTACCTGCGAATTAATTCCAGTAGTAACCGTTGAGTTGGCTTTAGGTCCAATACTTCTGGTTTATCTGTCATTGACAACTTCCGATACTATAAATTAATTCCATTGTAGCCCTGCATCCTCAATTAAAGATTGTAAATACGGAATATCATCATGACTGAGAATGTCAATAAGGCCTTCTTGAAGCCATTCAATGATTTCAGCACGACAGTCACAGCCAAATTTAAGTAGATATTGCTCTAAAGGGGCGATGCCGTTTTTATTTTCATGCAAGTACAGCCGTACACCCAACCCCGCCGCCTTATATGCTCTCAAATCGTCGATATGTGTATACTCATATTCCACACAAACACAACTTGCATTTGAGGCAGAAACGGCAGCTAATTGGTCATTGTATCGCTCAATAGTGACAACCTGCAATGCTAATTGCGGTATCTTTTCTTTTACTTTGTTGATTAATACGTGATTAAATCCAAGTAATTGAATGTGTGATATCGCATTCGGAACTGAACTTAAGACGTCGACTAGATGTTCAATAAATTCATCAACTCTACGCCGCTGCTTAACTTCAACAATCAATCCAACCTGATTGGCCACAGCCCATTTTATAACATCTTTCAGTAGCGGTATTTTTGTGCCTTCAAACTTATTATTAAATTTTACGCCGAAATCATACCGAGACAGTTGTGTGTACGTCATCTCCTCAACAAAACCCGTTCCTGTTGAGACTCTATCTATACGATGGTCATGAGTAACCACGATTTGATTATCTACGGTTAAGTGAATATCTATCTCAATGCAATGTGTACCAGCTTCCAATGCACCAATGAATGCAGGCATGGTGTTTTCAGGGTATTTGCTGGCATACCCTCGGTGACTGTTTGCTAAAACAACACCTTCTTTTGCTCTATGAAATTCAAAATCCATGATAAAACCCTCAATTTATTTTCGATTAAGTTTATCATTTAAATTTAATATGTAAAATAACATTTAAGTTTTTAACTTTATGTGCGCCATATATACAGTTGATTTAAATAGGATTAAAATTAAATTTCTACTTTTGTTTTATTTTGATGAGCTAAATCACATTAATATAACATTTAATATGTAAATTTAATAAGAAATTATTTCGATTAAGGAAGGCCGATAATGTCTACCCTGATATTAAAAGGTGTTACAAAGCAATTTGGCGATTTTTATGCCGCCCGCGATATCAGTCTTACCGCTGAAGAGGGGGAATTTGTCACTTTGCTCGGGCCGAGTGGTTGTGGAAAAACCACTTTATTAAAAATGATAAGTGGCTTTCACCAACCAGATAGTGGAGAGATCATTTTAAATGGCAAGCCTATAACAAACCTTCCACCAGAAAAAAGAAACACGGCCATGTGTTTTCAATCTTATGCTTTGTTTCCGCATCTCAACGTTTCACACAATATCTGTTTTGGCTTGAAGCAAAAAAAAGTCTCCATTAGCAACCAACAAGAAAGATTAGAAGAATCCCTAAAACAAGTCGGTTTAGTAGAGCAGCGTTTGAAGATGCCATCACAACTATCAGGAGGACAGCAACAGCGTGTAGCTTTGGCTAGAGCGATGATCACTAGGCCGGATTTGGTTTTGTTTGACGAACCACTATCTAACTTAGATGCGAAATTACGCGAAAGTGTGAGGTTTGAAATTAAAGAGCTACAACGCCTCTACCAACTAACTTCGATTTATGTCACGCACGATCAGGCTGAGGCCTTGTCTATATCAGATAAAATCGTTGTGCTAAATGGAGGGAGTATTGCGCAAGTGGGCTCGCCAGAGGACGTTTATTACCACCCAAACAGCCGCTTTGTTGCGGATTTTATTGGTGCAGCGAATATTGATGAGGCACATGTTGAACCCGCTGAGCAGCCAGAATACTACCGTATCGCCTGTAAGCTTGGTAACTTCTATGTTAAATCCGCAAATCCTCCCTCAGCAAAACATTGCTATATTTGTTGGCGTCCTGAGGATGTGAAATTTGTTCAAGCCCCATCTTCTATCCAAAATAGATTTTCTTTGGTCATAGAAAAAATGGCATTCATGGGCAATCTCACTGAAGCGTGGGGTTCCAACGATAATAAATCACTCTCAGTTCGTTTGCAGCTTGTGAAGAAACCGCCTATTACCATCGGAGAGCGTGCCGAATTTTACTTGCCTGAGGATGCAATTCACTTTTTAGAGCCGGTTACGGAGGGGAAGAGATGAATTGGAAAAATGAGGTAAAGGCATGGCTATTAATGAGCACAGGGCTTGGAACGATCCTTCTTCTGATGGGATCAACTTTTTATGTCGTTATTACCCAAAGCTTCGGTTTATTTAACATGACGGGGGAAAGTGAATTTTCACTGGCGTTTTGGGCAAACATCATAGGTGACTCCGTCTTACTTAGTGCGTTGTATTACACCGTAAAAGTTTCGGTGCTTGGTGCGTTTGGTGCAGTTCTGCTTTCATATCCTATCGCACTCTGGCTAAGACAACCCATGTACGGAAAAGAGGTTGTGATCGGAGTGCTTCGAGCCCCCATGTTCATTCCAGGTTTAGTGGCTGCATTTTTGTTTGTAAATATCATCGCCTATCATGGAGTGATAAACAGTTTGCTGCAACTATTGGGAATAACAGACTCCCCATTGCGTATGCAAAATGATGATTTTGGATGGGGGGTTATCATTCTTCAAATATGGAAAAACCTTCCTTTTGCATTGATTTTAGTTGGCGGTGCTGTCAATTCGATTAGAGATGAGATACTTGATGCGGCAAGTAATTTCGGTGCTAATAGATGGCGGAGATTCGTAGATGTCGTCTTCCCTCTAACACTCCCCGCGGTACAAGTTTCTCTAATACTTATCTTTATTGGTGCGGTAGGGGATTTTGCATTCTTCTCTGTGGCCGGTCCCCGTAACACTTACTCCCTTGCGCGCCTGATGCAAGCTACCGCAATGGAATACGGTGAATGGAATAACTCAGCCGTTATTGCCGTCATAATAATGTTAATTTCCGCGATTGGAACGCTGCTCATTGCGACTGTGTTAACCCCGTTGGCTACCAAGAAGGGGGAGGTTAAATGAACACCATAAAGACCAATAATGGACGGAAAGTTGTAAAAATTTCATTGATTTTTTTCATCTTCATTAATGTTGTTTGGTTAGGTTTGCCTTTTACTATGGCAATCTTGTGGTCCTTGGTTGACCCACAACACCCATGGAGTTATCCAGACCTTTTTCCTCAAAAATTATCTTTAGCGCGGTGGAAAATTGTTTGGGAACAAACACCGCTAGCAACCGCGCTTTTCAATAGTTATACCATCGCTCCTGCTGTTGCTATTTTGAGCTTATTGCTTGCGACACCTACAGCCTATGCTTTCGGAAGAATGACATTTAAAGGCAAAGCAGTTGCGGAAATGCTAACGCTCATTCCACTGGTTATGCCGGGCATGATTATCGGTATCTTCTTCAGTTCAATGTTAATAAGTTTAAATATCAGCAATACTTTTATGAGCATTGTAATTGGCCATACCGTTCTTACGCTCCCTTACTCAATTCGCATAATGTCAGCGGGGTTCAAGTCGATACCACAAGACATAATCGACGCGTCGCGTGACATGGGAGCTAGTTTTTGGGGGACGTTCTGCAATGCTTTTTTACCCATGCTAAAGCCAAGTTTACTGGCTTCATTAATATTTTGTCTGGTTCGAAGTTTAGAAGAGTTTAGTATTTCATTTGTACTAGGTTCGCCAGATTTTATCACTGTTCCCACGATACTGTATTCATTCTTAGGGTATTCCTTTGTACGTCCAGATGCCGCTGTTGTTTCAATGATCTTGGTGATACCCAACGTTATATTGATGATAATTATTGAGCGCCTGTTAAAAGGCAATTATTTGTCTCAATCCACAGGAAAAGCATAACATTCACTAGAGGTAGTCAAATTATGAAAAAAATATCATTGGCGCTCTTACTGGGAGTCACAGTTATATCAACCTCTTACGCTCAAGATGTAGATAAAAATTCCTTTCCTAACTGGGATGAGGTGATAAAGCAAGCAAAACAAGAAGGAGAGGTTACATTTAACATTTGGTACTTGCAGCCGCAGTGGCGTAATTTTGTAAAGGGATTCGAAGATGAATATGGAATAAAAGTACAAATCTCAGAAGGAACCATTGATGGAAATATGAATAAACTTTTAGCCGAATCAAAAAAACAGAGTGGTAAAATTGATGTAATGGCCTTATCCATTGCTCAACTGCCTATTACTTTAAAAGCTAATGCAATCAGTAAAGTTGACTGGCTCCCAGGCTATGAGAATGGAGTTCATACAATACAAAACATCGATACACAGGGGTATGCCGTCGCTTTTTGGGGAAATCAAACTGGATTCGCCTATGATCCCAAACAATTTGGCGATCAAGCTCTTCCTCAAACGCTCGATGACCTTCAGGCGTTTATCGATGCAAATCCCAATCGTTTTGGATATAACGATCCCAATAACGGAGGCGCTGGTGAAGCCTTCATTCAGCGTATTGTCACACTCAAAAGCGGTGAGTTTGATAGCAGTGCAACGAAGATTGATCCAAAGGTGATTAAAGGTTGGTCTTCTGGCTGGGCGTGGTTTACTAAAAACAAATCTAGTATTACGCAAACCGCATCTGGCGCCGATAGTCTCACACGTTTAAATGATGGAGAGTTGATGTTGGTTCCAGCTTGGGAAGATCATATGCTAGGCTTGCAACACAATGGAGCAATAACTTCAAGATTAAAATTTTATGTCCCCAAATTTGGTATGCCAGGGGGAGGGAATGTTGTAACCATCGCTGCAAATAGTCAACACCCAAATGCCTCCGCTGTTTTTATTAACTGGTTGATTCAACCTAAAACTCAGCAAGCGCTGAAAGAGACCTTTGGCACTTCCCCCATGACTAAAATGGCTACTGCTAATCAGGTGTCAGACGTGAAATTCTATGGGAAAGACTATAGTATGCTCTTCCGCAAGGAGTTCGTGCGAAATGTGACAATGAAGTAAAGTTATTTATGAGACCTACGTGGCTCCCGGTGCATTTTATATTAATGACATACAACAAGCAGGATTGTCGGGTGACTATGATGTGACTATCACCGAAGCGGATGGTAGCGAACGTCAATTTGTAGTGCCTTATTCCTCATTGCCAGTGATGCTACGGCCAGGGGGCTGGAAATATGAACTCGCCTCCGGCCGTTATGATGGGAATTTGACTACAGACTCTCGCCGTTCAGATTTTGTATTAGGCACCGCGGTATACGGTTTACACAATAATGTCACTTTGTACGGTGGAACGTTATTGGCGAAAGATTATCAATCCTTGAGTTTGGGAAGTGGATTCTCTTTAGGGAACTTCGGGGCGCTGTCAACGGATGTGACCCATTCATCAGCCAAATTTAGTGGTGCAGCGCAGCAAGGCAGTGATCGTCAAACTGGTCAATCTTACCGTATTCGTTATTCAAAAAGTTTGATGTCGACGGGCACATCGGTCGATCTTACCGCATTGCGTTACTCAACCGAGCATTTTTACAGCTTTAGTGAATTTAATAGTCAAGGTTATCGTGAAGCAGGGGGTGTTTATAGTGGTACAAACTCAGCTGAAATAGTGACCAAATACAATCAGCAACATTATATACGTTGGATGATGAATAGCGGAGATAACCTCATTGCACTCGAGTCTTTATCTATGAAGTCAGAACTGGAAGGTGAAGACCTTGTTGATGCAATGGCGAGAGCATTAAAAGGTTTCCATTCAGAGAGTATGGACCCAGCCAAGCAATTTGTTCTTGCTTGGGGGAATATGGTTGGAATTCCTTTAAATATTATAATGGAAAATAAACCATTAGATGCGAAAACAGCAGCAGAAATTGTAACGAGTGGAATTCCAACAAGTGAAACAAAACTCGTTCAATACCTTATCGCTAAGATATATATTTCTTATATGAAAAATGGGATTCGGACTATTAAAATACAAGAATCGCTTGATTTAGAAAGAATTAAAAGGTTAGCTTATGACCCACATAAAAAAAGGATAGCGAACTAATAGCCGTCGGCATTGGCGAGCGGATATGCCTAATCGTTGTGCCGCCATTTTGGTTGGCAGGCGCTGATCAATCACATCCTGGATTACTTTTAGTCGTTTAACATCTTCCAAGGTAAAAAACTCCGCTCTATAAGCCGTCATGCGAACCCCTTAATGGTGAGCCTACGTGACGGACATCTTAACTTATCCCAGAGCGGACATTACAACTTTGCTATTACAATTTAGGTTCGCATAATGTGTATTATGTTAAATAGAGTGTGGGGAGCTAATAACTTTATAAATAGCCTCATTATCACTATCATTACCTCCTGATTTACTATGCGAAATAGCTACTGGTAGTTTAACCAGTGCTCCTAGTATTAGTGTATGCTTATATATATTTTTACTACCCTACCACGTAAATACGTTTGCCGGGTAATATTGTTATTGGTGGTGGCGGAATTCATTGCGTAACCATGCAACAACCCGATTTCACAGCATTTATTACGAATAAACAAAGATATGACACAATTTAATACAAAAAGAGCCTCATTAGATACGTTATCTCCCGAAGATATCTGTGCTGTAATGAAATTTGAAGATGGTGACCCGAATGAAAACCCATGGGTTTTAGGAAAACCACCTACACTTAAAATTGAGATCCGTGACTATGATCCTATTTGGGCAACACTTTTTATACAAGAAAAAGCACGTATCCAAGCCGCACTAGGCGAAGCAGCACTGCATATTGACCATATTGGCTCAACTGCGGTTCCAAAATAAGCTTAACGCATAATAACCGAAAGTTCTACGGAACCACGTGCTAAACCGGTTATCCCTGCCCCCTTTGAATATAACTCATATTCAAGAGTTTTCGTTATATTGACATTGTTTTCATTTGCGTTAATACGACCAAGCTCGACTATAGTCTGGTCTAAACGTATTGGTAATTTAGCCCCATTGTGGTGCACAAATAATTTTACATACGCAGCAGCTTGATTACTTGCGTTATTTAAATTGACATCAAAAGCATTACCAGAATAGAACTCTGGTTTAACGTTAGCTGAAATTCCGATATATGCGTCAACTTGATCCTTAAATTGGCTACAATTTATCGTCATAGGGCGTTGAACGGAAGCTAATAAAGTACCGTTGGCTGCACTAGAATCGTTAATACCAAAATTAATTTTATTCGGAGTCTGCAAGCTGCATGTTAGTCCAGAAACAGTGATATTTATCGCTTCTGTTTTGGATACTAGCATCTTCCAATTCCCTTCATAAAGGGTACGCCAGTCTTTAACAGAGGTACCTATATCGTGTTTTAAGTGATATGTGCCACCTTTTTGATTCCCAGTGCCATATATTAGCAAACGACCCGTTGTATATACATTATGTTGTATACTAATTTCAGGCGTTGTTTGATAAGGTTCAAAAATACAGTTTCTAGAATGTGGAAATTGATTCGTACCAGAACCCCAACCATTGAAATGCCCTGTTACAGTATCGATCTCTCGGTAAGGCCAGTCAATTCTTGTTCGTCTATCCGTAAAAGTAAACTCAGGCACTAGCATTAGGTCATTACTGATTGGCATTCCATATATACCATCAATTTCCATCAGACTATTCAGATGACATTGGTTGTATGAGCCATTGTAATAGTTGGTTAATGAAACATACGGAACTATTTCACCGATATTATCAGTTGTATTAACTCTTGAATGTGATGAAGAGTAATTACCAAATACTCCAACTAAACCACGACCATTAAATACCTTAACGTCCGCAGCTAATGTTGGCAGAGTTATACTTGTCAAAATGATTGCTAATAAAATCTTTTTCATCATATTACCCTAATGTCATAGAAACCGCTATGATCAACTCCTAAGATTATTATCATATCTTTACGCCCTCAATAATCTCTATGTATACTTTTAAAATAAATTGAATCCCATTTTCCAAGTAATCAATTATATAAGATTGATTACTACTGTATTGATATACGTTTAACCACAATGCTACATTATCTTTCAAACGATAATCCGTATGGTTAAATTATGAAAAACTATCGTCGTCTTTTTGTAGATTATCTCAATGCGGCAAAGTCAATATATGCATCTAAGTTACATATATTGACATAAATGGTTTAGCGGATAATTAATACCATCAAGGATTTTATCTCGATATTCAACACACTTTTCTTTAGGATTAATCACAGTATTAAATTTACCGTCATAATTATTGATGAACTATAATTAATTTTAAAATTAACTTACGATAAGCTTAACGCATAATAACCGAAAGTTCTACGGAACCACGTGCTAAACCGGTTATCCCAGCCCCCTTTGAATATAACTCATATTCAAGAGTTTTCGTTATATTGACATTGTTTTCATTTGCTTTAATACGACCAAGCTCGACCATAGTCTGGTCTAAACGTATCGGTAATTTAGCCCCATTGTGGTGAACAAATAATTTTACATACGCAGCAGCTCGATTACTTGAATTAATTAAATTAACGTCGTAATTATTCCCTGAATAGTACTCGGGTTTAACGTTAGCAGATATTCCAATATATGCATCAACTTGATCCTTAAATTGACTACAACTTATGGCTATCGGACGTTGAACAGATGCTAATAGAGTACCTGCTGCTGCATTCGAATCTTGAATACCAAAATTAATTTTATTCGGGGTCTGCAAGCTGCATGTTAGCCCAGAAACAGTGACATTGATGGGATCCGCTTTATCTACTAATTTTACCCATGACCCTTCATTAAGATTACGCCAGTCTTTGATCGAGGTGCCTATATTATCTTTTAAATAATACGTACCACTTTTTTGATTCCCAGTACCATATACTAGCAAGCGACCTGTTAGGAAAACCTCATGTTCGATAATAGTTTCTGGCGTTGTTTGATAAGGTTCAAAAATACAATTCCGGTACCATGGAAATTGATTTGTACCTGAACCCCAGCCATTGAAATGCCCTGTTACTATATCGAATGGGGCAGGCCGAGGATAAATTAATCCCTTTCTTCGCTCATCTGTAAAAGTAAACTCAGGCACTAGCATTAGATCATTACTAATTGGTATTCCGTAAATACCATCAATTTGCATTAGAGCGGCTTGATAGCAAAGGTTATATGAACCATTGAAAGAATTGGTTAATGTAACATAGAAATAAGAATCTCCAACGTTACCGTATGTTACCATTTTGTTTTTTGCAGTGTAATTCCCAAACACTCCAACTAAGCCACGCCCATTGAACACCTTAACGTTTGCGGCTAATGATGACATTGTTATACTTGTCAAAATGATTGCGAATAAAATTTTTTTCATCATATTACTCAAATTAGTTATTGGCATGTAACAGCTAAATTGCGCAGCGACGAGTAGGTGTTTTCAGTCGACTTACTCATATCAAATGGAACTTGACATTGCTCAGAGTTTGCTCTTCCCCATACTACTGATAATGTCCCTTTTTCAGGTAACCCGCTTATATATACACGACCATTTTCACCAACAATTCCTGATATTAAACTAGAACTATCTTGTTCTGATTGTTGTAGTGATGCTACAGCTCCCATTGGAATAGTTTTTGGACCCGTTAAGGTGAGCATCGCCTGATACCCTTTCAAGGTATTAAACTGAGTTTTAACTAAAGCGCCTTTTGTTGGATACACATTAACGGATGTTTCTTTACTTTCAACATCTGTTGGTAATGTATTAATATCTAGATTAATAATATTTTGGCTGTATTCCATCATATTAGGCACAATAGCGTAACCCCGAGAGTCAATAACGGCCATCCCATTATTGATACTTGTTCCCGCAGCATCTGGCGCATACACTACAGCAGCAGAATTACCAATGAACTGACCTAATGTAACCCCACCAGGGTGAATGACGGCAGCACCATTTCCATTCGCGTAAGTTAGCTGACTTTCACGACTATAACTGTATCCGCCTCCCACATATCCTTTACTTCCTTGATAACCGACGTTAACCGAACTGGATAATTTTTGGTCTCGGTTATCACCACTTTCGCTTAATTGGTAAGTAAACTTATTATCTAGTAGCTGCCCATTAACACCAAGCTGTTGGTAAGTTCTTCCGCTATTGTCGTGGCTTATCTGGAAGCTGCTACTAATATTTTCAATATTTTTATTATTTGAAAACAGACTAAATGGCACGCTAACGTTGAAGCTAATTTGGCGGTTTTCAGGCCAGTTTCCGTCACCTTGTGTACGGCTAATACTGTAATCAATACCATAAGATAAACCTTTATAGAAACCGCTATAACCAATCCCTAAGGTCGTTATCGTATCTTTACGTCCCCAATAATCACTACGCATACCTCTAAAATAAATTGAACCCCATTTACCAAGAGATTGGTTTATATAAGATTGAAAGCTACTACGTTGACGTCCGTTTAACCACGGTGCAACATTATCTTTCAAACGATAACCTGCATGGTTAAAGTCTGAAAAGCTATAATAGTCTTTTGTTGAGTACCTCAACGCGGTCAAGTCAATAGATGTACCAAAATCAGATAAGTTCTTTGAGTAACGAAGTCTGAAAGATTGACCTTGCTTATCTTCATTTCTAATTGTGGCATAGGCATGGGTAGCATCGATTGACATGGCACCAAATGAACCTAATGAGAAACCTGTACCAACAATACCAGTCCAGTAATGATTAGCCCCTAAAAAACCGGTATACAATGTGACCGCTTTGGGTAATCCATATATGAGTGTCCCCATCAAGAAATTACTTTTTTTATTACCATCGGTTATGCCACCATTGTATTGACCTGCCGCAACTTCATATTTAAATGTTCCAGCTCGTTGCATTACGGGCAATGATGAGAATGCTTGAGTGAATACTCGAACAGAGCCATCTTCCTCATGAATTGAAACCTCCAAGTCCCCAGCTGTACCTGTTGGATAAAGGTCATTAATCACAAATGGTCCTGGTGCAACGTATGTTTGGTATATGGTATTACCATTTTGGCTTATAGTTATGCGGGAATTAGATGATGCAACGCCTCTAATTTGTGGCGCAAATCCCCTATCACCTCGTGCTAACATCTGCTCATTGGATAATAAACGAACCCCTTTTACTGGGACACTGTCAAGTACATCATTGAGTGTGCTCGTTTCACCCATTACAATTTCAGAACTTAAGTGCTGAATATCCCTTGAAACGGTTGTGTTATTAAAATCACTTTGGTGATTACGTACCGTCTTACCGTCAAATTTATTTTCATTTTCAAGGTAAAAATATTGGGAACGTAAACGCCACGCACCAAGATTTAATCCGCCTGTAATGTTGGCAAAAATAGAGTTATTTTTTGTTTTACCGCCAATTCCACCCGTAAATTCTTGTCGGCTCCCACTGACTTGATAGTTTAATATCAAGCCAGGTAAACCTTGGTCAAGAAGCTCTATCGGTACAGCACCTCTAGCCTTCTGGTTCATAGAGATTTGCGGGATATTTAAATTTAGTGTTAATTTTGAAACATCGAATTGAACTTGTGCATTTTCTATTACCGATGATAGAGAGGTAATTTTGTGAGTCGCAGGCATTCCTTTCAATATAGAATTACCTTGAATATTTACGCCGAACTCCTCTAACATAGCGGGAGTAAATTCAGGAACAATGTTACCTTCACCATCTTGTGTGAAATATATTTCCTTCTGGCCTATCTCCTCTTTATTTATTTTCATAGTAACTATGTAACGACCAGGAGCTACTGTATCAGAACGTGCAAATACAGATAAATCGATACTATCTTTATCTGTTCCTGCCGGCAGGTTTAAAAGAGCGGGATCAAAATAAGGCTCAGCACTAGTTACCCCCCCAAACAGACAAAACATAAGCGCTATTGAGATAGGTTTTAAGATAAATATTCTGTTGTTCATAATATACTCTCATCCAATACGCCAGTGCTCAGTTTTGTTATTAATCCATATTCATTTAAAGCTTGCCAAGTAACCTCACCAGAAACAGATTGAGGTAATTCAATTTGGTTTTCACTAAATGGAGGAATACTGTCATCAATTAATTTCATTGGCACTTTATATGAACCAATAGTTAATGAGGTCAATGTTATTGAAAGAGCTGACGGGTTTTTGATCGTCAGTTTATTTTTATTTATAGAAAAACGCATTTTTTCCACTTCCTTGTCAATCCGTAATTCTTCAATTGCTTTAGGTCGATAAAGCATTTTTAAATAGAGTGTTGGAGTAACAATAAACTCCGAGGTGTTCTTATCTGATACTTCTGGAATAATTCTTAATGAAACATAAAATACACTTTCTCTATCTTTTGCTAAATTGCCATCAGCAACCCGTTGTATTTTCCAACTATAGCGAACGCCACTATCTAAACGATGTAATGGCGGTGTGATTAAAAAAATATCTGATTCTTTATTAATCAGTGGCTTCAACGTTTTTTCATTTGCAGCAATGATTTGAGACTGGACGAGTATTGCCTCGCTATTCGCATTCTCTAACATGGTTGAAACACCATTTTTTTCCGATTCTTTATAAACTATACGTTCAGGTGAAAATAACAAACCATTCATGATATCGGTATTTGCGAAAGACGATCCCATATAATAAACAAAAGAAACAATTAAAATAATGATTTTTTTAACTATTGACATGTTTTCCTCTCGCCTAATATTAGTGAAGCCGTATTATCTTCACTATCACCACCATAATCATTAACTGCTTTCCATGCTATTTTACTCGACTGATTTACTTCACCAGTATTGTTTATTAAGTATCTGCTTTTTGGTGGAATTATTACTCCAGATATTTTCGGATACTGTTTATTATTTATTTTTAGAGAGCTTAATGTTATATGATATGGAGATGGATTTTCTATACATACATTCTTTTTATGTAAATAAAACTGTAGCCCTTTAATTGCATCTTCACTTGATTGTGTTAATCCATTGGGGCGATAAAATAGTTTTATAACTAAACGTGTACCTATCGATAACTTTGCCACCTGTTCTTCATTATTGTTAGTTGTAACACCTGGTATACCAATAACACTAAAATAAAATAAGGATTCTTTATCTTTAGGCAGTTGAGTTATTTTTTCTTCAGGCAAAATTTTCATTGCCTGCTGACTATTTGGATTCAATCGATATAGTGGTGGTGTAACTAAAAATACGCCTGATTCTTTCTGCCCAATAGGCGTATCAAACACCCCTGATTGAACTAAATATACACTGTCACTATCGTTTTTTAAGGTAATGGATTCTTGCGTTGAATCACCATTCCAAATAATTCTTGTTTGTTCTAATAGTAGCCCTGCATAAGCATTAGAAGATAAGTCTGTTAATAAAATTAAAGTACCAACCAAACAAAATAATGAAAGTATGATTCTACGCATATTATATATCCTAGATTAGCTAGTCAGTGAGTACGGTGAATATCATTGACGCTTTAAAACTACCTTTTGTTATTTGATTCGTATCGTTACATTCACCGCAAGATAATGCTGTTGTCACTGTAAAGGTATCACCGATAGCATTACTAGAGTTAAGCCGGAAAAGAACATCACCATCTGTTTTCGCAATGTTATTAACTAATAACTTAATACCGACACCTTTTGAGGTTCCACTTTCTTTGAATAAAGGTTTTCCATTGAAAATTTCTGTTTGTCCAGATACAAAAATTTTGCTTTTAGATAAATCGCTAACATTTGTACATTTTGCTAGCTTCAAAGTTATATCTCGATTTAACTTTGTGGTTTCACCCGAATCGTTTTTGACAATATCAACTGGTGAAACTTTTTTGTAATCAATCACAGCTTCTGAAACATCAACTTCACAAGTCTTTTTATAAAAAGTCGCTTCAAAATCGACAGCAACAGTATTCACTTGTGCTAATACTGATTGGCAGAATACAATCGATACAAAAGATAAAATTAACCGCAGCACATTGGTATCCTCTTTTTTGAATTATGGCATTACAACGGTTAATAAAATTGATGCTTTTGCAGAACCCGCTGTAACGGTGCTATTGTCTGCTTGACGTACAAATCCGATGGTCATTGGTAAAGAACCTTTTGTACTTCCAGCAGGTAAATAAAAGCTTTCATTATTTTTTAAGGTTTTTCCCTTAGAGTAGAACCCTACCAACTCTGACACTTCGCCATTTTTCAGCATAAAACCAACCCCTTTTGCTCCAGCAGGGTTCTCTGTTAAAAATAGATTAGGGTCATTTGATACATCACCTGTTACCATTACTTCGGGCATCACCGTTGTTTCATAATCTCGACATTGGTATGAAAGTTTTATTGGCGTAATATCTACAGCATCATTTAATCTAAAATCTCCGACAACAGGACGACGAGTCATTTCGATATTTGATGGCGTTACCTCAATGTCACATTCACCAATACTTTGTATATCTGCAAGTATTTCTAGTTTATTTCCTGCAAAAGATTGCATTGTAGAAGCCATTAATAAACATGCGACTAAGGTGGATAATTTATGGTTTCGTATGTTCAACATAGCCCCCTAAATCATTAATAGTTACCCAAGTGATTGGGCCTGTATTCACAGTTGTCGGATAAATTATATTGCTAAAAGGCGCCACCATCGTGTTGTTCTTTTTAGCTGAAATATCTATATGCTTATTACCAACTTTTAAAGATGCTAATGTAATATAATAAGGAGAGTTGTTTGTGACTTGCACACCGCCTTGAACTGCTGAAAACGTCAAACTTTCTTGTGCTTTATCAGAAGTCTGAACTAACCCAGTTGGGCGATAAAATACTTTAATCACATTTTCTATTGCAATTTTTACATCACCTTTCATATTTGAAACATCCAACTCTGAATTTTTTTCACTGCGTGCGATTGCTCTTGCATGTAAGTAATAAATTGATTCACGATCTTTCGGTAAATTCATTGAGCTAGAGGTTTCAGTAATACGAACATCTCGCTGTTGTCCCGGTTTCAAATAGAGCATAGGAGGAAGAATATCAAATACCTTCTCTTGGGTAGAATCACTAGGTGTTTTCGTTAAATATACCTGAACCAGATATTCTTCGTTCTCTGTACTATTGCGAACAGTTACCGGAATAGATTGGCTATTTTGTGGAAAAACAATTCGAGTAGTATTAAGGCCTACCCCAGCAGCTGATAGTCCTGTAATTTCAAGACCAAATATCATCATTCCAATTATTGAGTATCTGATAGTTGACATCAAATTCATAATTTATCTCCAATAGTCATTCTATTAAGTAACAAGTGATAAATGAGATGGCCATTTCTGCCATCTCATTTAAATAATTATTATTCGTAGCTTACAGAGAATGTAATTGGAGCATCAATGCGTTGTGAAGCAGGAGTTCCTACTGTTGAATATAAGCCAACGTTCATTGCGATTGAAGCAGAAGAACCTTGAGCTAATCCAGTCACAGAAGTTAAATCAACACTTGTGTTAGGTTTAACTGGTTTAGAATCAGCAGTTAATTTAACACCAACAGTTGCATTTGCAGTGTTGTTGAAGTAATCACCATTCGCGTCCAATGCAGTTCCTTTAGCAAATAATTGAACTGATGCACCGGTTTGATCTTTGCTACAATTAGTTAATTGTAGAGTGAAGTCTTTTGCACTTGAAGCAATATCACCAGCTGCTGTAATATCCGCAGAAATGTGAGTACCTAAGTCAATATTAGGATTGCTAACACTTAAATCACAGGTTGCAGCTGCGATTTGACCTGAAACATTTACTTGAGCGTTTTGACCTGCAGAAGCAGCACCAGCGAATCCTAAGCCAGCAGCAACACATAGAGCAATCATATTTTTTTGATTAAACATAATAAGACCTTAAATATTTATTAATAATTGGGTGTAAGTTAATATTTATCCTACGATTACAACACCCTTTTTAATCGCAGGACTTAAATAGAAATGAATTGATTTCAACTTAATGAATAGGCTGATCGATTCTTTTCCTGTTTTCTTTTAAAGAAATTTATTTTTAAACTCTAAATTCATGTTTTCCATATACACTCATATTTCCATATTGACATCCACGTTTAATTAATTGAAAAAAACTTAACTTTCTTAATTAACGGGATTGGCGAAGATTCTAATCCAAAAAAAATTTTTTTCTAGAGTGAATATTCATGCAGTGAGTAAGCAAATGTAATTGTCTTTTATTTTTAATAATTCAATTGTTAAATATTCTTCATTAAAAATGAGAGTTAAACGTTCAATTGTCCCTATAGTTGTTCTTAACTATAATTTAACACCCACTTAACTTGCTCATATTGTGCGCACCACCACCAATGAACAATAATCATATGAATAAAAAGACATTTTTAATCTTTTAACTTTAAAATGATTTGACTTAAAAAATTATCATCAACAAAAAAACAACACATAATGCATAATAAAAATTGAAACTCATAAACCCCGCTATTAAGGTTTAGTATTGAATTAAAAACAGATTTTTCTTAAAATTTTTTATTGTTTTATTGAAATATATGTTTACATTTATTTACTAACACATAAATATAATAACCTATTTTCTGAGTATTTTTTTAATTTAACTAGAATTTTTTTACTGCCAAATATCAGAATATATCCCTTAAGTATAAAATGATGTGTAAATACTCAATCCGTATCCTTAAATTTAAAAAAATCATATAGTGAAGTAATGTTACTATTATGTAGTGTATCGAAAGCATTTCTAGTTAGATAAGGTATTAGTAATCAGTTGCTAATACTCATGCTGTTGGACATTTCGCCTCAAATGAGTGTTTCGAGCTTTATGGGATATTTAAAAGGGAAAAGTAGCCTAATGCTTTATGAACAGTTCGGCGATTTAAAGTTTAAATATCGTAAAAGAGAATTTTGGTGCGGAGGATACTCTGTTGATACGGTGGGTAAGAATACGAAACGAATACAAGAATACATAAAACATCAATTAGAACAGGATAAATTGGGTAAACAATTGTCGACCCCTTATCTATGTACCGTGTTTTGAATCAAGTCATAAACCGGAGCTACGTGGCATTGCAAGATGGCGAGATGTTTTTGGCTGAGAAAAATCTAATACCGTATAAATATCACATACGCATAACTCTCCCGATACGTTTAGCCGCAGTACAATATCTCATCTCGCTTGGTCACTTAATAATTTGAATAATTGTAATGGTTCCACATCCACTTCTTTATCATGTTATCAATTTATACCAACCTAACATATACGTTAATTCATATATATGTGAGTGTTAAATATTAGCGCCGAGTTATCGCCGCTATCAACATTAATACTCAGAGAGATGGATAATCTGTATACCCTTCTGCGCCACCACCATAAAAGCTTTCAGGGCGCTGAGGATTGAGTGCAGCTTTATTTTTAAGGCGAGCGACGAGATCAGGGTTAGCAATAAAATCACGACCAAATGCAACAGCATCAATCAACCCTTTCTCGATTAAATTTTCTGCCTTTTCTGTAGTGTAAGCGCCAGCACCAATGATCACACCGTGGAAGCGTTCACGCACTTTTTGACGGAAATCATCAGTATATGGTTGACCGCCCGCCCAATCAGGTTCAGACAGATGCAAATAGGCAATATGACGTTTGTCTAGCTCTTCAATGAGATACAGGGCATCGTCAACTTCATTCGGCCCATTATCGGTATTTTGAAATGTACCTATAGGTGAGATACGGATCCCAATATGTTCAGCCCCCCATTCCGCACAAACTGCATCAACAACATCTAAAAGAAAACGAGCACGATTTTCCCTTGTTCCACCATATTGGTCAGTACGGTGATTCGCGGATGGAGAGAGAAATTGATGCAGTAAATAACCGTGAGCAGCATGCAATTCAGCCATATCAAAACCTGCTTCCCGTGCATTAGCAACCGCTTGACGGAAGTCATTAACGATCGCTGGAATTTCTTCTGTTTCTAATGCACGAGGCATGGATGTATCGACACGGATAGCACGGCCATTTTCATCGCGTAATGATGTCCGTGTTCCTGCACTTATTGCTGAAGGTGCGACGGGAGCTAACCCATTAGGCTGAAGGCTAACATGAGAAATTCGCCCGGTATGCCACAATTGAACAGCAATACGCCCTCCTGCTTCATGAACCGTTGAAGTGATTTTTTTCCATGCAGCGATTTGCTCGGTGCTATGTAGCCCTGGAGCTCCGGCATAGCCTTTTGATTGTGCAGAAATTTGAGTCGCCTCTGAAATGATCAACCCTGCGGTGGCACGTTGGCGATAATATTCCCCCATTAATGGAGTCGGAATATCGCCGGGTTCAATGCTACGTAAACGGGTTAGTGGTGCCATAAAAATACGATTTGGTGCGGTTAGTGTACCCACTTTAAGAGGTGTAAATAGTTTTTTCTGTGACATAAAAGCTCCAGATTAGACCGGTCGACTAGTAATTGAGTAAATAAAAACGCCTATTAACTTTCAGGCGCTGCAATCATTTTTTCCACATAGGCCAGTGCGCTTTCCATCGGCTTATTACTACGCGATATTTTTGCCTGTAAATTTGCACCTAACCATAAAGAATAAAGAACCCGTGCGATAGATAGCGACTCCCCTGAAAAATTCAGTGATTTTTCATCACGCCCATTTTCCAGTGTTTGTGCCAGTAGCGCGATGACTTGGCTCACACCTTGATCCATCGCAATGTTCATATCTTCTGATAGATCACATACCTCTGCTGATAACTTCACCGTCAAACAGCCTGTTGTATGGTCAAACTGGCAAGTGTTGTTTAACATTTTTCCATAATAGGCAAGTAAACGATCACGATGATTACCTGCTCCATGCTCGAAGTGCTTCACCAACTTTTGTAGATAGCCGGCGTAATAGTGCTCTAACATCGCAACACCAAAAGCTTCTTTAGAGCGGAAATAATGATAAAACGACCCTTTTGGTACTTCTGCCGTTTTTAGCAACTCACTTAGCCCCATTCCAGTAAAACCACGCTGAAGACAAAGGCGCTCACCAGTGACAAGAAGATGTTCCCGGGTATCATGTTCAGTCTTTCTGTTCATATCGACAATGTAATAGACCGATCGGTCTGATGCAAGATTTATTTTGTTTATTATACATGACAAAATTATTAACTCTGAAAATATCACAGGTTTTCAAAGGTAAAATTTTTTATTTGTACTACTCGTGGTAGCATGGGCGTGTATTAAACGCGCCAGTATTTTGAAAATGTAATACTGTAATTACCCAAATCCTCATTCTGCCATATTCTGATTTGTTGATGACTTATTAGTGTATGATCCTGTTGATAAAATTAATAACAAAGACACTAAAACTAATATGAATTTTGAACATATTGATACTAGCATACTGCAACAAGTTAAATCCGCCTGTCAGCTCATTGACAAACACCTTGGCGAGATACTAAATAGTATTTACCTTTATGGCTCCACATTACATGGTGGCCTAAAACCTCTTAGTGATATTGACTTACTCGTTACTGTCGATGCCCCTCTTTCAGAGCAGCAACGTCAACAATTGATGAGCGAACTTTTAACGGTTTCGGCTTGGCCAGGTTCCGATCCAAAACAACGCGCGTTAGAGGTAACAGTCTTACTTAATGAATCAGTTAAGAAATGGCATTACCCTCCTCGCCGTGAATTACAATTTGGCGAGTGGCTTAGAGATGATATTGTTTCAGGGATATTTGAACCGCCTCAAATCGACCCTGATATCGCTATTTTACTGACTAAAGTTCACCAGCACAGCATTGCAATACTAGGTAACGATGCTACTCACTCTTTTCTACCTATTCCGTTCAGTGATTTATCAAAAGCGCTAAAAGCGACACTAGAACAATGGAACGATCAGGACGACTGGGAACATGATGAATGTAATATTATTCTCGCCTTAGCACGCATTTTGTATACCTTGTCGACACAAAAAATTGCCTCCAAATCAGAGGCTGCGGATTGGTTATTACATAGGATTAATACCCCCTCACACTATCAATTGTTGTCAGCGGCACAACGAACCTATTTAACCGGTGAGACCTTTGATGTTTCAAACTCAAAAACAATCGAAGATTTTATTCTTACAATAAAATCTCAATGTGAAGAGCGGCTTGCAAAGTAAAAACTCAAAAAAATCATTTCTATGGCGTTTATATGATACAAAAACACAAGGGCTAGCAAAAATGCGCCCTCATAGTTGCTGACGGTTATGATTATCCAACCGACTCGTCAGATATTGATGATTGGATTACTTGTGGTGGAAATTATGATGAATGGGATATCGCACCATTCATCCACTGTATTAATGACAAAATTGCTTAAGGTAAATTTAATTACATCCTCTTAGGTTACCCTTTTGCAAAAGTACATCCTGCATTAGCTAATAAAATTTCATATGCCTTCTTTTAGAAACCCCATTAGATATCACTTTATCTCGACGCATTTTACGGAACCGCCAAAACGCAATTCGCCATGAAATTTTTGCAAATATCAGCGAATAGTTTCGCGGCCTTCTTATGTTGCGATGCAGAAAAGAGAAAAAACGACAGTGATTACATTATTGACGGTATGTTACCCTTAGAAGAAATAGTGAAATTGATCTTAGAAAAGATCTCTTAAAATACAAAATAGCATAACAAATGTGACAGCGTCACTAATGTGGCTGGCTGATTGTCTAAGAGCCAGCCTTATGATTGCGTGCCTTCATTCCAACATGGGAGTATAGTAGTCGCTTCGATTGGATTGATATCACCGTTTTTATTATGGAATTAACTCCTTTAGTGAAAAATATTCGACAGATCCTAGCCACAGATACACCAATAATTGATGTTCGCGCGCCTATTGAATTTAAACAAGGCTCAATGCCAGCAGCTCATAATTTGCCTTTAATGAATGATGCAGAGCGTGCAGCCGTTGGGACCTGTTACAAACAGCAAGGTTCGAAAAAAGCGGTCGAATTAGGCCACCAATTGGTTAATGGTGCCATTCGCTCAGAACGACTAGCCGCATGGCATAAAGCTTGCCAACAATTTCCCCAAGGCTATATCTGCTGTGCTCGAGGTGGCATGCGTTCACACATTGTTCAGCAATGGCTACGTGAAATCGGTATTGAATACCCATTAATTGTTGGTGGTTATAAAGCCTTACGACAGACAGTTATTGAGTTAACAAAAGAGTTAGTACAACGACCGATTGTCCTTATTGGTGGGTGTACTGGTAGCGGAAAAACGACAATGGTACGTAAACTGCCGGATGGTATTGATCTTGAGGGTATCGCTCATCATAGAGGCTCTTCTTTTGGTCGCACACTACAACAGCAATATTCGCAAGCTACATTTGAAAATCATCTTGCTGTTGAACTGCTGAAAAAATCACAACAATATTCCCGCTGGGTCATCGAAGATGAAGGCCGTGCAATTGGTGCAAATAGCCTCCCTCAACCTTTACGTACCCAAATGGCACAAGCATCATTAGTGGTCGTTGAAGATCCATTTGAATTACGCTTAGAGCGGCTTAAAGCTGAGTATTTTGATCGTATGACTCACGACTTTTTAAGTACTTATGGTGAAGAGCAAGGCTGGGAGGCTTACAGTGAATACTTGCATCATGGCATATCGGCAATTCGTCGTCGTTTAGGTACACAACGCGCGGCAGAACTCAGCACCTTGCTAGATAGCGCATTAATCGAACAACAAAAAAGCGGCTCAACAGAGGCCCATTTTGCTTGGTTATGCCCCCTACTTCATGAATATTACGACCCAATGTACCACTATCAACTCGAGAAAAAACAAGATCGAATTATATATCGTGGTTGCTATGAGGATGTTTTACAGTGGCTTACCGCTAATGCGTTTTAAAAGAAATGAGCCTACTTACAGAGCCAATCTCATCCCTCTGTAAGTAGTAATAAGTTCTATTGGTCAATTCAAGGTAGTACAGTTAACGGAAACCTCGCCGATGGTTATGTGTTGACCAACTGTATGTTTCATCACTAGCAGCTAACTTGTCTTTCCTTTTTTGTGCCCTCGCTTTTTTCGCTGCTAATTCAACTTCCCTTGATATTTCAGCAACAATTTCATTTTTTACCCTACTGTGCTCCGCATTGGTTAATTCACGCCCCAATTTCTTTCTCTCTTGACCGAGCCGCGTATTTACTCTAACCCGTTGAGCATCGGTCATTTCTTGCAGCATTAACATTTTCATTGGTTCACCTCTGTCATCGCGTAGGAGTTAATAATATAGCACTCAAACTGCTAAAAAGGTGGTCATATAGATCAATTTTACGATATCAATCATTCTTTTTCTGATGGACTTATTGACCCTAGCTTGATAAATACCCGTGATTTTTTAAAAGCAAAGCAATGGGATTTTTATTAATGCCAAACCAAAAAATACTTAAGTGATATTTATTTTTCACCCTCTTTGAGAGTTAAATAAATTTATACTTTAGTAAATGAAAATAAATATACCGCCTAGTTGAGTAAAGGCTATTGATATCGAATTTTATCGGCGTTACGGTTAAGTGATTGATATCACTAGCACAGCATGAGGTTTAATTTAATGCGATATTTAGCAATTTTAATTATAGGTTCAATTACAACCTCTGCTTATGCTGATAATATCTATTTGAAAAATGGAGATTCGCTGTCAGGAATGATAAGTATTATTGATGATAATAAGGTGCTTATTAAAACCAGTTATGCTGGAGAATTAAGGGTCAAACTAAATGATATAAAGACATTTGATATTGATGAACCGGTCGTTATCAAACTGCGTTCTCCAGATAAATGGCAACAAATCGATGCTATTGAAGCGTCAAAAGAAGGCGAAATAATCCTAATTAGTGGTGATAAGCATCAAAAAATGAGAATTAACGATGATTTGGTTTTAAGTAAAAAACTAGAGGGTACTCCCCTAAAACAAACAAAAATCACGGGTGGAATAAATGCAGGCGCTACCTATAATAAAGGGGCCTCAAGCAGCGAGAAATATTCATTCGATGCCAATATGCAAATATCGGCGAAAGATTGGCGCCATGGATTAAATGGTGCAATGCTCCGGAATAAAGATGACCATAACGTCAGTAGTTATTACTACAATTTAGGTTATGAATTAGACTATTTTATTAATCCATCTTTCTTCTGGCGTGGCTCACTTAATTATCAACATGATTGGATCGAAGACATAAAATCCAAAGGTGGTGTTGGCACAGGCCCTGGTTGGCAAGTATGGAATACCGAGCTAAGTTCGCTTTCATTTACTGGCCTTCTCAGTTATCAACACATGACATATCGCAATGGGGTCAATGATAATTATATGCAAGGGTCATTGGCTTGGGATTTTAACCAATACCTATTTGCTAAAACAATAAGCATCTACACCAAAGGTCGTATTGGTCGAGGATTTAATAATGATGTGAGCCTCGATTTAAATGCTCGACTTGGCATGATGTATCACTTAACCGATGGACTAAATTTGAATGCCAGTATTATTAGAGAAAAAATCAATGCAGATAAAGGTGATTCTAACAATACCAACTATACCATCGGTGTTGGATATAAATGGTAACTGCTATCATTGTTTATCGTATACATACGATGTTTACACTGAGTGATATTTAGTTAATATCTGTTATGTTGGATCTTAGGTTAATCAACTGATAATTCATAGCTATTGCCATCAGCATCTTCAGCGATAAGTTCGCCATAACCATCCCATTCAACATCAACATCCACTTCTTCACCATCTGAATTAGTTATTATACCTGTTCCGTATTTCCCTTGAATATCAATATTCCCGCTGACACTTTCACCATAATCATCTGTTCCAGAAACATCATAATTATACCCATATGGTGAACCTGTACCATAACGATAATTGTAGAGGTAATCATCAGCATATACGATGCCAGAAAAAAAGAATGTTAATATAAAAAGAAAATAGCCCTTCATTAAATATCCTTACATGGCAACATTAGCCTTGATTAGTTTGATGCATATATTCCCAAGGAATTCAGTAGTTCTGCATCTATAAACACATTAAGCGGTAACCCGTATGTTTGTCGATAACGCGTTATCGCGTTTCTAGTTGCAGGCCCCATCACACCATCTATTACCCCATCAAAATAATTTCTCTCAAAAAGTGCATATTGAACCCGCATCACCAATCTTTTACGTTGTTCTGCTGTTAGTGTTGATTGCCTAATATTTGCTGCATAGTCATTTTTGTTAGCTGAATTTTGTGCATTTCCAGATAAATTACGCTGCTGATTATTTGTCGCTGGAGCCGAATAAGATGGTGTTACAGGAGCCGAACGATAATAACCACCACCCGAGGAAGAACGATGAGAACTGTGGCTACGATGGCTTCGATGTGAACTATGACTTCGATGACCTGCAATATATATTGGCGTTTCAGTATTTAAAGGAGCAAAAATAAGATCATCGGGTTGATAAGATTGTTCATTTTTAAACGTAATCGCAGAGTCTGCAAATACTTGATTATTTAGCACAAGAAACCCAGGTAATAATGCTGCTAAATTCCATTTTTTCATACTATAACTCTCGGTGGTTGGTGGTATTGACCATAAGATGAACTAAAATACCCTCCACATTCGCCCATCATTTTGCAGTGAAGGCAATCATCAGGATAGTAATTCTTCCAATCAGATATTGATTGAACACTATACTGCCATAGATCCTGTGAGATATGACAGAGAGGATAATTAAATAATACAATAGGTAATTGAGATCTTTCTGCGATATCAATCGCTTTTTGTAGTGATTCAAGATAGGTCTCAGGATTTACGTAAAGCGATTTCCAATTTTTACGAGCCCACCCTGTCGCTTCCAAATTCATCACTGAAATTTGATTGATGTTTGAAAAAACACGTCCTGCCATTTCAACAACAGTATATAGATCTGAATAATTATAGTTTGTAGGAATAAATCTTAATTCTATGTTTAATCCACTGTTACCAGCATTGATAATGCCTGATATTGTTTCTTCAAATGCACCATCACTTGATACTAGTTTATTGTGTATACTTGCTGAGGCTGAATATAGCGGGATCCCAAAAGTAATAGGAAGCTCTTTTGCAATATTTGCTACTTGTTTTGTAAACATTAAATCTTTAAATGCTCTGCCATTCGTCAGAATATGTAATGCTGTTTTTGGCGTATTATTTTTAACATGCTCCAAAAACTCAATAAATTCAATCCCATAAAGCAAAGGCTCACCGCCACTAATTCCAATAACTCCTTCTAATTTAAATGCAGCTAACGCTTGTGTAGCAACATCTAATAACCAACTATCGGATATATTCTTAGGTGGCTGAGAGCAGAATAAACATAAGTTATTACATCTTTCTGTCAGCAATAGCGTATTATGATTGGCTTTTCTAGAAAGAATAATTCTCATTTTGTTCATTGTTACAGAAGCAATATCACCACTTTCGATTGAATGATATAATGTTTCATCCGCTATAACATGTTTCACTCCAGCAGTATGGTATTCTACATTCTTTTCCTTAACGACTAGGATATTATCAAAATAAAACTCAGGGCTAGATAGCTGGTCCTTATATAGCTGATAATATCCAGCAGGAATTGGCTCAAGTAATATAAATTGATCATTTCTTACAACGTTAGGCATAAGACCATTCCTTTAGAATCTTTGCATCTTCATTGTTTTTTATTATTTTAGATAATAAGAGATTAAACATACCTTTATGATATAAACAGAAACGCGATAAGCTTTTATTACCGATAGGCTCACCGAATAGGCTAATATTTTGGCATGGGTCAACGCCACAAAAAGGTTGATACGCACAATTATCACATCCGACATGGAGCATATTCAGTGAGTCAGACAGCAATTGATGGTAGATAGGATTTTGTGAAAATATAAGCTGCTCTATATCTCCAATGGAAAAATCAATATCAGGATGGACTTTTTGTAACATTCTAGTCTCATCACTACCATATAGCTTTCCATCATAATTAAATAGTAAGCTATTGAAAATCAATCCACTAGGTGATTTCAAATCTGCGTATCCAGCAAAATTTGGATTATTTATTCTTTTAATGTGGATTGCAGCAGAATGTTCGACAAATGGAATTCCTTGCTTATTTTTTTCAAGAACAAGCTCTAATAGTTTGGAATAAAAAGCAAGATACTCATCAATAGTGTAATCATCTTTGTTTTTAGCGAATCCATAAGGACTAATAGGCCGAATAAAAATATCGAATATTTCTAACGATTGATGTGCATCCAGTAGCAAATGTGGGGAGTCAAGTAAAGCTTTTGTCACTGTGGTCACTGTTGCAACATGTGATTTACCAAGCGCTTTCTGTAATTTTTTAATATTATTTTCAACGAGTTGAAATGAATTGCCATTGGGTAAAATTCTATTCTTATTATGGATAGATTCCGTTCCATCAAGAGAAACCGAATAATAGATAGGTTTATTGATAGACCAATCAATCATATCATCGTTAAGCAAAGATAGACTTGATGTAATAACAAATTCAATATTTTCTTCCCCAAGTACTATCACGGCTTCTTGATATATTTTTTTTATTAAATCAAAACGTAGTAGAGGCTCCCCTCCCTGAATTTCTATTTTGTATGGTTTAGATGAAAGCTTTTTTATTAATGATATTATTTTAGGGATTTTTTCTTCTTTAAGATCAAAATTTTTGGCTGATAATGAGGCGCGGCTAACTTGGCAATATTTACACGTATGATCGCATCTGAGAGTCGGTACTATCATAAAAATAGGAGAAAATTTGATCTCATTTGTTATTTTTTTTCCAAGTGCTGAAGAAAGCATCTTCTCTGCTAACAAAACATTATTGCTAATAAATAGCTTTTCTATTAGTTCTTTGTTTAGTTGTTCATTCGATGTTGCATGTTCGTTAACTAGCTCAAAAAAATTTTCAGACTTTAGCGTGGTCGAATACCCCGCAAGATTACTTATGAAAAAATCTTCTTCACTTATTTTTTCAAAATTAAAAGGTAAAAGATTCATTGAGATAAACGCTCATCAATACTGGCCAATACTTTACTCATAATCGAGCTTCTGATATCTCTTGTCTTTATATCAATCTGTTCTCTTAAAGTATAATCATTCAATAGGCGATTAAATTGAAATAAAGTATCATCATTACAGTCTTTAAAGGACACCTCATACGTAGTGTCTTTTTCTGTCAATGTCCATTCTGTTATTGATGTCATCCAGTATAACGACTGTCTTATGACAGAGATCGAATACTGTTCTTTTTGTAGGGTTAGTCTATTCATTGTACATAACTAGTTATAAAATTAAAAAATATACCTTAAGTTTAAGGGGATTTAATTTGGAATTCTCTTAAAGACTAAGGCAAATAATACCAACCAATTTTTCACTCATAGTTAACAATAAAATCCAACATCTTAAATCTATTTAAATGTTGCTCATCTGCCATTCTCAATAGCGTAATAACATCGATGGGTAACTTATACCTTATTGATAGATATTAGAATAAAATTGACTCAAAACGCCCTCGATATTTTATTAATTTGCTTGTATTTTCAAAGTGGCTGGATCCCAAAAAGGAAATGATAGCAATGAAATTAACACAACTTTGGCGCAAGCACCCTTCAAGCGAGCATTTAACTACCCCACGTGTGATGGCTCGTGTTTTCGTGAAGCAAGGTGAATTAGAAAGTAGCATTGCGTTTTATGAACAACTGCAACAAATCACTATAGACGGTTTTTTCCCTTTCCCTGAGCACCAACTGCGTCTTGCCATGGTAGGTGCTTTCTTGATCATTGAAGGGCCAGATGACAAATTGGCCCCCTTTACGAGTACTCATACGACATTCCTCGTTGATGATGTGCAACCTTATTACGATAAATTAGTCGAACAAGGCGCGAAAATTATTTTCCCACTACAAGATGTACCAACCGGAAGGGCTTTTAATGCAGTTCATCCCGATGGCACAGTTATTGAATATGTTCATCACCGCCCAAATCATGAGGGCCAATAACCACAGTACAGAACACATTGACAACCCAACATCTTAATAGCGTCAGCGCTTAATTTCTCTCGCGCTTATAACTGTTTTACAATAAGCGCTTTGAGACTTTATATCTCATATGCATAAGTTAAATAATGCCCCCTAATATGTACGCCATACACTGATATAAAATTAATCTATTCCTGCCATTAAGCCTACCTCATATTTTATCTTTCTTATTTCTTATAGAGATTTAACTATTAGCGTCAAATTTTGTTATTAAATAAATTTTCAGTGTAATTAATTGTAATTATGCATAAAAATTATTGAGCTTGGTGCTATATCCAAGGTTTATAGTATAAACCTGTTCAACGATGGAGGACTGTATCATGTCATTTCTCAGTTGGTTATTTGGCTTAGGCAAGCATTCTCGATATTCAAAACATGGGCGTGATTCAGGTCATGGCGGTTATTCTAAACATGGTCGCCAACATGACCAATATGAATATCAAAATCGCGATAGCTACTCTGATGTTAATCAGCAATATCAAAATATTATGCGATGTAAACAGTGCAACTCAATCTTAAATAAAGAAGCGAAATTCTGTAGTGAATGTGGTCTACCGGTATAAATAAGAGCCTAAAAAACCCTACTATAGGTACACAATATGAAAATATCTTTTTTTTACCAAATAAATCACTATCCACTTTATATGAAAAATTTTATCGCATCGCCAACTAAGATGGGAACTGTCTTGCCCTCTTCTCGTTGGTTATGTAATACCATGCTCAACAATATTGATTGGAGAAACAGTTATAAAATCGCAGAAATCGGTGCAGGTAACGGTGTTATAACGCAATATATTTTGCAACGAATGTCATCGTTAGCATATTTAGAACTCTATGAAATCAATAATGATTTCATTAAAATTTTGCAGAAGATAGACGATCATCGAACAACAATTCATCATTGCTCAGCAGAATATCTATCGGGTGATTATGATATTGTTATTTCAGGGATCCCTTTTCGTTCACTAAGAAAGAAGATGGGGATGAAAATTCTCAAAAAGGTACAAGAGAGGTTAATAAAAAACAACGGAAGCCTTATATTATTTCAATATACTCAAGGGTGTGAGTCCATGTTCTCACGTTACTTTTCTTTTACCAAAAAGAGGGTTTATCTAAATTTTCCACCAGCTTGGGTGTACACCTGTAAACCAAAATTAGACAGTGACGACTGATCTTCGGATAATAAGAGTACCGTAATGAATATATATGACATGTCACCTTAGAACGGTTTTAACGGCTTTAAGGTGACATCATAAACCCCAACCATTATTGAGTTAATGCTTTCCTACGTTGCAATAACCATTTATCTAGTTCATTTGCAAATTGTTGCCGGTCACGTTGACTTAGACTTGCAGGTCCCCCTGTTTGTACACCGCTTGCCCTCATCGTATCCATAAAGTCTCTAATTGTTAAACGCTCACGAATGGTCGCTTCACTATAGCGCTCTCCCCTTGGATTTAACGCAATAGCGCCTTTTTCCATCACTTCCGCCGCTAAAGGAATATCAGCAGTAATCACTAAATCACCCAATTGTGCACGACGTACTATTTCATTATCTGCCACATCAAACCCTGCTGGAACTTGCAAGGTACGTAAAAAGGCTGAAGGAGGAACGGTTAACCGTTGATTAGCGACGAACGTTATCTGAACTTTCTCGCGATCTGCCGCGCGGTACAGCACTTCTTTAATCACTTTCGGACAGGCGTCAGCATCTACCCAAATAAACATAAAGTTACCCCGTAACTACAATATTAAAGGCTATCTTACCAAGATATAACAGCAAGGTGAGTTTTATTTTACATAGCACTTTTACTTTTCGTTCACGGTGATGAGGGTATATTGTTTCCATAAGGCAAACACAGTTAATAAACCAAAGAAAAATGGAACCGCTAATGTTAATTCGAGGTAGACCAACCGGTTAATATGCAAATGTGGCTCTTTGGGCACTAAATAGTACGCGAGCGGTGCCGCTAAAAAGGCCGAAATAATAGCAATAACAAAAAGGTTTTTAAGTCTATGAATATTTTCCCATTGATTTTCTTGGCTTTGTCGATAATGGTACTGCCAGTATTTATAACACAGATACAGTGCGCCGAATAAAGAGCCCGCATGCTGCAATAGCTTATAAATAGCAATCTCTTGGCTATCCGTCATAATATTTAAATTTGATTTAAGAAATGTAAAATGACGAACAACAGCCCCTGTATCATGAGTAAATGAATCCCAAATAATGTGTGTTAGCGCTCCGAGAAAAAATGAAAATATCAGGATGGCGCCATTTTTTGCGCTCCACCGCCAATTTTGGGGAAACTGAAATGGTACCACCTTTGATAACGGAACTCGGAGCCAATAAGTCACAACATAAATAATCAAGCAAATTGGCAGCCCCGTATAAAACCATCCAACGACATGATGGGCTTGTGCCGCTATTTGATACAGCCCAAAAGAATAAAGCAGATCTGGGCTTAAACTCCCCAAAATTAGTGCTGGTAAACTAAGCCATCGACCAAGTTTAGATTGTTTTAATGGAAACACCACTGCTGGGTGAGAAAAAGTCCATGGCATACAAACAATCCCTTACAACAGAAAAACGTTTATTTTGCACTCATGATCCGATTTGTATTATGAGATAAATCGTAAAGCCATTAATATATTAAGCTTATTTCCTATTACGCTATGAGTGCTAAGCTAACAAGCTAACTCCATTCGCTCTTATAGCATTAAGCATATCAACCCCAAATTTAATTTCAGGGTTGATAAATTGCCATTAAATTAATGAGTTAAATGTTGAAATAAATCTATCAACATCTTCCTGAGTTGTTGACCAGGAAGTACAAAGGCGCAAACAGCTTTTCCCTGCCTCAGGCTCACAAATCTTACGCAATACGTAATGAGACATCAATTTAGTCGCAAGTTCGTTAGGCAAAACCACAAAAATTTGATTAGATTCTGGTGGCGCAAGGAAGCCAAAACCTTTTTCCTCAAAAAGGTTCACTAGCTGTGTCGCTTTATCATTAACATATGCCCCCAATTGAAAAAATAGGTCATCGCTAAACAGTGCATCAAATTGTGCCGCCAACAACCAACCCTTTGCTTGCAAAGCGCCTTTTTGTTTTAGGGTATAGCGGAAATCAGACTTAAGTGCAGGATTTAAAAGCACCAATACTTCTGCTGAAAAAGCGCCTATTTTTGTTCCACCGATATAGAACATATCCGTCATTTGAACGATTTCTTCGATTGTTAAATCACTCTTGTTCGACATTAATCCAGATGCTAAACGCGCCCCATCCATAAATAGCCACAAACCATATTGATCACAGGCCTCCCTTAGAGCCTGAAGTTCATGTTTACGATATACAGTACCTATTTCTGTTGAGTTACTGATATAGACTAATTTGGGTTGTACTGCATGCTCATCACTATGCTCGGCAAGTACCGCCTGAATATGCTTTGGTTCAAGTTTACCGGAGTCTGAGCTAACGGTGAGGACCTTATGGCCTGTTGCTTCAATAGCCCCTGTTTCATGGGTCGCAATATGCCCAGAATCGACGGCAATTACGGCTTGATGTGGACGCAAAACATGGGAAATGGCTGTTAAATTGGTGATCGTACCACCATTAAAAAAGTGAATATCTACGTCTGTACGCCCTATTCTAGACTTAATTTTCTCCGCAATTTGTTGAGTATATTTATCTGTTCCATAACCATCAAAACGGCTTCCAACTAAATCATTTAGCGCTTTCATGACTGCGGGGTGTGCTATTTCATTATAATCATTTTGAAAACTGTACATCATTATTCCCAGTGCTGTTTTTGTTAATATTTTTCATAGCACTATTTATATTCGGATACACAGCAATCTTCAATAGCCTGAACGACATCAGTCGTTTTAATGCTGTTTAAACTTTCTCAAGTAGTTTTTAAAATTATTACAACAAAAATTTATGAGCAAAATAAGGGGTTATATTCTTTTTATCTGTATAGACATTATTAGCTTATCAGCGACATCCTTTTTTACTGGCAACGCCGAAAAGTGATATTGATTCTAAATTCCCCTAAAACCGGATGGCATCCTGCTTTAATGCTACGTACGCCATGGTAATTTAGCCTAGATTTCCCCCCCCAAACCACCACATCACCATGCTCTAATAGTAGTGCTGTCTTGGGCGCTTCACGAGTTAAGCCACCAAAATCAAATGTTGCAGGTAGCCCTAGAGAAAAAGAGACGATCGGTTGAGAAAAATCCATTTCATCTTTGTCTTGATGTAGTGATAATTTTGCCCCAACAGAATAACGATTGATTAAGCATGCATCTGGTGAAAAATGATAAAAACCAGCCATTTCAGCGGCCTTCCTTGCTAATTCGATAAAAATTGTCGGCATTTCGGGCCAAGGTTTATTTGTGACAGGGTCACTCTTTTGGTATCGATAACCTTTATGATCAGTTACCCATCCCCAAGGGCCACAGTTGGTCATCGCCACTGACATACCATATCCACCCGGTGTCACCATATATCGAAAAGGTGATTGCTCTACCACCTCATCAAGCGCTGATATCAATGCCTGCCCATTCCCTAATAAAAAACCTTTTAATAAGAAAGCATCTTCGGCAATTAACAACCTATTGTCTTCATCCGAAAACAGCATATTCACCTCAATCCAAATTAACTAAATAACGTTCATAGTATAACCGGTGATGAGTGATCCGCTTCTCACAAAACTACATTATCATTGCTTTTTAATCTGATGGTTCAAAGCGATTAAGCACAGGTATACCAAGCTATTTTCTCGTTTCTTATAGTACTACATCCCGACTTTTCTCCCATTATTGGTAAACAAAAATTAATCATTTCAAACATTCCGGCCGATATTAACAGCAGACATCGACGATTAATGTCACAGTTATTGTTTAATAAGCAATAATTTGATTAGCCAATATATTCAACTTAACGCGATTAATTCGAGTTTTTATCTATACTTAAATCTGATTTTGATTTCTTTTCGCTCAAGTTAGAATTTCATTAATCACATTAAAATATTTTATAAAAGTAGAGTTTATAATTAAATGACCAAATACTCCTGCAAAATTACCGTAGCCCTACTATTTATTAGCTCAATCGCTCACGGCATAACGCTAGAAAATACTGATTTTTCTATCGCCATTGAACCCGAAACCTTAAAAATGACTTATCAAGATGAGATCATTAATGAAGGCACTCAGTATACCCCTGTTGAAAAGCTTAACTCGGGTGCAGATAGCGCCAAGTGGTATTGGCCAGATAAACAGATGGAAGTGACGGCTCATCTTGAAGGTAAACAACTTCATTTACGCTTTACCACAACACAAACTCAACAACTCTTTTGGTATCAATCTCCTATCACAGTTTCAGCGCTATATTTGCCGTTAGGTGAAGGCAGTCACATCCCCACTGACAATCCCATATGGCAACAGTATTTAATCAATGAACAAAATGGGATTGATACTAACTATGACCTTAAACTCCCATTATGGGGCCAACAGCAAAAACACGTTTATAGCTGGTTAATGGCAAATCCATTTGGTAATCAGATTGATTTTACGACCCAATCTAAACAGCTGAAAATGTCTGCTCGTCATGTCTTTGACCAATTTAATCTAAACCGTCCCTTTGATGTAATACTCTCAATTGGCGATACCCCATTGGATGGCGCTTTCGCTTACCGCCAATATTTAGAATCAAAGGGTGAAATTAAAACATTACGAGAAAAATTCGCGGATATCCCCGATGGACAAAAGCTAATTGGTGCGACTCACATTTATGTATGGGGTAAAGGGTTGCTTGATCAGCAAGATATTAAAGATTGGCAAGGGTTAAGCCAATATTTACAATCTCCGAATGGTCGGTCTATTTGGGATGCACTAGAACAAGAAGCGCAAGAAGCATTCAAAAAGATTAAGCTCTCACCGCCTGAAAAATGGCAGCAACCATACTTAGTTGGAGCTTTGAATGAAGCCTTCAAGCGTATCGTTCCTAATCAAAAAACACCTGACGATAGTGATTTTTTATACTCTCAGAAGCTACAAGCACAAAAAATAAAGCAAGTTGTTACACAGCAGTTAGGGCCATGGTTAATCGCAAGCGAAAACTGGGGGCAAGGTTTATCAATTCCACTGATTAACCAGCTCAACATTAGAGGACTAGATAAACTTTGGTTAGGAGTTGATAATTGGACCGTAACCTTTTATCAGCCTCAAGCAGTTGAACAAGCCATCGAGCTGGGTTATTTAATTGGCAGTTATGACTCCTATGATACCGGGATCCCTGTTGGTACAAATGACCAATGGCTTACCGCTCAAGTCACCAACGAATTACGCGAAAAATGCGCCATTGTGCAGGAAAAAGGCACCAAATTAGCTGGGTTTAGTGGCAAAGGTTACTACCTAAATCCAGGCTGCATGTTAAGTTATTCACAAGATAGGATCAGAAAATTACTTGAGCTTTCATCAACGAATAGTTTATTCCTTGATGTCGATGGTACCGCGATGGTAACAAATGACTATAATCCAGAAAATCGCACAAGTGCAGAGCAAATGACACACGCCCGTAATGCTCGTATGCAGTGGATTGAAAAAAACCTTAGAATTCCTTTAGGATCTGAAGATGGCAATGCCTTAACAGCAAAGCATTTAATGTTTGCCCATGGGATGGAAACGTGGGGTTTTGGTTGGGGCGATCCTAGTATCCATAAAGATAAGCATTCTCCTTACTATTTAGGTGCCTGGTGGCCTGAAAGTGAACCAGCGACCTTTTTTAAACAAGCAAGATTAAAACAACCTTATTTAACCGTTGTATTTGATCCCCGTTGGCGTCTCCCAATGTACCAAGCTGTCTTCCATGATACTATTATTAGTACTCATCACTGGACCTTTGATAACCTCAAATTCCCCGAAGTACAGGTAACGAGAGAGTTACTCAGCCAGTTATATAATACCGCGCCTTTATACAATTTAAGCCGTAGCACCCTTCACCAGCGCCTCCCCGCCATGATGAAATCTAACAGTGTTTATCGGCCACTACACGAGGCTTTATGGGATCAAAAAATGGTCGGCTTTCAATGGCTTGATAATCAAGGCTGGGTACAAGAAACTCGCTTCAGTGATGGCTCAATAATCATGGCCAATTTTTCTAAGCAAGTATTTAAAGATTTACCTCCACAATCGTTAAAAGCCATTTTGTCTGACGGACGGGTCATTAAGCAGAACTACGCTCGTTAGCTTCATTATTTTCAAATAACATTAAAGGGTAAGTTTCATATGCAACTTACCCTTTATGCCACATAGATACTACGTCGTTTAGCTAGTTATGCTAGCTGCTGTAATCTACGCTGTGCTAATCGTTTTTCTGATTGTTGGCTTGTCCATACGCTGCCTAATATCACCACCATACCTAAAAGCTGTAATAAACTTAAGCTCTGATCTAATACTATCCAACCTAATATGACAGCACTAACTGGACTTAAAAACCCTAAAGAAGCGACTGCGCTTGGGCCAAGCAAAGCAAGTCCTCTAAACCATAAAGCATAAGTCAATGCGCCACCAATTAAAGTCAGATAGCTTATCCCTATCATATTAATAACCGTTAATGATGGTAATGAAGGCTCTAACCACAGAGCGAATGGCAATAAAACGATCCCGCCAGCAGTTAATTGCCATGCTGTAAATATCAATGGCGTTACTGGTGGCTGCCAACGACGACTCAGCACGGTACCTGCCGCCATTGAAAAAGCGCCGGCGATACCCGCGATCACTCCCGTTAAATCTAGTGCAGCATTAGGGGTCAATAATAATATTGCAACACCCGCAATCCCTGCAAAAGACGAGGCTATAGACAATGCGGAAAGTGGGCTTTTTAATAACCAATAACTTAAGAATAATACAATCAGTGGTTGTATCGCCCCTACTGTTGCCGCGACGCCTCCGGGTAAACGATAGGCAGCAACAAACAAGAGCCACCAAAACAGCGAGAAGTTTAAAATGCCTAATAGCGTTACTCGTAACCACCAAATCCCTTGAGGTAATTTACGCAGCCAAATCAATAATAGCAATCCCGCAGGTAATGCCCTTAATACTGCCAATGTTAGCGGGAAGCCCGATGGTAACATCTCAGTAGTAATCAAATAGGTACTTCCCCAAACAATCGGCGCTAATGCCGTTAATAACAAAGCCGTATATCGGTTCATCATAAAACCCTTCCCATTTATCTTGATATCAAGATAGTTTTAAACTAACTTGACGTCAAGATAAATAGTTGTCATGATTGGCCTATGGATCGTATAGATAAAATCATTCAACAATGGGCACGTGAACGCCCTGATTTAGATATCAGCGCGATGGGGCTGATCGGTCGACTAGGTAATATTGTTCTCCACCTCACCCGTGAAATGGAGAAGGTTTTCGCACAATTTGGCCTTAACCGCTCTAGTTTTGATGTATTAGCGACACTACGTCGCGCGGGTCACCCATACACTCTCTCACCAGGTGATATGTTGGCTACACTGATGGTGACATCTGGCACAATGACCAATCGTATTGATCAACTTGAAAAAGCTGGGTTAGTTAAACGCCATCCTAATCCAGAAGATGGACGCGGCTTTTTGGTGTCATTAACCGATGATGGCTTATCCTTAATTAACCAAGCGATTGAAGCACATGTCGCTAATCAAGCAAGATTAGTGGCGGGGTTGAGCACTGACGAACAAAACGCATTAAATCAGCTTCTTAAAGTATTTCTAGTATCTTTAGAAAAATAAAAAACAGCCAAATAACGACTGTTTTCCTTTATTACTCATCTCTGAAATATTTTCAACCTCACTAAAATGAGGCTCGACGGAAAATATCAAAATCAGGGCGTATTAAACTCAACTGTGTGTTCCCCCTATTTTCAGGGTACAACGTCACATAGCCACTCGCACGCTCCAATTGTACTTTCGCTGTTCCTCCCATTAACTTGTCATTACTAATTTTTTGCTGGCCAATATGGCTATTATTTGTATACATACTGCGCGATGTTGAGGGAACCGCACGCGAAGTTGATGCTTGAGCATACTGCTGGCTTGGCTGTAATGAGCCTAAACTTTCTGCACTTAAACGCCTATTAGCTGAAGGGGGGATCATTTCTACTTCTTGGGATGAAGAGGAAACGCCCGAGTGGCTAACTCTAGAAAGCCCGCTATCATGAGAGTGTGCACTATCAGATCCGAAAGAGCCTGCTTGAGCACGATTAGAAGATACAGAAGAGCGTCTTGATGACATTGATGAGATACCACTCTCTGCACTTGTTCCCTCCCCTCCAGCGATAGCGCCGCGCCGCCCCATTCTACGTGCAAAAAAGTCGTGATGCTCTACTTCCGAGGCTCTTCTTAATTGAATTTGACCGTTTCCTACAGAATGTGCTCTATAACGCGGTGCTGGCATAGGCATTCTCTCTAGCCGCCATATAAACATGCCACTTGTCGCTATAACGGAAGTCACTCCAAGTGCAATAGAAGCCCATCCCAAATTTGCTGATGTCCGATTCGATGCTTCAGGTGAATCATCATGGGTCGCTATGCTAGCAATTCCGAGTGCCTCGCCTGCCACAGTTAAAAAAGTAGTACCGGCAAACCAAGCAAATGATGAGGTAATATAAGCAAATGCAATATTCGCCGAAGCAGATGCCAAGTTGGCTAGTATTCCAGTTATAGCAGCCGCCGGTGCTCGGCCCGTAGGATCAGTATAATTAATAGGGTCTCCATTACAGTAAACATAGGGATTGATCCCCCCTTCACCAAATGGGCTTAAACTATCAGGGCAGTTAAAACGCATAATCGTTGGATTATAAGCACGATAGCCATTACCTAAATGATAAACGCCAGTCAGCGGATCTTTTCTTTCACCATTAAAAGCCACATAGGTGTTTTCTTTAATTTCACTATCTCCATAGGGCAAAAATGTATGTGTATCCCCTTCTTCCATTTTCGAATGACGAGACCAACACACACTTTCATTATGACCCGCGGCCATAAAGACCAGTTGATTATCATCAACCACTGCGCAGCACTCATGATCTGACTTAATCAGGCGAATATTTTGCTTTTTGCTTGTATTAATTTCATGAACTAGTTCATCATCACGATAATAGAGATAATAGGTGCCATTATCGTGAGTTTCCTGTTTAACGAGTTGATTAGAGGCATTATAACCATACTTAGCACTCACTAAATCATTGACGCTGACATCCATGAGTCGGTTCAGCATATCGTATTTTAATGTTCTTCCTACTTCATCACATATCATTCTACCGCAAGCATCATATGTAAAAACAGTTGCAGGATAATGAGGGTTAGAGTGAGTGATACGTGTTAATTGAGTTGGATCTAACGTATTTTCATAATGGTAAGTACTGATATTTTCTTGTTGCCCCGAAAATACAGACACAACCTGACGCAAGTTATTCAGTGCATCGTATTCAAAAAATTGTTCGATAACATTCGCTCCCGTGCTATCTTTTGGAAGCTCACTGCCTTGCACAAAATAATTTGTTAAACGATTCCTCACATCATATTGATACTGCTCACTGCGGATTAATCGTGTATTTCGAAATGTGTTTTGAGTTGCGAGTAACCCATTCGCTAACCAACTTTTATTGATAATAAAATGCGTACCATTACTATCAATAATTTCCCGTGTCACTTCCTTATTAAACTCATCATAAGCATATTTAATCTCTACATATTCATCTGCTTTAGTGCTTTTCGCTTTACGGATAGCGGTTCGCCCTAATTCATCATATTCAAAAGTGACGATGATATTTGCATCGATTATGGATTCTATTTGCCCGTCTTTTCGCCATATATACCGAGTTTCATTGTTATCAATATCTGTATATTTGGCGACGGTCCCTAAAACAGTGCGTTCGTATTGTGTTTTTCGCACTTGATCATCAACCAAAAAATACTCTTCTATTAAGTCACCTTGTTGATTTAATTTATTAATATTGAGTGTGCTCTCCGATTTTGCAAAGACTATTTTTTGTGTGGCTACATCGTAATCAAATTGCTGTGTCGTTTCACTCGTCATCACTTTTTTTGTCAGACAATCTAATTCAGGAATATATTCGAAGTGAATTTTTTCTCCCGAAGGCAATATGACTACACTGGGTTCCGGATAAACGTTTTCATATTGAAATTGCGTTGTTCTTCCTCCTACAGTTTGACTTACTAGGCGCTCTAAGCCATCAAATTGTTGTTCACCAAGTAACCACGTTTGTTGGGAGCGATCAGTAACGATTATTGCCGTCACCAGTTCATTCTGGGAATGGGGAGCGTATTGTCGATGGATCACTGTGCCATCTTCATATTTTTGAGTCACGATGCGATTAAAACAGTCGTAAGTGTTCTCAATACTGTGCCCTAACTCATCGGTTATTTTTAACAGGCGCCCAAGGGAGTCACTTTTATAATATTTGGCGGCAGCGACCTTCCCATCGATACCTAATAAATATTCAGATTCAATTTGCTGATTTTGTTTATTCAGCGTAATTACCGTTTTCCCGTGGCGGGATGCTGAGGCTACTTCTGTATTGATAGGATATGTTGTTTTGGTTAAGGCGATAGGGTCTATCTTTATCATATCCGTAACGCCGATAGATTGTGTTAATGCGGTAACCTCTCCCCAGCCATCATAGTTTGCCGTCGTTTGATAGATAAATTCGGCTGTATTTAAGCCAGATAAATGGTGATCATATTGTAAATGTTTAACTATTTTACCAAATGCATCATATTGGCAAGATTCTATTTTATGCCACTTTTTACTATCATAAGCATCTAATACATCTGTACGAATTTTCCGCCCTAAACCATCAAAATAGTGCTTAAACTGACTCCCACATTTATCTTTTTCAATGGTGATAACCCCCTCCTCTATTTTTAAATATTTCCAAGAAACTGAGGTTTCATAAGGCGTATTTACTGCCGATTTTTTATAAGATGGGCGTCCTAATTTATCATAGGTATAAATTTGAACGACATTAAGCTGATTTATATCTTCAAGTACAACGCCTCGTAATACCGACATCGTTTGAGTGGTGGTGGTAATGATATTATCAAAGCTAATATCTGTATTCTTTTTTATAATAGTATCGCCATTTAATTGATAATCAAATTGCTGATAGGATGTGAAATGTTGTGAATTTTTACCCAAAGTATATTGAGTACTTCTAATTAATGATGGCGTACCATATCCTAGGCGTTTAGCATCTTGAAAATAACTGAAAGAGAGACACTTAAATAGTATTTCATCTGAATAAAATAGTTGTTTTGCGATTACTGCAATAGAGGTATTCGCCAAATTTTCATATCTATAATAGATTTTATTAATCGGCTCATTATGCTTTCTGCTTAATGGGTAAGTGATTTTTTCTTTCATATACCGAATAAACCCATTAACTTCGGCAGGACAATCCTCCTCCCCTTCGGCTTTATACCATGTTGTGACCACTCGAGTGCCATCGGGTGTTACTTGTAAAGTTTGATTGCCTTGTTCATCAAATTCATATTCGCTAATCTCTTTTCTTTGGTTACCCTCGTTATCAGTGATCGTGATAACCTGTTTTTTCATTAATTGGAACTGTTCAGGCTGAAAATGAATAGGCGTATATTTTTGAGCATAATATTCTATTTCATTTTTTGTTTTACAGCCATCTCGCTCTATTTCCTCACTAATTTGCAGATGATAATTATTAAATACACGAGTGGTTTTAATTTCACTGCTGCCATCAGAAATTGTTTCTGTAGAGCTATAAGTATAGTCTGTTAAAAGTTTATAAATATAATCACTATCACTCGTCCAATCACCAAAGTCGCCATTAAAACCTAAAAAATTATGCTCGCTATATTTGTAGCGTTTAACCGTTTTTTGCTGCCCAAAACCTGGATTAATGATATATGATGTAACAACCGGTAACCGCCCTGTTTTACCCGAGCTACTTGGGAAACGAAAACCAAACAGCTCACTGTACTCGACCTGCTCAGTCAGTCCTGTAGGATAAATAATTTGCGTTAGATAATGCTTATTGCTTTCAGTTAATGCCTCATAGCCAAAACGCCAATAAATAAACGCATTATCTGCATATTCACAAGCAATATAGTTAAGTTGCTCATGATTAATTAATGAAAATTTTATTAAGTACTCATCATTGGTTTCTGGAAAAACACGAATGCTAACATAATGCGAGTAGTTTATTTCACAAAGTGTTTGAAATTCGTCTTTAACCCTTTTTAATAATGGGTATTCACCACTCCATGACCATGATAAGGATAATTCACGGCCTAATTCTGACATAATCTTTGTGGTAACATAATAATCCTCACCGATAAGAGTGAGGCTCTCAGATTTCCCATCCTTCCAAATAACAGTATAACCATCATGACTATTGATATTATTTGTATATTTTAATATAAAGTGTTTAAGTCTTTTATTTATAACATTTACTGTTCCTGGTGTTATTTTATAACTTTCGCCACTACTTAGCTCTAATGTATTATTACGCAAACAGAGCATCGTTATCCCTATTGAAAACCCTCTTCCAAAACCATAGTTAGCATCTTGCAGTGGCGAATAGGATACAGATAGAGCAAGATCCGGCCCAGAACGCTGATTAGCAATAATATTAACGAAAGGTATGCTGACAAGAAACTGTCCTGTTCTGACATCAACATTTGTCTTTAACTTCCCTAAGAAATTACCCGACTCGCTGCTGAATTGAGTACTCATAGTTCCCCTTTAATAAAAAATAGAAAAGTAGCACTAAATTTAGTTAGAATGATATTTAATGTTTAAAATCAAATAGCAAACATGATAATATCCATTTTCTCTTATCATGATAATCAGCGACTCAATTTAAAGTAAAAAATAAAAAACAACACAAAATATTAATTTTGTCTTGGTGCTATATTATCTATTTTAAATTCAGACTTAACGCCAGCAATCAATAGGGTTGAATACTTACTAGGGGGAATAGCAAACTTCCTTATTCATCACCTATCGAATAAAGAAGTTTTCATAATAGATCGCTAACCAAGAAAAAATAAAAAAGCACGTTTCGCTTTTTTATTATAACCATCCCTGCTTCTGATGCTGTGCGCAAATCGGGCATAAATGCGCGTTGGGCTGCCAAGACAAGAAAGCCAATCGACATTTTTCGCACTGAGCATCATAGTAGTGATATACCGTAGGCTGGTTATTTTTGGCGACTTGGGATTTGACTTCAATTGATTTTGGAAAACACACCACTTGGCAGCTCATGCAGCCAGTACAACGTTTTTCATCAAAGATAAATTGATTTTCTTCAATAAGGATCGCTTGTTCATCGCAAACTTTGGCACACGCACCACATAAAATACAGCTTGAGACATCAAGTTCAATATGGAACCAACTGTCTTGCGGATAGAGTTGTTTGCGGGCATTTAAACCCGTTCTCACTTGCCCTTTATTTAATGGATTCTCATCCAGTTTTTGACGAAAGAATAAGGAGCGACGGCCACTATCAATTTCTGGTGGTTGTGTTACTACCAATTGCCAAATAGGCTCTTGCAACGTTTTTAGCTGAATATTAAGCGCCGCCAGCACCGGCAACCATTTTTCTACCAGTGGCTCCGCAATTTCTACCCCATTTATCTGGTATTGCTTATGCCAAACTAATAACTCTTCCACACTTGCCAAAGGCTCATCGTGGCTAATAACCAGATGATTGTTATGATAAGTACGTTCATGCGGCGAGATATTTTCGATTGCATCGACAGGACATGAAAACAAACAGTTCCCACATTGGTAACAAAGCTGGTTATCGATAGTTGCATTCATCGTCTCAAAAGAGATAGCCCCTACAGGGCAAACTTGTGAACAACTATCACAGACACTATTTTTGAGGCGTTTCCTCACACATTTATCATTGATAATGGGTTCAGGAGGAAGATCCATCCTAATAAAATGCCTCATACAACCAAACTCCATGATGTAACGATAAAATATAAAACGACTGAATACCCTCAGTAACCGAGTTAAAAAATCGCTTTCTTCTCGTAATATGAGCGAATGCGACTTCAGCTGAGGACTTTATTATACCTACTAATCAGAATTTAGGGGAATTATAGTAGGTAAATGATTGATCATGGACAGGTAACAATAACCTCGATTATTGCCTATAACCTAACAGTCACCATTTTGTAACCTAATACGATACAAGTAGACTATCAAACTATATACTCATCAATACTAAACGTTTACTTATTGAACATATAAATGCTTAGGCTCTACCATTTTTGCACTATAAGAACAGCCATTATATATCCTAAATTTATCCCTATCGCCCTGAATGACAGGTTAATCACTAAGTAGCGCTCGACTAGCCAATAAACCTATTTGCTGCAAAATATCATCAAGCAATGACTGAGTAATTTGGGATTGATTAAGTCTTTTTAATAACGGTTTTTTAGCGACGACAAAACCCAATACCTGCCCAATAAGTGCATGTGCACGAATAATTGCGGTTTGTTCATCAACTTGATTGATAAACTGAATCAAACTTGATAAACGCATATGGAAAGGTTCGATGAAATCACGATAAATAATTTCGTAATTTTCTGTCGGCTCAAGCTGTTCTCTTAAGATCAGTACAGAGTAATAATTGTGTTCTGGGAGCAGCAGAGCATGCCCAAGGCCCCCCATTAACATATGAAGTAATGTTTTAGCCCGTTCCGTCTGTATAGGACGTTGCGCCGTCAGCTCTGCAAAAGTACGGTCAAATTCATGAGTATTGCTAGCGGCCGCGAGGTCATTGGCAATTTTTTGAATAACAGCGGAATAGACGCCCAGCTTTCCTCCCATATGATAAGGAATGGCTGATTGGTTGACCCCGGCATTATCTGCTAATTGTCGGGTTCTCACTCCAGCAATTCCATGAAGAGCAAATAATTTGATCCCTTCGTTTATCAATTTTTCTTTTGTTGACTCAGATGAAAGCGTGTTTTTATTGGTCTCTGTCATATCCCGCTGTGGCCCTATGGGTTAAATATCGGCTCGCATCAAATAGGTGGAATTTTTGTTCAATTCGATCCCTTTTTCTTTGCCAACGACAACTGTTCCGCCTAGATTACATAAATGATAACCAAACGCACAATTAGGTTCAAACGCAAACGTCATACCTGCTTTTAGCACTAACTCTCTGCCTGGGTTGGGTAATCTCTCCAATTGACGATATTTTTGTGCAATCGGCAATGATTCAATACCGGGTGCAGTACCAAAACCAATTGGCCCGTAAGGGTTAATACTGTGGATTAGAGGATGCACATGCCAACCTTTTGATCTTAATAATGGTTGCTCCATTTTATCGACAACTTCGCCGAAGGTGACCCCTTCTTTTAGATATTCGACGCCAATTTCATAACATTCCCGTGAAATTTCAGCCGCTTTTTCAATATTTGGATGTACCTTACCTACTGCGACAGCAGCTTGGTGCTGTGTCTCATACATACCATATAATGCAAATATCTCAGTTAATACAATATCACCTTCTTGAATTTCACGAGGCTTTTGCGAACGGTATTGCCACGCAGGTTGCCCCCAACCGATATATTCAGGACCTGAACCCATTAATATTTCCGCGGTGAATCCTCCCATAGACAAACATGTAGAGGTTACTGCCGCAGCGATATCAGCTTCCGTATTACCTGGAATAGCGGTTGCTCGCATGGCCTCGCTCATAGCTTCACCGATCATGGCCGCATGCTTAATATGCTCAAGTTCTTCTTCACTTTTAACGGAAGCGAGCTGGAAAAACTGTTTATATACCGGAACAAAATTGACATTTGGCAATCTTTTTTTAATTCCTGTTAAGGTGTTAAACGGCATTGCACCATCAAAATAAAAAGGGGGATATGGTTCCAAACCGATTACGCCTATATTTGCACGAGAAGATACACCTAAATCAATTAATACTTGTGCAATGTTATGCCCTGTTTTGCCAACAACGATTTGTTCAGGCGCAATCCACTGCATATCACCACGCATGGCAGCTTGCATATGATCAGCAACCATCATAGGTGCAAACGTGACAACGACAGGCGCTTTATCAAGGTGGAATAAAACCACTGATCCTAATCGGTCATTGGTAAAGTAATGATCGATGCAAAATGGGGCTGGTGCAGCAGACTCTCTGTCACCATATACCATTAATACTTCTAGATCATTGGCTTGCATAATTTGGCGCGCAAGCCCCCACCTTCTATCACGCTCATTAATTGTAAATGCGTTTGGGATCACTCTATTTTTCATAACAACCTCATTTAATTCATTTGAATGAATTAAATATAGATCAAAATTTGCTCTCCTGTCAAAAATATTTTCACCATCCTATACAATGAACGAGATAAATGACTCTAACTTTCTGTTTAAACTAACTTAAATTAACATTTAAAAATGTGTTATTTTTGAGTTTAAACTGACTGTCGACAACCTCCGTTTCGCATATTCAAAACTTGGCCGCCTGATCGTGGGTAACTCTTTTTCCCATAACGGGTTAGTTTTAATGTGATAACCCTCCGCTTTAGACGTTGTTATCAACTCAACTAATTCTTCTTTATTCGTTATGATGCATAACTCATCAAAACGCCCTATCTTTTTGGGTAAAGCAAACGTTGCTGGAAAATTAGCATCTAAATCCGTCACTGGACTTGTTGCATCAACACTGTGATGCACGACTTTCTCTGCCTCACCCACTAATGCGCGATTAATTAAAGAAATCATCTCTCTCACTCGTGGTGATGCATTACCAATTTCACTGTCTTCATTTTGATAAAAATGGTTTTCATCTCTATAAGCTTGGCTCAAATTTGCATCTGTTGGTAAGCGTTGATACTTTTCAACACGTTGGCGATATACCGAATGGGCAACATCGGGTACAGGGAGCATATCTTGATGACCAAAATCTCTCATGTGTGGGCCAATTAACAATAAATCATAATCAGCAGTGATAGGTAGGCAACTATCAATAGGTGCTAATACTTGAAGATATTTTTTCTCAAAATAAATTCGGTACTTTTGTTGCTGAGGCTCCCATTTGGCTTCAAATTGATAACTTCTCAAACTAGGCCCTTTCGCGGTAAATTGTTTGACCCCTTGTGAATTTTCTAAACTAAGGTTATCAATCGCTCCCATTTGCAGTAAGGTGTGTAATCGCTCCTCTGTTATTTCAAGAGGAATCGGCCGAGCATGACCTTTTTCAATACAACGACGAATAAAACCGTTATATTTATCAATGAGATCTTCAGATTTGTTTTCTAATTTACTAAAACGCTGATCAACACAAATCAACCCTGCCTGAGCCCCCCATGAAGCACTTTTACCTTTGATATGAAAGTTTTTTGTCGGGTAGCCCGCCGCAATTAAATCTGTCGCAAAGCGGTCTACAGGCCGAACGCCTATAATGCTATCTTGCTCCTTAGCAACTTGCTGCAATGGGAGCAAATGGCTTGATACCAATCCAGTATTTTGGCTAATACACTCGGTTAACTGCGCTATAGAATGCGTTGTTTTTTGCTCGGTAGGCTCATTTACAGCTTGAAGAGGCTCATAACCGATTTTGTTGTAGCTCTTATGTGTTTGTATCATTACTTTTCCTTACTTATTTATTCCTAATTCCCTCCCTTCTATCAAACTTTTCACCTCATTTCTTTAATAAAACAATGCTTGACATTTGATTTCAAAATCAATTATTTAATTGTTTAAAATGACATATAGAGATAATACAAAGCCAAATTATGCATGTATAATATAGTTATGTTAGTTAATGTATTCTCATTATCTCGTCGTCCTTTACCCCGCTTGTCAGCACGATATGACAAGCAAAGAACGTCTCTTTCAATTCTGAAATAAGGTCTATATATGAACAATTTCGAATTTTATAACCCAACACGTATTGTATTTGGTAAAGGGAAAATTGCTGAATTGAATAGATTGGTCCCCAAAGAGGCTAAAGTTCTAATTCTTTTTGGTGGTGAAAGTGCACGTAAAACAGGAACATTAGACGAAGTAGAACAAGCATTGGGTGAACGTGAAGTTGGTCTATTCAGCGGTATTGAGGCGAACCCTCGCTATGAAACTTTAATCAAAGCGGTAGATAAAATTCACCAAGAAGGCTACAACTATCTGCTCGCAGTTGGTGGTGGCTCAGTCATTGATGGCACCAAATTTGTTGCTGCGGCAGTTAATTTTGAGGGTGACCTCTGGGAAATTTTGACCAGTGGTGGAACCAAAGTAACATCCGCCTTACCCTTTGGCACCGTATTGACGCTCCCTGCCACAGGCTCCGAAATGAATAAAGGCTCAGTGATCACCCGTGAAGCGACGCAATCTAAACGCGCCTTTATGCATGACAGCCTCTATCCACAATTTTCTATTTTAGATCCTGTAAAAACCTTTACGCTGCCACCACGTCAAATCAGCAATGGTGTTGTTGACGCGTTTGTTCATGTAATGGAACAATATTTAACTTATCCTACTCATGCTTATGTACAAGATGCATTTGCAGAAGGTTTATTAAAAACGCTAATTGATATTGGGCCAAAAGCGTTAGCTACTCCGCATGACTATGATTTACGTGCAAGCTTAATGTGGACAGCCACTTTGGCACTAAATGGCCTTATCGGCGCGGGTGTACCACAAGACTGGTCGACACATATGTTAGGCCATGAGATTACAGCGCTATACGGCTTAGATCATGCTCAAACGCTAGCGATAGTCTTACCTTCTATGTTGAAGGAAAAATTACCGCAGAAACAAGCTAAACTGGTTCAATATGCTCAGCAAGTATGGGGGATCAACGAAGGGTCTGAGGAGCAAAAAGCTCTGCAAGCTATTGAGCTAACAAGAGCATTTTTTGAGCGCATGGATGTCAAAACGCGTTTTAGCGATTATAACCTCAATGACGACGTGATTGATCCTCTTATCGAAAGTTTGACCCAAAATGGAATGACGGCACTGGGTGAGCATCATGATATTACGCCTGAAGTCAGTCGCCGAGTTTATGTAGCATCTCTATAATAAACCCCGCTCCCACCCTTGTGGTGGGATCACTAACTGGAGGTAAAAATGGATAATTCAACTTATACCCCACCGAAAGTCTGGCAATGGGAACAAGGTAATGGCGGACAGTTTGCAAATATCAATCGACCAGTATCAGGTGCGACGCATGAAAAAGAGCTACCGATTGGTAAACATCCCCTACAGCTTTACTCTTTAGGAACACCTAACGGGCAAAAAGTCACCATCATGTTAGAGGAATTACTCGAGCTGGGTATAAAAGAAGCCGAATATGATGCTTGGCTGATCAATATCAGAGAAGGTGATCAATTTAGCTCAGGTTTTGTCGAAATTAACCCTAACTCTAAAATTCCAGCATTAGTTGACCGAAGTGGCGAAAAACCTATCCGTGTTTTTGAGTCCGGTTCAATTTTGACTTATTTAGCTGAAAAATTTTCAGCATTCCTACCAACCACCCAACCGGAAAGAGCAGAAACCCTCTCTTGGCTCTTTTGGCAAATGGGTTCAGCGCCTTTTGTTGGCGGTGGATTTGGTCATTTTTACACCTATGCACCAGAAAAATTTGAATACCCCATCAATCGATTTGCGATGGAAACCAAGCGTCAACTTGATGTATTAGACCAGCGTTTAGCCAATAACCACTATATTGCAGGCGAACACTACTCTATTGCGGATATGGCAATCTGGCCATGGTATGGCGCGTTAGTCAAAGGTTGGTTATATGATGCTGATGAATTCCTCAGTACTCACGAATATCAACACCTAAACCGTTGGGCTGACGAAATTTATGCACGCCCAGCGGTACAACGAGGGCGTCGAGTTAACCGTTTACATGGCGACCCCGCACAACAAGTCCGCGAACGCCATGATGCAAGTGATCTTCGATAGCGCGTTTTAACCTGTATGACTTTATTAAGAGCCTTATGCGATTTGTATAAGGCTCTTTTATTTATATGCAGGATGAAATGGTCAGCGTGGGCGTTCGGCGAGTGATCATTAGCAATAAAATTGCAGAGCATATCGCCATGCAAAAGTTAAAACCTAACCCGAAACTGACCGCATTTTTAAGTTGTTCAAAGGGAAATTGAGCCGAAAAGTGAGTTAATCCGTACTGCATCATCACAGAAACCATAGTGGCACCTATCGCGGCTCCGACTTGCTGCAATGTTGCAGTAAAGCCTGAAGCTTGCCCCGCTATCTGAACACTCACTTTAGCAAGAACTAAATTTAGCATCGGTGTCATGATCATACCTTGTGTAAACCCCACAAGGAATAAAACCGGCGTCAACCATAGTGCTGAGCTATTCGATGAAAACCAATATAGCATCACAAGTAACAGCATATAGCTTAAGCCATAAAATAGCGCGCCCCAAAATATTGTTCTTTCACCATAGCGATTAACCCAAAGAGGGGTGATTACCGATGAAATTACAAATCCAATGCTAGAAGGTACAAAAATCATACCTGACAAAAATGCGCTTAAGCCGATCCCTTTTTGCAGTAATAGAGATAACATTAAAGGGAAAGCGGAAGATGTTGCATAAACACTCATTACTACCAGTAATCCAATAACAAAGGGGCGATTACGCAGAATTTGCATACTGAATAATGGCGCTTTTCCTTGTTTCTCTAATCGGATTTCATAATAAGCAAAGATGGCCAACAGTAAGACCCCACTGCTGAGTAATAGGCTACTTGTATTTAACCAACCCCATACGGGTAACATAAGCAATGGCAATAAAACACAGCAGATCCCTAAACCTGATAATATGACGCCACACCAATCAAGATTAATGCGGCATTTTTCTCCTTCGAGTAAAAAACGCGATAATGCGATAGCCAGTATGCCTATCGGTAAATTCACTAAAAAAATTGTCCGCCAACTCAAGTTAAATAGATCTAACGTGATCAGCCACCCTCCTAAAGCTTGCCCAGCAATAGCAGCGAGTCCTAAGCTCATTCCCAAATAGCCAAATGCTTTTTTCGCCTGTAACGGATTAAAATTGACACGGAGACTGGCATACACTTGGGGAAACAGTAATGCAGCAGATAGCCCTTGAAAAAATCTTGCGACCACCAGCAAGGTTGCTGTCGGTGCGAATGCACAAAATAAAGATGTGAGCGTAAAGCATGCCATACCCACGCGGTATAAGCATTTTTTACCGTAAATGTCTCCTAACCGACCTCCTGTAATGAGTAATAAACCAAAGGCTAATTCATAACCTACTATAATTAATGTTAGCTCAGTCAAATTGGCATTTAACGAATGCTGAATAGTCACAATGGCAACATTAACCACAAATAGATCAAAAATTGTTACGAACCCCGCCAATATTAATACAAAAAGAGCGATATGCTGATGTCGATTCATGATGTTCTCATTTATCTAGCCGAATAAAATGAGGACTATAAAGAATCCGTTATCATGGTACAATTTAACCATTTATACTATTACTAAAGGCAATAGGCTATGAAAGCGATGCAACGAATGCGCCCTGAGCTGGCTGAGTTTTTAAAGCAAAAACGGGAAAGTATTTCACCAGAAGAAGTCGGCCTACCGCGAACGACAAGGCGCAGGACTCCGGGGCTTCGTCGTGAAGAAGTTGCTGCTTTAGCTGGGGTTGGTTTGACTTGGTACACATGGCTTGAACAAGGTCGTGATATTGGTGTTTCGACGCAATTCCTTGATAATTTATCAGCAGCGTTACATTTAAATAGCGCTGAGCGTCAACACCTTTATTTGTTAACCCATAACCGCGAGCCGATAGCAACAGGTAATACCGAGCATCGTGTTCCTTCGGCTATTTCCCGCATGATCAGCGATTTTCCTGATCATTATCTCTGCTATGTGCTCAACTTGCACTGGGATGTGCTTGCTTATAATACTCGTGCCGATCACTATTTTCATTTTTCGGATGCGCAACCGTATTATTGCAATTTCCTCTATCTTCTATTTATGGATCCTCGCTACCAAGAACGCTTCGTTAATTGGCAACTTGTTGCCCAACAACTACTGGCCAGTTTTCGCCGTGATTATGCTCGCACCAAGAATAACCCCAATATTAAACAAATGATTAACGCCCTGCTGGAACAATCAACTTTATTTAGCCAACTTTGGCATAAGCATGAAATTTACCAACCTTGTACAGGTATTCGTGAAATTGCTTATCAAGGTAAAGTGGAAAATTATGATTACTCTTCTTTGACATTTGATATTGAAAAAGGTAATCGGTTATTAGTCTACATTCCGAAATAATCTGATTGTTGTGAAATTATTGAAGCCGCTTTTCTGTATCATGTCAGTGATGACGCTGGGCGATACTGTAACATAGGCTTAAAGCCAAAAATAATAGCGTAATCCTCTATAAAGGTACTGCTATTCCTTCTATTGCCTATTTAAAAAACCCTAATCCTAGATAAGAGTTATCCAATATCTTGTTTTTATCTTTTTCAGCCTTTGTACTGACTCAGCCATTCCCTGTTATCACAAAATTCGGTAATTTATCTATTTAACAGAGAGTGCTACAACTCAATAACAATTATAACGTTAGGTCGTGGGTCATGTTGTCTAAATCAAATATTTCAAATAGCGCTTTACTCTGCTCTTCATTGCTATTAACCATTGGACGTGGAGCAACCTTGCCATTTATGGCGATTTACCTGACACGAGAATACCAAATGGCTATTGATATTGTGGGTATTGCAATGTCTCTAGCCTTAACTATTGGTGTCTTATTTAGTATGGGCTTTGGTATTTTGGCAGATAAAGTCGATAAGAAACGCTGTATGCTAATCGCTATTATTGCGTTTATTTTGGGCTTTATTGCAATTCCACTCTCAAGTCATGCCGTGCTTGTGGTTATTTTCTTCTCGTTAATAAATTGCTCTTATTCCGTCTTTTCAACCGTACTAAAAGGTTATTTTTCAGATACTCTTCCTCTTTCTATTAAAGCAAAGGTATTTTCCCTTAATTACACATTTTTGAATATCGGTTGGACCATCGGCCCGCCTCTTGGAACATGGTTATTGATGTATAACATCAATCTGCCATTTTGGTTAGCGGCAATTTCAGCGTCAATACCGGTTTTCTTTATTCAACACTTTGTACAAAGTGTGAAACCTGCTCCCCACCAAGAAGGCCAAAAGCGCTTATGGAACCCCGCTGCGATGCTACATGACAGAGCATTAGCATGGTTTATTTTGTCCACTTTTCTTGGCTCGCTGGTATTTGGCACCTTCACAACGTGGATATCTCAATATGTTATTACCGTATCCAACAGCGAGTTTGCACAAGCCGTCATCGGGGTCGTGCTTCCCATGAATGCAGTGGTTGTGGTTACTTTACAATATATGGTAGGTAAACGCCTTACACCAGATAACCTTAAGCGTTATATGACGTTAGGTACTCTCTTTTTTGTCGGTGGCCTTGCCACATTTATGGAAGCTGACGAAAACTTATACTTATGGGCGCTAGGATCCTTTATTTTTACTCTCGGTGAGCTGATCTATGCGCCCGGTGAGTACATGTTGATTGATAATATTGCGCCGGAAGGCATGAAATCGAGCTATTTTTCGGCTCAAGCCCTTGGCTTGCTTGGCGGTGCATTCAACCCGATGCTTACAGGGGTCGTGCTCACAGAGCTTCCCCCTAAAGCCATTTTTATTATTTTAATGTTCTTCACGGTATTGGCTTGGATGAGCATGCTCAAAGGTATGAACGTCAGCAAACAACGACAAATCTTACAAACTCAGTAGGTACGAAGGGGGAAGCCAACTCGCGCTTCCCCATTATTGACTCGACCGAATATCTAATACACTCAACACAATGGCAATGGTCAGCATTAGCATAATGATCACACTCATGGTAACTAGCCCATGGTAGCTCAATACCCATGATAAAAGTGGCAGCATAGAAAACAGTACAATGTTATTAAAACTTTCCGAAACGGCTAATACTTGACCTTTGTTTTCGCCACTGCGCATCGCAACCATGGTGGTACTCAATGGCGCAGCCATCCCCAAAAAACCGCCCCAAATAACTAAACATGCTGTGTGTACCACCAGTGGAACATACGCTAAAACAAATGTGAGTACCGCCACTGCCATCAGAGAAATGACTAATAACAATCGTTGGCTATCATTTGATAAAAAATGATTGAGCCGACCGACTAATAGATTTCCGATAAATAACCCCACTCCAAACGCAGCAACGACAACACCGATTAGCGCGCTATCAATTGAAAATTTCAGTCTGAGTACTTCTCCTGACAATAAGAAAACACTGACCGCAGTGCCGTTCCATATTGCTTTAGCACTAATAAAACGAACTATTTTTATATCCTGTAGCCACTGGAATCCCCCTTGTTTTCTCACGTCTTGATGAGGCTTTGAAGATGGCAATATTTTACAGACACAAAACCATACGATAAGACTTCCTACTGCTGTCATAATAAAGGGCGCGTACCATGTTAAATACTCTGTTAATACGCCTGCTAACACAGGGCCTGATACGATCCCTATCGTCATACCAACCATCACCATCCCCATCGCTGTGGATTGCTGACGCTCTGGGAAGATATCTGCAATTAAAGCAAAAATGGTGGGTACTATCGCCGCCGACGCTAAGCCACCACAAATACGGAAGAACATTGCGATAGTGAAGTTCGGAGAAACAATGATAGCTAGGCTATCTATCGCAAATAGAAACATGGCTACTAACAATAACTTTCGCCGATCGATGCGATCAGAAAAATAACCTATCACTGGTGCTGTAACCGCATAAGTCAGCGCATAAGCTGAAATTAGCCATGATGCTTGTGCGCTACTGACCGAAAAAACCTCAGCCAGCGGTGTTAATGTTGCAGATAACATAAATTCAGTAGTACCCACTAGGTAAACCGCCGTAGCAAGTACCCATAATAAGTAACGATATGGTTGCATAATAATTCTCTTGAATAATAGACAGCCCTTCCGTGAACACAAGGTCACAGATAGGTGTTAAGGGCGATGGGGAATAAAATTAAAATGGGTTAAAACAAGAAGTTAAAAAGGGGTATCAGGAGATAAGATATGAATGTTTGAAGCTAACTAGATGTTTAGATCTTATAAAACATCGATGCGCTCGTCAAGAGGCATTATGGTGCCCTTTCATCAATAAAAACACCATAATACCTTTAATTATAAACGGGTTAATTTTAATGTTTCCCCCAATATCTTTATTCCATTAAGACGCCTTGGGATCAACGGCAATGCGTAGTTAATACGTAAATGATGTGTAAAGCATCCATCAGATGAAAAGTGCTCTCCTGTTAGCACAATCACTTTATTGCGCTGTAAAACATCCATTAATTTACGGTTATCCACCGGAGGATGCTCAACCCATAATGAAAAGCCCCCTTGTGGTCGAGAAATCCGTGTCATTGGCGGAAAGTGACTTTCCACTAGTTCTCGATACTGGCATTGCAGCTCACTATAATGTTGGCGCATAGCGCGTAGATGTGGGAAATAGTGCCCATCACGTAAAAAGTTAGCCATAACTTGCTGCATAAATATTTCTCCCGAACAGTGAGACAAATATTTTAAGTGCATGACTTTTTCTTTATATTTTCCGGGTATCACCCATCCTGTTCGCACCCCTGGGGCGATTGTTTTAGAAAATGAACTACAAAGGATCACCTGCCCATCACTATCCAATGATTGGATCGTCGATGGGCGCGGATATTCATACGCTAATCCCGCAAGAATGTCATTTTCAATGATCGTCACGCCATATTGAGTTGCCAGTTGCAATAGCTGCTGCTTATGTGTTTCAGGCATGGAGCAGCCCATAGGGTTATTGCAAGTCGGTGTTACCACAATAGCTTTTACTGACCAACGATGAAAAGCCTCTTGTACCCGTTCTAATTTGATCCCTGTCTGTGGATCTGTTGGGATTTCAATAATTCTTCTGCCTAATCCATACAGTGTCTGCAATAAACCAGGAAATGTCGGTGATTCTACCGCTATCACATCATCGCCTTGCGTCGATGCTTGAATAGACAGCGATAATGCTTGATGACCACTTGTCGTCGTCACGATATCGTCAGGCGTAAACAGGGTTTTATGATCAGAAATATGATGAATTTGCTCACGCAATGCTGGCAATCCTTGTAAGCAATCATACTCTAACATTAAGCGATTTTTACGACGGCTGAGCATATTCATTTCTTGCCACAGCGGCTCTAATGTTTTGTTATCGATATTCGGAACCGCGCAAGATAATGAAGTGATATTATCGCGCTCTTCTACGCGTAAAAAATCAATAGTTGGGTTCCATTGAGCGATATGTACTGGTTTTTGTATGTAGTTTACCGCCTTAGGCAGTAGAGCCTCGGTTTTGTTTGGAATAACAAAATAGCCTGATTTAGGTACCGCATAGATCAGTTGCATTTTTTCTAGCTCACGATAAGCAAGCTGCGCTGTTGTTAAGCTGACCTCATGTTCACGCCCTATCTCCCTCACTGAAGGAAGTTTTTCACCACTTAAAAAGTCTCCTCGATGAATTTTTTCCTGTAATGTCTGCGCGATCTGTTTGTACAGTAACATCATTCAGCCCTTAACCGTTTGCATATCGCATTAATGTAATACAAAACTACCCATATTTGATCTGTATTATGCAAAAAACGCTATCTGTCACTTTTTTATGATTATTCTCTATGCAAACCTAATTATAAATTTAAAGGTACAAGGGGGTTATATGGAATATGAACATAACAAAGGTGGTAAACCTTATTCTAAATTAATTTTAATAGAGCCTATCGTTTGGATATTGAAAAAATTAACCAATCCAATAAAAGCGATTTATTATCACTTTAAAACCAGAAAGAAATTTGAAAAATATAAAAACCAAAAAATATAAAAATCAATAATTATCAATAGGGTAAACAAAAAAGCATTTTCATATTAATGTTATCTATAAAAGTTTATTGATTCTTAATTATAGTTAACCCTAAGTGTAAAAAGCTTAAATTATTTTTATTTTTCCTATACTCGATAAATAAAACGAGCGATTACGCTATGTTATAAGAAGCTATCCTTTTAATTCATGATGTTATTTTCAGTCATGAAATAGTGATAGCTTTCCTTAATTAACGCGGAGCTAATAAAATGATGTGGCCTTCTTGCTGTATAATACCTTGTTCTTTCAACTTAAATAAAACTTTATCCAAATGGCGACGTGAAGTACCTAAAATTGCGGCTAACGTCTCTCTCGGTAAACGAATTTGGTGGCTCGATAGTTGCGTTAAAATGTACAGCAAGTTCTTTTCAATGGAATCAACGGCGGTCATCAATCGTTGTTCTCCATTAATTAATGAGCGTTTCGCCAATTGTCGATTTAAAAGAATGGATAAGCGGTGGTCTTGAGATAACCAAACTAAAAAACTATCAGATGGGATACGGATCACTCGTGCGTCCGTTAATGCAATCACATCATAGCGATAATATTTTTGCTGGCACAATGCTTCCATCTCACCAAGAAATTCACCTTTATAACAGAATGTTAAAGCGAGCTCTTTACCGCTATCAGCGAGTTTGTTCACCACAAACTCACCTTCAATGATAATATAGGTGTATTGGTTTTCTGTGCCTTGATGGATCAGTTTGTACCCTTCTTGTAAATGAATGGTACAAAAGGTATTTTTGACTGAGGGTGGCGCATGACGAAATAACCAATCAACATCGGGAAGTAGCTCTTGTTCACTGAACTTTAGCCACAACTCGCGAAAAGGAGTTTCATCCATCATACCTGCCACCCATCACTATGATTAACCTAAAATTAGCCCTGCTATAGCACCGTTCATTAAGTTCGCCAAAATAGCCGCACCAAATGCTTTGAATGCAATACTCGTCAATTCACCACGACGTTCAGGACACATCGCACCGATGCCACCTATCGCAATCCCTATTGTACCTATGTTAGTAAAACCACACAGAGCAAACGAGAGGATCACTTGTGTCTTAACGCTCAATGCTTCGCCTGTCGCTGGCAAAATAGAACCATCTAAATAAGGCTGTAGATTAGCATATGCAATAAATTCATTGAATAATACTTTCTGACCTAATAACTGCCCTGCGAACTGAGCTTCATTCCAATCAACGCCTAACAGCCATGCTATCGGTGAAAATAGCCAACCAATCAACTGGGTGAGCGAAATTTCATAACCAGTAAAGCTAGTTGCCCACATCATTATGCCATCGAACATTGCAATAATAGCTAACAAAGCCAAGAGCATACCCGCAATATTCAGCGCCATACTAACCCCGACGCTAGCCCCCTGAGTTACCGCATCAATGCTATTACGGTATTCAGATTTTTCGCCTTTCATGGAGCTGACCGTTGTATATTTATCACTGTTCTCTTTAGTTTCAGGGTAAAACAATTTCGCAAACAGTAATCCTGCTGGGGCCGACATAAAGGAAGCCGCCAGTAAATACTCAATTTTCACGCCATACTGGGCGTAACCAAGTAACACGGTTCCCGCAATTGAGGCTATTCCCCCAACCAAAATGGTGAAAAATTCTGAAGAGGATAAATATTTTAAATAAGGGCGGATCACTAACGGCGCTTCCGTCACCCCTAAAAAAATATTTGCAGCTGAAGACATTGATTCCGCTCGTGATGTTCCAAGCAAACGGTGTAATGCTCCACCAATCAAGATGATCAGTTTCTGCATAATACCTACATGAAACAGTAAGGCCGATAGTGCAGATAAAAACACCAGTACAGGTAGTACTTTAAATACAAAAATAAACCCATCGGCACCAAGCAGATCAAACATTTTGTCAGTGGCTAAGCCCCCTAACAAAAATTGTGTGCCTGTTTGTGTATAGTCTAATAATGCGGTGACTTTATCCGCCATCCACATCATAACGCGCTTGCCAGCTGGCAGATATAACATACAAAATGCAAAAGTAAATTGCATTAATAGTGCGATGGAAACGAGCCGTAGGCTTATCCTACGGCGGTTGTTAGAACAAAGGTATGCAACCAATAATATGACAGCAATACCTAAAAGGCTATTCAGTATCGACATCAGCGTCCTCCGCCTACTTTTAACTTTTATTTCAGTTCAAAGGCATTTAAATACTGGTACTGCCTATCACTGAGAGTATCGAAGGAAACACCCATATCTTGTAATTTTAATCGCGCCACTTCACTGTCGATTTCATCGGAAACAGCATACACTTTTTTATCCAGCGCATGTTTGAGTAGATATTCTGCGCCTAAGGCTTGTAAAGCGAAACTCATATCCATAATTTCTGCTGGATGACCATCGGCACAAGCGATATTGACCAGTGCTCCACGCCCCAACAAATAAACGGTACGACCATTTTTCAAGCAGTAGGCTTCAATATTTTGACGTGCTTCATAGGTACTCACACACAATTCTTGCAACGCATTAAGGTTAATTTCGTCTTCAAAATGTCCGGTATTACTAATGATCGCCCCTTCTTTCATTAAACTGAAATGCACCTCAGTCAGCACATCACAGCAACCCGTTGCGGTCACAAAAATATCACCTAGTGGTGCTGCGGCTTCCATCGTCATGACTTCAAAACCATCCATCTTCGCTTCAAGCGCTTTGATTGGGTCGATTTCAGTAATAATGACTTCAGCACCAAGGCCTTTTGCACGCATCGCACAGCCTTTACCACACCAGCCATAACCCGCAACAACCACTTTTTTACCCGCAATCACTAGGTTAGTTGTGCGCATAATGCCATCAAACGTAGATTGCCCTGTACCATAACGGTTATCAAAGAGATGCTTAGACTGCGCCCCATTAATGGAGATCACCGGGAAATTTAGCTCATGGCTTTTTTCACGAGCCATCGCCCTTAACACGCCAGTAGTTGTTTCTTCACAAGCGCCAATAACATGACCTGCATATTCAGGATAAACACTGTGTAATTCATGCACTAAATCGCCACCATCATCGATAACGATATGAGGCTCACATGCCAGTGTCTCTTTTACAAATTGTTGGTATTCTTCGGCGCTAGCACCATGAATTGCAAATGTATTGATACCACTTTTCACTAATGCCGCTACGATATCGTCCTTAGTCGACATAGGGTTACTGCCAGTCACCGATACTTTCGCACCGCCAGCGGCAAAAACTTGAGCAAGATAAGCGGTTTTCGCTTCTAAATGGATAGATAATGCAATGCGTTTGCCCGCAAAAGGCTTCTCTTTACTAAAGCGAGCTTCTAAAGCACGCAATAGCGGCATATGAGCACGCACCCAAGCAATTTTTTGTTCGCCAGCCGGCGCTAGAGATAAATCTTTATAGATACTTGTGACCATCTTAAATTCCTTTCAATATGTTGCTTAGAATGAATCAAAACATACAAAACGAACGATAGTCACAATAGGTCATTTGCCCATATTAGGTTGAAAAAGTGTTAACGAGATATAATTATAGCAAACAATTTTGCGTTGTGATTATTTGTTAAACGAATCATTTACTCACCGCTTCTTTATCCAACAACTGACGTTTACGTGCAATACCCCAGCGATAACCGGACAAAGCGCCATCATTTCGCACCACTCGATGGCAAGGAATTGCCACAGCCAGCATATTTGCCGCACAAGCGCCGGCAACCGCTCTTACTGCTTTTGGATGACCTATCTGTTTAGCAATATCACTGTAACTGACCGTTGTGCCAACAGGGATAGTGCGCAATGCTTGCCAAACACGTTGCTGAAATGCTGTACCGCGAATATCTAAGGGTAAATTTAATCCAATTTCGGGGGCTTCAACAAAACCGATTACTTGTGCAACCAACGTTTCAAACTCACTATCTCCCCCGATTAATTCAGCATGAGGAAACTTATCTTGTAAGTCTTTGAGCAGTTTTTCAGGATTGTCGCCCAACAAAATAGCACAGACCCCGACTGAACTTTGCGCCACTAAAATATCGCCTAATGAGCACATGGCTAATGCAAAGTAGATTTTTGCTCCCTCGCCACCAGTTTTCCATGCTGTTGGCGTCATGCCTAAGCGCTCCGCCGAGGTTTCATAAAAACGGCTATCTGAACTAAATCCAGCATCATAAATCGCATCAGTAATACGCGATTGCTGCTGTAATTGCTGACGCAGCTTCCCATGCCGGTAAGCATCAGCATAAGCTTTTGGGGTAAGCCCTGTTTGAGCTTTGAATAAGCGATGAAAGTGATAGCGACTGATCCCCACAAAAGCGGCAATATCATTGAGTTTCACTGACGTACCGCTTTGTTCTATATAGCGGCAGGCTTGTGCAATTTTTTCTTGGTAAAATTGTTCAAGTTGAGCAGCCTCTTTCGTGCTACGTTTACCGGGCCGGTAGCCTTTATCTAACGCCTGTTGTTCGTTATCAAAAAACTCGATATTCTCTCGTTTCGGTAAACGCCCCGCGGCTGACGGATGGCAGTAAATGCGTGAAGTACGGACACCATAAACAAAATGACCATCCGCGGCTTTATCGCGGGCAACAATCGCTTGCCAACGTGCTTCATCACTTAACCATTTGTTTACTGTTGCCATAGTCATACTCCATTTCTATCGTGTGTTGCCGCCATTATTCGTTAAATAAGGCAGCAACAAACTCCATCTCTTGCTTTTTAGTCGCATTAGTCACAGATGCAGACCGCTGGCTGAGTACTTTCTTTTCGTAAGTTTTGACGTACTTTCAACCATAAAACCACAATACCTAATAATGCGACTAACGTTCCCATATAACTCACCGTTGAGTAACTGTAGCCAAATGATAATACGCTAGCCCCAATCGCTGCACCAATCGCATTACCGAGGTTAAAAGCGCCTACATTCACCGAAGATGCTAACGCTTGCGCCCCAACCGCGGCTTTCATGACTAAAATTTGCAAAGGGGGAACAATGCCAAAACTAAAAATACTCCACAGGGCTAACCCTAGTCCGGCACCTATTGCTGTCGTACCTATCATTGGGAAAATAACCATACTTAAGGCCAACATGCCAAAGAACACAAACAATGTTCCATATAAAGTGCGATCCGCAAATCGCCCACCAAGATAGTTACCGATAGAAAAACCGACACCGATAATCACCAGCATTAGTGTGATCATTGAGTCAGAAGCATCAATAAATTGCATTAACATCGGTGCGACATAAGTATACAAGGTAAACATCGCACTAGCTCCTAACACCGTACTTAACATGCCTAACATCACTTGGGGTTTTCGTAAAATACGCAATTCAGCCCGAACGTTGACAACTTGACCCTTTAAATGGCGAGGCAACGCCAAGACTAAACTAATGAGTGTGATAACGCCTAACCCTGAAATGACAAAAAAAGCCTGTCGCCACCCTATGACTTGGGTCAGTTTTGTCATCAAAGGTACTCCACCTATATTGGCGATCGTTAACCCCATAAACATCGCAGCGATTGCACTAGCTTGCTTACCAGGAGGAACAACACTCGCGGCAACCATTGCCCCTAACCCGAAAAATGCACCATGATTTAAGCTAGTCACCAATCGAGAAAGTGACAGCGTCACTAAACCAGGTGACATCGCAGATAATAAATTGCCTATGGTAAATATAGACATAAGTAAGATCAGTGCGTATTTAGGGCGATATTTAACTAATACCAATGTCATTATAGGAGCACCAATCATGACACCTAACGCGTAAATAATCACAATTGATCCGACAGAAGGAATAGCCACATTCAAGTTGCTGGCAATATAAGGCAACATCCCCATCGGGGAAAATTCAGTTACGCCGATAGCGAATGCACCTATCGATAATGCAAAAAGTGCGACATTGATTCTCATAAATAGACCTTGCTAATAAATGCTTATTTTTTATTGAGTACACTAAAGTGGCGTGATCTTTTCATATTGATGTGTCATGAAAAAGCCGTTAAGGTGAGAAAAACTTTTGCCGGAATTGCAAAAATGAAAATGACCTTTGAAGAGTTGCAAGTATTTATTAGCGTGGTTGACTGCGGCTCTATTACCGCAGCGGCAGAACAGTTGAATATGACAATATCAACAGTTAGTCGTACCCTTCTTAGGCTTGAAGAAAAAATACAAACAACCCTGATTTATCGCACAACACGTAAAATTAAACTCAGTGATGAAGGGGGAGCATTTTTGCAAAAGGCGCGAGAGATAGTCCAGCTTGCTCAAGAAGCCGAAGAGATGTTATCAGCACGTCAAACCATTCCATCTGGGAAGTTGCGTATTGATGCGTCGACGCCTTTTTTAACCCGTGTAATAGCACCTTTGCTCCCATTATTTAGTGAGCAGTACCCACAAATTGAGTTAGAAATTACTAATTTTGAAGGGTTTACTAACCTATTAGAGAAAAAAACAGATGTCGCCTTTCGGATCGGCTCTCTAAAAGATTCATCATTAAATGCAACATTAATTGGTTATAGTCAAAAACGGCTACTTGCTAGCCCTGCTTATCTCAAAAAATATGGTGTTCCCAGCAGCGTTGATGATTTAATTCACCATCGTTTGCTAGGTTTTACTGCTCCGGAAACATTAAATATTTGGCCGATAAAAATGGCAGATGGCACACCACTTAAAATAACGCCAGATATTGCCGCAGCCAGCGGTGAAGTGTTATTCCACTTAGCGGTTCAAGGCTGTGGGATCTTACTTTCTTCTGATTTCGTTAGCTATGAGGCACTCGCAAATGGCCAATTAGTGCAGGTTCTAACTGAACAGACCGATGAGGTAAAATAACCTATTCATGCTGTTTACTATCGCAACCAAGCGGTTTCACCTAGGTTACGCTGTTTTATTGATTTTGTGAAAAAGCATGGCACGCAGATTGAGACAAGCTGATTAGTCAGTAACATCACGACGATGACCTTTTTTAAAATTAGATAAGGTTAGCCCTGTATGCCGTTTAAAATATCGACAGAGATAAGAGGTGTCCTCAAAGTTGAGTTGCGCCGCCACTTCTTTGATTGATTTATCTCCACCACCTAACAACGCTTTGATTTCGAGCACAACTTGCCTATCAATCAACGCCTTTGGGGTATCATTAAAAAAATCGCTGGTGATTTGAGACAAATAAAATGGTGTGACGGCTAATTTCCGTGCATAAAATTGGACGTCTCGATGCTCTTTACAATACTGTGTGATCATATCCCAAAAACGCCAGCACAACTGTTCTTTACGGCTTTGTTGTGCTTTTTGTTTAAGGGGTGTTGGTGGCATTTTATTGGCTATCAATAGAAAGAAATTTTGCACATGATGGCATAACATGGTCGTTACGTATTCGCCCTGTTGTTGAATAATAAAATCGAATAACGCTTGCCATTGCTGTAACGCAGCCAAATCAGCTTGCTCCACAGATAGCACCGGCGACGCATTAAAAAATGCAAACAGTGGATTTGGTAACTGAAAAGCGACATCAACTGCAAAATTCTTTTCAAGTAAAAAATAATCAAACAGAGAAGCCCCTGAACACTGTTGCACCATGACAAACGTATCGTCATACAACACAATGATGTCATTTGCTTTTACGACATATTTTTTAAAATTAATATTAAAAACGGCTCTTCCTCTTTTACAAATCAATACGGCGACATAGGTTGGTACAAGTGGCGTTAACTGTGATCTTGCCAACGTTGTCTCCCCCGTGCTTATAACATGAGGTACACAATATCGGTGATTAAATGAGTTCAGCATGCAGGCCCTCTGTGAGCGTCAATATGGATAATGTGTTGGCAAAAGTACCTAAAGTAACGAGGTTTTGCGCTTATTTCTATCACAAAAATACCTAAAATAGGCAGTATCTAGAAAACAATAAGGAAAATCTCGATGAAACTTTATACTGAAAGGCTAATTTTGCGCCCTTGGCAAGAAAGCGATGCTAACGACTTGTATGAATACGCGAAAGATGAACGTGTTGGACCTATCGCGGGTTGGCCCCCTCATAAAAGTGTTGAAGAAAGCCGCTCCATCATCAAAACGATGTTTATGCGTGACGAAGTTTATGCTGTCGCTTTAAAAGAAGATAACCGTGCTATTGGTTTAATTGGTCTGTCCATGCAGGCTGATAGCCAATTACCTATCGGAAAAAACGATGCTGAAATCAGTTATTGGATAGGAGTGCCATTCTGGGGGCGAGGCTTAATCCCTGAAGCGGTTCGCGAGATCATTCGCCACGGATTTGCCGATTTAAAATTAGAGAACTTATGGAGTGGTTATTTTCAAGGCAATCTGCAATCTAAAGCCGTTCAAGAAAAATGCGGATTAACCCATTACGGCACCCTTGAACCCAAATACATGGAATTAATAGGTGAAACGAAAATTGAAGAAATAAGTCGGATCACTTATCAAGAATGGAAAAACCGCACATAATTTCTTTGTTCATAAACAACAGTAAAAGAGCTATTGCCTAATGGCTCTTTTGCCTATAACTATCATTTTTATACACTTCCGGTCGATTCAGGCCGATTTTTTTGTTACAAAACGCTGCGAATAAACAGTTATCTATTCATTAATCTTACCTATCAGTGCTATGATTTTTCGATAATTATAATTTTAAAATAAAAAATTCATTGCAAATAGGTAACCACATGCAAGATTATGGTATTTGGACAGTTATTACTCCCATCGTCACTATTCTGTTGGCGATCCTCACCCGCCAAGTCATGCTTTCGCTCATGCTAGGGATCTTGGTCGGCTTTACCGTTATTCATGACCACAATATATTGCTTGGGATCAAAGGAACTGTCGATGGCGTTATTGATACCTTCGCATCACCGGGAAATACACGCACGATAGTCTTTATGGTGATGATTGGTGGAATTATGCGCTTAGTTGTAGTCACGGGAGGCGTTCGCGCATTAGTCCAACTACTTTCCAATCGGACACAGCTAGTCAAAAACCGAGTCACCACTCAACTTTTGGCTATTTTGATCACCTCATTAATTTTCATAGAAAGCTCCATTAATCAGCTAGTCGCAGGCGCTTCGACTAAAAACCTCGCACGCAAATACGCCGTCGCACCGGAAAAAATGTCTTATATCATCCAAACCGCTTGTGTTTCTGTTTGCTCTTCCGCGGTTATCAACGGTTGGGGGGCAGTGATTATGGGATTAATTGGCGTCCAGATCTCACAAGGGCTTATCACTGGTGAACCTTTTGATATTTTGATTAAATCAATCGGTTATAATTTGATGGCTTGGTTGTCGCTTGCCACTATTTTATTCTACGTATTCACGAATATATCTTGGGGCCCAATGAAAAAGGCTGAGATGCGATATCAGGCTAATCATACCGTGGAAGCCGATTCTCAGCAGCATGACGCAGATGACGAAACGGATATTATTGATCACCCCAATGCTCACTCCGTTTTGAACTTTTTCATTCCTATCCTTTCAACTGTATTAATGGTTCCCGTTGCCTTGTATATCACTGGTGATGGTGATTTTAGTAAAGGAAGTGGCTCAACGTCCGTTTATTGGGGAGTCATGTTTGGTACTGCTGTCTCTTTTTGCTGGTTTATTGGGCGTCGATTGCTCAATATTGAGCATTTCTTTCAAGAATTATTCATTGGCTATGCCAATATGCTAAAAATCAGCTCAATTATGATCTTAGCCTTTTTAATGGGGAATGTTTCAGCGGAGCTAAATACAGGGACTTATATTGCCAGCGTCACACAAGGGGTGATGGCTCCCGGCTTCTCTATTGGCTTTGTTTTTATCATTAGCGCCATTATGTCGTTGGCAACAGGAACTTCATGGGGCACCTTTGCCATTATGATCCCTATTGGCGTGCAGCTAGGGATATCCGTCGGTATGCCTATTGAATATATGATAGGTGCCGCCATTTCTGGATCAATCTTTGGTGATATGACCTCACCCATTTCCGCTGATGCGATCGTCGCGTCAATGGCGACAGATTGTGATCATATTGAGCATATTCGAACACAAATGCCCTATGCATTAGTCACTGCAAGTATGGTACTCGCTATTTATCTATACTTAGGTTTTTCACATTAGTTTCCGAGGAAGTTGACATGTCACTACAACAAAAACTAGCCCAATTTACCAAGTTGAGTTTGAACAAAAGCTCGACTCCCCTTGAACGACTTGAAAACTTATCTCGTGTATATGGTCGTGAGATCTTTATTAAACGTGATGACATTTCGCCTCTCGCGATGGGAGGAAACAAACTACGAAAATTAGAGTTTCTTATTGCTGACGCATTAGAGAAAAAGGCAAAAGTGATTGTTACCGCAGGTGCAATTCAATCTAATCATGTGCGCCAAACGGCGGCAGTTGCGGCTATGTATGGGCTAAGATGTATTGCTTTACTGGAGAACCCTATACAAAGTGACGACCCTAATTTTTTGCATAACGGCAATAAATTGCTGACCAATCTATTTGGGGCTGAATCTGTCATGTGTGAGGCTTTAACCGACCCTCAAGCTCAAATGGAAGAACTCATTCAAACATTAGCATTAGAAGATGCTTATATTGTTCCTGTCGGTGGCTCTAATGCCCTTGGCGCTCTTGGCTATGTTCAATGTGCCATCGAAATTGCTCAACAAAAGCCTTTAGAAGTGGAGTTTGATAAAGTCATTGTGGCTTCGGGCAGCGCGGGCACCCATGCAGGTCTGGCTATCGGCCTACAAGAGCTGTTACCTCACTCTCAAGTCATAGGTGTGACAGTGTCACGTTTTAAGCAAGATCAGGCACCAAAAGTTGAAAAAATACAGCGGGAATTAGCTGAACTACTCGCTATTTTAAAAACGCCAGAAATAGCGCTCTGGGATGGATTCTTTGAACCTATGTATGGCATGCCAAATCAAGCAGGCCTAAACGCTATCACCCTACTGGCTCGCAGTGAGGGAATTTTGTTAGATCCTGTTTATACAGGCAAAGCAATGGCTGGTTTAATCGATTATTTAGAAAACTCAAATGAAAAAACGCCGGTCCTGTTTGTGCATACAGGGGGCGCACCAGCCCTATTTGCTTATCCCGAAATCAACAAAATAGTTAATCAATAATTAAAAACGGCTCATGCTATTGTGAGCCGTCTTCTCATTTACCGCGATTAACTTAGGCTGATAATCCCCTTCATATCCCCTATGCAAAACAGCGTTCCCAACATCAATTGATCTATAAATCAGCGGTATTCACCTAGATTTACGCTTCTTAAACAAATAAGAAGCGCCATGGTTAAACACCGTCAATCAGCCAACCTGTTCATCTCCTCACTCTTTTTTCGCGCCAAAAATGCGCTATACGGACGTTTCTGTAGGCATTGAATAATGAGTTGTATAGACTAATTATTCGATATGGGAGGCAAAGATGAATCTTCAATTACGTACAATAACCAAAGAAAATTACGAAGCAATATCATTACTTGAGGTGTTTGAAGAACAAGAAGATTTTGTTGCTTCAAATACATGGTCTCTGCTTGAAGCAGCATATAATAAGGAGTATGTCACTAGAGGCATTTATCTGGGTGATACCCCCGTAGGCTTTTTTATGTGGGTACCGAAATCAGATAACACCGTTGCTATTTGGCGCTTTATGATTGATAAGTCACATCAAAATCATGGTATTGGCCGTCAAGCAATGGCGTTAGCCCTAGCAGAAATTAAGCAAGATAATTCATTGCAAGCCATTGAAATTTGCTATAACCCTAAAAATAGCGTCGCAAAATCATTTTACTCATCATTTGGTTTTCAAGAGATTGGGTTAGATGAAGATGATGAAGAAATGCTTGCTATGATGTACTTATAATATTAACAATCTGAAAAATAATATATTTATGAAAATCATACTCCGAAAAGCGACAGAACAAGACGCACAATTACTCTATAAGATAGGCATGGAAAGCTACCTCTATCACTTTGCAAAGCGATGGAAAAATGCAGATGAGCTAGCCAGCTATGTTTATCATGAATACTCTCCCTTTAAAATTATAAGTGACATGCAGCAATCGAATATTGAGTGGTTTGTGATTGAGAATTCCCAACCTATCGGGTTAGTCAAATTAACTTACCATTCCACTATCCCTGATGAAACAATTCAGGGAACCCAACTCAATAAGCTCTACTTTTTACCTAGCCAAACGGGGCAAGGCAATGGCTCCCTCGTATTTAAGCAGATTGAAGCTCTGACTAAGCAGCATGGTGATACCCTATTATGGTTAGATGTTCTCGCTGATAACCACTCGGCGCTCAGTTTTTATCAAGCAAATGGCATGCATAAACTCAAAGAGGTTATATTTACCCGCCATACTCAACAAAGCCTTGAGTTTATTATGGGGAAAGTAATCTAGTTTGCTTAGTGGACGATAATGAAAACCACATTTTCACTCAAGTAAAAGGGAGCTTATTGCGACGATGGGTCATTCGGAACTTGCCTACATGATTTCTGTTTTTTATATAATAAAATTTGCGCGACAAATCATAGAGAAAGGAGTAGCTTGTCATGACGCCAGAACAATTTCATGAGCAAATTTGGAAGGCATTAAAGCCCATCAATAAAGAAGAATTTCACGCCGTTGCCTCAGTTCCACCAACGGCAGAAGCTGTCTCTTTTATTGAGACATCAACGGGGATTAAAATTCCTGAAGAATTCACCACATTCTCAATGAAAACCAATGGGCTATGCATTATGGCCAAAGAGTCTGTATGGCCTGAAGCAAAATTATTTGATGTGGCTCCTGCATGGACATTCCATTGTGGTGTAGTGCTCCTTGGTATAGATACCGATGATCTCCCTGAATGGGCAAGTATTTTAGAAGCTTATAAACAGCTTGTTGAGCGTTTTGAAATCACAGATGTTCTCCCTTTACTCACAATCTATGGTGACGGTAATCATGTATGGGGTGTTCGCAAAGATGGTGCCTTTGTCGAAGTCTATGATGATGAAATCACTGTACTCGATAAAGAGTTTACTGACGTTTATTCCGAAGAAATCGAAGCCTTGATGCAGCGACTCAATGATATGAAAAAACGCGTCGCCGCACGCCAAAAATAACTTTTAACCACGGTATGAGGGGCTTTTTCCTTAAATAGCCTCTCCTCGATACCATTTAATTGCCCTCCAAACATGTGCTTAAAAATAAAGCTATCTCAATCTTTTCGTTCAATTAATCCTATTCCACTAAACGGTAATGGATAACAAACAGTGATTGCTCTGTTGGATAAATTTCACGAATAAGGCTTTTTAAATTATCCAGCGTCATCGCCTCCTGTGTTGCGTGATACTCCGAAATATCATCGTAATCGATCGGTTCAACAGAGAGGATTTCTATATCCGTATAGTACTTCCCCGTTTCAAGAGCAAACACCTTAACAACTGAGTGCGGTACGTAATGGCTTTCATGTTGATCACGAATAGTAATGACTTTTTTACCTGAGATAACCAAAGGTAGCAGCCGCTCATAAAACGTGATTGTGTCTGGCACTGTATTCACATCAAATCCCTGTATAAAAAATAGGGGTTGGTGATGACAATTTCATCACCAACCGATAATTACGACTTAAGATAACGTGCATGAAATGCAATATGATCACCAATAAAGCTAGCAATAAAATAATAGCTGTGGTCATAGCCTTCACGTAAATTTAATGTGAAATTATGGCGTTTACGCTTGCACACTTCATCAAATAATTCAGGTTGTAATTGTTCTTGGTAAAAAGGATCTGCCGTTCCCACATCAACCAACATCGGCGGTGTCGATTGCGCCTCATTCAATAAATTGATGGTATCATAGCGAGACCAAAGCGATTTATCCTCACCTAGATAAGCAGAAAATGCCTTTTGCCCCCATGGTACTTGTGTGGGAGCAACGATTGGCGCAAAAGCCGATAAACTACAGTAACGGTCTGAGTTACGTAGGCCAATCATCAATGCACCATGCCCCCCCATAGAATGCCCACAAATGGCACGTTTACCATTGGCGGGTAAGTTCGCTTCGACCAATGCGGGCAGTTCGGAGACAATATAGTCATACATTTTATAATGGCTAACCCAGGGTTCTCTTATTGCATTTAAATAGAACCCTGCACCTTGCCCTAAATCATATGCCTCATCATCAGCAACCTGTTCACCTCGAGGGCTGGTATCAGGTGCGATCAAAATAACACCATGCTCTGCTGCAAACTGCTGTGCGCCAGCTTTTGTAATAAAGTTTTGTTCATTACAAGTTAAACCCGATAACCAGTAAATAACCGGGTATTGTTTGTTCGCTGCCTCAGAAGGTAAAAAAGCCGCAAACCTCATATCGCAATTCAATACGGTAGAATGGTGCTGATAGACATCTTGCCAGCCGCCAAAACAGGCGTGACGTTCAATCCTTTCCATACAATCTCCTTATCAATTTGAATGTAAGATAAGCCCGACATTTCGGGCTTGCGGACAATTAATCGTAATGGATCACTGTACGAATGGATTTACCTTCATGCATTAAGTCAAAGGCTTCATTAATCTTTTCCAGAGGCAGTGTATGAGTCACGAAAGGCGCTAACTCAATATCCCCTTTCATGGCATCTTCGACCATTCCTGGAAGTTGGCTGCGACCTTTTACACCGCCAAATGCCGTTCCTCGCCATGAACGCCCTGTTACCAGTTGGAACGGACGCGTCGAGATTTCTTGTCCTGCACCTGCAACACCAATGATAATGGATTGGCCCCAACCACGATGCGCACTCTCTAGCGCAGCTCTCATCACATTAACATTACCAATACATTCAAAGGTATGATCAACACCCCATTCTGTCATTTCAATAAGGACTTGCTGAATCGGCTTATCAAAATCGTTAGGGTTCAAACAATCTGTCGCACCAAATTGGCGCGCTAACTCAAATTTTGCAGGATTAGTATCAATTGCAATAATACGCCCTGCTTTTGCTTGCCTTGCTCCTTGGATAACGGCAAGGCCAATACCCCCTAGGCCAAACACTGCAACAGAATCGCCTTCTTGAACTTTAGCTGTATTATGTACCGCGCCGATCCCCGTTGTGACACCGCAACCCAATAGACATACCTCTTGGTGATTGGCTTCTGGATTAATTTTCGCTAATGACACCTCTGCAACCACGGTATATTCACTGAAAGTAGAACATCCCATATAATGGTAGAGCGGTTGGCCATTATAAGAAAAGCGGGTTGTACCATCTGGCATAACACCTTTACCTTGTGTTGCGCGAACGGATACACACAAGTTTGTTTTACCTGATTGACAAAATACACATTCGCCACACTCTGCCGTATATAAAGGGATCACGTGATCACCCGGTTTTACACTTGTGACACCTTCCCCGACCTCAACCACGACACCAGCCCCTTCATGGCCTAACACAACAGGAAATAAGCCTTCAGGATCATCCCCTGATAAAGTAAATGCGTCAGTATGACAAACACCGGTATGACTAATTTTTACTAATACTTCTCCCGCCTTAGGTGGCATCACATCAATTTCAACAATTTTCAGTGGTTCCCCAGGCCCAAATGCGACCGCTGCACGTGATTTCATATTGATTCCTTATTTTTAACGCAGGTATGTTCGAATAAGAGAAATAGCGTCATCAACTGACTCTTTTTGGCTCTGCGTAGTTGCAGACTCCTGTAATCCTTCTCGTAGATGGCTCTCTAAAACCCCCGCCATCAACCCATTGACCGCTCCTCTAATTGCCGCAATTTGCTGCAACACAGCACTGCACTCCACTTCATCTTCTAGAGCCGATTCCAGTGCCAGCAGTTGTCCTTTTAATTTCCTGACCCGAGTCAGAACCGCTTTTTTTTCTTTTGGTGAATGTGGCATCGTTAGTCATCCATCATATACATAGGGGGAGTATAGTATTTTTCAGTTCCACTGTACAGAATAGCAAAATTATAGGTCTAAAAATGCGCTATTGGTGAGGCACGCTATTAAGGAAAATCCGCTTCTTGTAGACTGGCTTTTAGGATAATAAGACTGATAAATGAGATAATTGAATGAAAAATAATGAGCTGTGTTTTTATCAACAAGAGCGTCATTTCTGGTCAGGAATTTGCAAAAATACCGTAAGCATCAGTGATACAGCTATCGCATATTTCTCTGAACTTCCTATTCCCGCCTTTAGTTTTATCTACTTACACTCCGGCGCATCAATCGCTGATTTTAAAGCAGGCAATGCACTGTTTTTTGAACAAAAAAAACCTTATGTCCTTGTCGTACATGAAAAAGTGTTGCCACAGCTCGCGCCAATTATGACTAAGAACCAGTATGAAAGTGATGGAGAAACAACGGCAATGGTACTAACCTCATCAAAGATGGTGGATCATACTGACTGTTTACTGCCTGAAGGCTATAGGATTACCTTAAGTAATGAACAGCTGACTGAATGGGCACAGCCATTAATTACTGCGTTTGCAGCCCCTGACAGTGAGGATGATCCAACAGTCATCAACGAATATATCCGTTATCACCAAAGAGCCTTACAGCGAAAGGGGCAACTTCTACACTATGTATTATTTCATGGCAATACCCCTGTCAGTGCGTTAACTCTAACCTTAAACGGTAGCATGGCTCGCCTAGACGATATCGGTACAGATACACAATATCAGCGTCAAGGGTTGGCAACCTTATTGATTAAACATGCTTTAAAAACCTGCACGCAAAATGGGGTCGAACGTTGTTTTCTTGAGGCATCAAGCGATGGGTTATCTATCTACAAAAAATTAGGGTTTACCCCCCTTTTTCGTTACCACAGCTTTATTGTTGAATAGTGGATTGATGGCTACTCATTCCCACATAAACCATTTTTAATCATTATTTAAAACAAGGTTTCTATGTTTTTATCTGTGAAAAGAGCAACTGCCATGGTTTCAATGCCACTAAAAAATAAAAATAGTGAAAACTGTATTAGATTGGCGGTGTTTATTTTGCAAGCGCCTAACAGACTATCTTGATTAGCGTATTGATAATGAACCTCCTCCCCGGAAGGTTTTTTGGAGGAGGCGTTAAAACAGTAGTTAGTTTATGGTTTGATACCACTCGTTAATATCTTTCACAATCAATTCTGTTTGTGACTTTCCTTCTTGATCGAGGAAAAAGTGATCTAACCCCTGATATGTTTTAAACGATACCTGTGGATTATTAATTTTCCCCATCATTCGCACAACACTATGGGGATCTACATTGATATCATCCATTGTTTGAATCACTAAGTGAGGTGTTTTTATCGATTGAAGCAGTTTTTGGTTATTCACTGTTAGCATTTCACGCCACCACTTTTCCCCATGTTCACTCGGAAATTGGTTATCATCTAATTTATTTTGTATTACAGATTTAGCGAATTGTTTAAAACCTTCAATAGATTGCGCGACTTCTTCATTAGGCAATGTTTTTTCAATATTATAAATAACATCGTTAATAAAAAACTGACCGCCACCATTCAATGAGATGGAGGCTTGGATCATATCCGTGTTAGAAACAATTAAATTTGTCACTACCGCCCCTTCACTTCCTCCAAGCAAAATAATATGTTGATAATGGTTTTTTAAATGCCCAATTAAAAATAAATAATTCTCTGCTCTTTCTAATGGAGAATCATTTTTCATATAATCAACAGGACAATTTTCGACTAATGCTTCATCCTCATTTTTTCCAACTTGGCTATCTAATCCCGTTTTTTCAACCAGTAAAATATCATTATTAGGAAATGCCGCGCCAAAATTTTTTATCATCTTAGTGTTATTAATAACACTTTTGCAATCAGAGCCTTGGATCAACACTAATACATTTTTTGCTGTTTTATCGCTTTGCTTTATTATGTAGTAATGTATCTCTTTCCCTTGTTTATCCTGAATTTTTTGTAACTCAGGACCCTTTTCTGCGTGAGCCGTGAGTGTAAAAGCCACTAATAATAAAATAACAGAGCCTATTTTCATTTTTTACCGTATTTATAATCATAAAATATAACGACATGATTATAGACATCAGAGTGCGCTAAACATGGACTAAAAATGCTGTCTTCTGAATAAAGTTCAACTAAATAAAATTAGGTAAAAGCATAATGAAATTTAATATTTCATTATGCTGAGAAAACGCTAATGTATAAAGGTATGCTGAATATTGCATACTCGTTATCATATATTATTATTTTATTTTGTTGACTAAATTCTGTTGTCAGCACTTGGGACTTTTGCATTCTGATATTCTATTGTGAAACAATTTTCGTGGCACGGCTGCAAGTGGTCGTGTCCTATTTTTTCTAAAAACACGCCTTAACGCTGAATGATCAACTTGTATTGTATCTAACAGTAATCGAACACATTAATTGATTAATCTTGTTTAACTAGGCGCTATTAATACCTAATATACTTCCCTAAGTCATAAATTTAATACATATAACCACAATGCCATACTGATTATCTCTATCTCATTCGAGATACCGTGCTATTTTTCAAAATCAATATAGCTAAGTATAGATAATATTTTTTTGGTTTCGCATGAGAACCCTATCATATTGATCCTTTAACCTTTATTATTATATAGACTGACAAATGGGCCATCGCACTGATAAGAAGAAATGGACAGAAAAGGGAAATACGCCACCCGATATTAGATGATCCACGTTTAGATACTCTTCATCATAGATAATTTAATAACTAAACTAAATATATTGATAAAATGACTCTATCTCCTGAATTATTAGAAACAACACCGACTACGCCACCAGCCAAAAAAGAGCAAGTGGCAACACGGATTATCTTTTTTATTGCAGGTTTTGCGACCGCTTCATGGGCAGCAATTGTCCCTTTTGTCAAAGCCAATACGGGCGCAAATGACGCCACACTTGGATTATTACTTCTCTGCTTTGGCGTCGGTGCGCTGATTGCGATGCCTTTAACCGGGGCTATTGCTGCAAAATTTGGCTGTCGTAAACTGATGGTGGCCTCGACCATCGCCTTTTGCTTGCTACTCCCTTTACTCCCTGCAATATCACATATCGGTATATTGATTGTTGGCTTATTGCTTTTTGGTGTCGGTATTGGGCTAACAGATTGTGCCATGAACATACAAGCAGTGATTGTAGACAAAGCTTCTGAGAAGCCCATCATATCGGGTTTTCATGGTTACTATAGTGTAGGTGGAATTGTAGGGGCTGGTGCTATGAGTGCCATTTTATTAATGGGTACACCACCAATTGCTGCTGCAATTATTATTTCATTGGTTTCATTACTGTTGTTGTCTATCAGCTTCAAAGGTTTTTTAAGTTATGCCAATGCACCAACTGGCCCTCTTATCGCGATACCCAAAGGTATTGTTCTAGTCATTGGTATTATTTGCTTTGCTATTTTCCTCGCGGAAGGTACGGTACTAGATTGGAGTGCCGTATTTTTAATCGAGCACCACGGTCTAGAAGAATCCCTTGGTGGATTGGGCTTTGCAGCCTTCGCCACAACAATGACAATTGGCCGTTTAACTGGAGATAAAATAGTAATGCGTGTCGGCTCTGCGCGGGTGGTGTTCTGGGGCGCTCTTTTAGCCTGTATAGGCTTTATGATCGCGGTATTATCACCTTACTTATCCATCGCAATTATAGGTTATGCGCTGGTTGGTGCTGGCTGTTCTAATATTGTACCTGTGATGTTTTCATCGATAGGTAAGCAAAATACGATGCCTGAAGCGTTAGCTGTCCCAGCGGTTTCGACGCTGGGTTACCTTGGTATCCTCGCAGGACCCGCCGCCATTGGTTTTGTTGCCTTTCAGTTTACATTAGCGACCGCTCTACTCACGATCGCCGCATTATTAGTCATTATTGCGTTTGTCTCTAAATTGGTGAGAGTCTAAAGCTGACAATTAAATAAGATTTTCACCTTAAAACGCCCTGACTAACCCAATAATTAAACATGCACCTTAATCTCTATTAAGGTGCTTATACAAAATCATTCTATCCGATGATTTCAATCTAATTATGTTGTGCCGAGGGTTACATCGATGAGCGCCCCGAGCATAGTGCAGTGAATATCGCACAAAATGCGCTATCCGTTATTCAAAATTCATTTATAGGTACAAATAGATTACGCTTAGAAAATGCTTTCATAGGAATGCGACCTATGCCACAGGATGAGATGCCAATTATCGGTAAAGTTGCTGATTTCAGTGGTTTATATATTATTAGTATGCACGCTGCTATCACACTTGCACCATTAATTTGCCATTTGGCACAAGATGAAATAATACATGGCATAGAGCAGACAGCACTTAGCCCCTATCGATTAACACGCTTTGCGTCAGGTAACTGAAACATGAATATTCCGCTCTACTACTTAAGGCATTATCAGTCCATCGAAAAAACATTTTGGACATCGATTTGTGAGCACAGTATCCAGATCGAACAACATACTATATGTTACCTTACTCCTCTAAACTCGCCTGTATTTAACTTTATTTATCTTCAACCAGAATCATCGATTCAAGCATTTAAGCAGGCTCATCACCTTTTTGTTGCACAAAAGAAAAATCATACACTGGTTGTTCCCGAAGAAATGCAGCAAGATATTGTCAATGAGGCACTCGCCTTAGGCTACAAACGTGACAGCGTCACAACAGCAATGGCATTATCACTTGATAAACAACTCCCTGTAGAACTGCCTGAAAATCAAGTGGATATTGTGTTTGCGAACCATGACCTTTCATTGTGGGCTAAGCCTTTAGTATCTGCGTTTTATATTTCGGATGAACACGATAAGGTTGTCAATGAATATGTCCGCTATCATGAAGATGCTTTATTGCAAGGTGCGCCACAATTTCATCTTGTCCTCTTAGTCGCTGGAGAGCCAGCAACATCGATGACCGTCACTATTGAAGGTAGCCTTGCACGTTTTGATGATATTGGTACGGAGCCAGCACACCAAGGGAAAGGCTACGCGACACAATTAATCGCTTATGCATTAGCATTTTGTCATCAACAAGGTGTTGAACACTGCTTCCTTGATGCCTCAGAAGCCGGTTTCGACCTATACAAAAAGTTCGGATTTGAACCTTTATTCCGTTATATTAACTATGTCTGGTGCAAGTAATTTATTAGTCTGGCAATTAGCCCCTACGGCAGCAAAAGTACTAGTAACATCACGCATAGTTTGATCTCTTATCGCAATAAACAAGGTGTGGGTGTCGTTATCACCATGCACCTTGTGAGTCTCTTACGTTAAAACCAATGCCGCTTTTCTTGAACCATAAGTTGGTACTGCTTATGTTTTGCCTGAATAGTGACATCAAGACATTGAGCATTTTTTGTTTGATCAAATAGAATAATTCACTGATAAGCTTCGTTTTCCAGAACGCTTTTGTGCAACTTTACCCTTCAGTAAACCTGAACGGCATATCTACCATAAAATGATTTAACTCATGAAAATTAATGTTATTGGCTGTAGTGGCAGTGGTAAAAGCACCTTTGCCCGGCAATTAGCGTCACTTTACGCTGTTCCATATATAGAAATGGATGCTCTTCATTGGCAAAAAAATTGGCAACCCGCAACCGATGAGCAATTGTATAAGAAATTATCGCAAGCCCTGCAAAATGCACCAAACGGCTGGGTACTTGATGGTAACTATACCCGGACACAACCCATTAAATGGAAAGAGGTTGAGCTGGTGATTTGGCTTGATTACTCATTCTTACGGACGCTTTATCAATCGGTGCGTCGAGTGTTCTCACGGATCAGAAGCAAACAAGAGCTTTGGCCGGATACAGGGAATTATGAGTCGTGGAAAAATGTCTTTTTTAGTCGTGATTCCATCCTAATATGGATGATAACGACCTATCACAAAAGTAAATGGCCTAGGATAGCCAGTATGGCGGATAAACAGTATCAACATATACGTTTTATTCGATTAACGACGCCAAAAGAAACCCAGTTATTCTTAACGCAACTGCAAAAAAATGTTGCGCAGCATCACCGAGATTAAGGCATAAACTAACCGATGTTTTATTAGCGTGACATCGCACGCTAATAAAATACCGCGATATTAGTCAATTAATTAACATCACACGCTGTTTTTAAAGCGATGGTTTGTTGATATTTTTCAATGCCTAGTTCAATAAGGCGGCTGATCAACGCTTGATATGTCATCCCGCCCTGTTGCCACAATTTAGGGTACATACTGATATTCGTAAACCCTGGTAGTGTATTAATTTCATTGATAATAACGTGATTATCTTCGGTCAAGAAAACATCAACGCGAGACATACCACTGCAATTGAGTGCACGATAAGCCTGTAATGCAATTTCCCGTATTTTATCACTCACTTCAACATCTAAATCCGCTGGTGCTACCACAGACGCACCATTTTCATCGATATATTTGGTGTGATAAGCGTAGAAGCTATCATGTAGAACAATTTCGCCACATGGACTTGCCAATGGCTGTTCGTTCCCTAATACCGCACATTCTATCTCACGGCCTTTCACTGCACTTTCGATCAAGACTTTCATATCGAACAAGAAAGCGAAATCCAATGCTGCCTTAAACTCAGACTCATTAGTCACTTTACTGATCCCAACAGAAGAGCCTTGGTTAGCCGGTTTAATAAATAATGGGAGGCCTAATTGTTTAACAACCGCTTCATAGTTGGCTTCAGTGCGATCCGACGCTGTCAGCGTAATAAAAGGTGCAACATGTAGCCCCGCATCGCGTAGTAATCGCTTAGTGATATCTTTATCCATACAGGCTGAAGAGCCTAAAACACCTGGGCCAACAAAAGGTAAATTAGCCATACGCAATAACCCTTGCAAAGAGCCGTCTTCACCCAAATTACCGTGCACAATGGGGAAAATAACATCAATTTGAGGGAGTGGCTGAGCATCTTCAAGGGAAATAAATTGCTGGGTTGTTTTACCAGGGATAATAGCGATACTGCGTTTTGGCGTACTTAGTGCAATACGAGCGGGATCATTTGCATGGATTAAAAAATCAGCTTCATCATATTCATGCCAATGCCCCTGTTTGTTAATGCCGATTAAGCATACATCAAATCTATCGCGATCAAGACCATTAATGATGTTCTTCGCTGACTGCAATGACACTTCATGCTCTGTTGATTTACCACCAAAAATGACACCTACCCGTAATTTACTCATTACTCACTCCACTTAATAAACCGACAAACCCAAGTCTGGAAATATAACACGCTATAAAATAGTTATGTGACAAAATCTTTATTTATCACATGGTTTTGCTGAAAGAATAAACAATTCGAGTGTAAAGTAAAATCTGTGCTACTCCTTTTGGGTTAGTGTATAGCTTTCTTGAAGGCAATCTTTTAGCCACTCAATAAATAGGTGCAAAGCACTTCCGACAACAGGTGGTTTGGGCGACAACAAATAATAAGCTGAACCATCTTCGATAAAACCATAAGGCGCGGTTAATTGACCTGATTGCAACTCATCTTCAACCATTAAAAATGAAGCAATCGCAACCCCTTGACCAGAAATGGCCGCCTGAATGCAAAGGTAAAAATGTTCATATGAAACCTGTCGATTACCTTGCTGACTATTGCCCATCTGCTGTTGCCATTGCTCCCAAACAGAGGGACGAGAGGCTGGATACAGTAACGCAATGTCGCTGGAGCCATCGTGCCAATGTAAATCGGGCCGCTGCACTAACCCCATCCTTTCACGACACACTTCTTCAGCATAAATATGGCTATTCCACTTAAAATCATTACGCCTAAAAGCAAGATCAACACCTGCTTTAGTGAAATCAATAGGCCCTCCTGCCGCAATCAAATGCACCGTAATATGAGGAAATTGCTGATAAAATTGCGTTAATCGAGGAATAAGCCATTTCATAGCAATAGTGGGTTCACAAGAAATACTCACCACATTACTATCAACGACACTGCCAAGCTCTGCTAATGTCTTATCCAATTGAGCAAAGATTTCACTCGTTGTTTGATATAGCTTTTTGCCTGCCAACGTTAAAAAAACCGCTCGGTTACGCCGCTCAAATAATTCAATACCAATCTGTTCTTCAAGCAAACGTATTTGGCGACTGATAGCACTATGCGTGACATGGAGTTCATCCGCCGCTTTAACAAAGCTGCCATGACGCGCGGCGGCATCAAAGAAACGTAATGAGGATAATGGTGGTAATTTCATCATATAGGTAACAAAAACTGACAGATTTACGTCAGCATAAATCGCTTTTTAACTAAATACAATCTATTGATAATACAGTTAATTAATAAACAAGATGATTTATATCAGCAATTTTTAATATCAGTTTTTATTACCTATTAAGGACAGTTAACATGAATGAACTTATTGCTATGGCAGCCATGACTATTTTAGCGGTAATTAGTCCAGGTCCCGACTTTGCCATGGTGACACGTAGTAGTTATGCCTATGGCACAAAAATTGGGTTGCTTGCAGCATTAGGTATAGCCTTTGGGGTGCAGGTTCATGTTTTTTATACTGTATTCGGTGTAACACTGCTTATCATGAACTCACCGACGCTTTTTACTATTGTGAAATTATTTGGTGTGGGATATTTAATTTATATTGGATTTAACTCATTTACCAATAAACAAAAAATCAATACAGAAACCGGTGAAATACCTAAACCTACAGGATTTTCCGCCTTTAAAATGGGCTTTTTAACTAATGCATTAAATCCTAAAACCATGCTATTTGTCGTTTCTGTATATACGCAAGTGCTCCAAAATTCTCACTCATTAATGCTTAATTTGAGTTATGGGTTTTTTATCTCTTTTGTTCATTGGCTATGGTTCAGTTTGATCGCGTTATTCTTCGCAGCGCCCGTCATACGCAACCAAGTTCTCAATTACCAATTCGTGGTGGATAAAATAATTGGTCTGTTATTAATGGCGCTCGGTGTTTCATTGTTGTTTTTAAATATAAAATAAATTTTATTTCAACAAGTTAGTTTCATTTACCATGCTTGCCAATTGCAGTAGATCATGTGGGATATTGAGATTGGCTAGCTCTTCAAAAGGCACCCAACAAAATGCAGGATCAGGCGTTTTATCTGGCGATACAAGCTCACATAAATACACCATATCAATATGCCAATGATCCCCTTTTTCTTTATCAGTTATAAACTCTTTTAAGATGGCTAAAGGCATGGGCAAAGCAGTGACTTTTTCACAACCCGTTACCTTGGTTGCTGTTGGATAGGCGCAATCAATCACGCGGCAATCTAACCCTGTTTCTTCCCGTACTTCACGCATTACCGCATCTTGAGGCTCTTCATTATCTTCTAAATGCCCTCCCGGTGGGAGCCAACACCCTAATTTGCGATGCTTATGTAATAAAAACTCCCCTTTTTGATTACGCAGCAATGTCGTTGCCGTGAAATGTTTATCCTCTTGCGTCATCATTCTATTGTTCTCTATTTTGTGTGGCTTTCCAATCATAAGGCATCAATTGCTCTAAGGTGACTTGAGTTTCATTATCGACCCCAACGAGCGTCTGCTTATTTTTATTGGATAATTGACTAACTAATTCTCGACAACGCCCACAAGGCGGTACAACATTTCCAGCGGAATCAACGGCAACCATCGACTTAATGACCGACTTTCCTGCTTTGAGTAATTCAGCAACAGCGCCATGCTCTGCACAAAAACCCAGAGAGCACGCCGTATCAATGCTAATACCTGTATAAATTTCACCATCTTCCGCTTCTAGCGCGGCAGCAACATAACCACATTCAATATAATCATTGATAATAGATGGCTTTGCATAACGGCTGGCAATTTTGACTAAATGCTTCATCAGGTATACATCCTTTTCTCACAGAATAATTTTAATTTTATTATGTCGTTTATCTATGTTGGAAGCCAAACGTGCTCTTTCACCGTTCCATTAGCCAGACTATTTCTGAACACATTTGTACCGCAATAATTCCACTCCAAATCACATGATACTGAAATTCAGAGCACAATTTTGGACGACGGGTTGTATTAGAGACTTGAGAATTGTTTCGAGATTACAGTGATAAAAAAGCCGGCTCATGGCCGGCATCATCATATACCCCTAAAAACTAGGCGGCTAACGCTAATTTAGCCCCAAACATTAAGAAGATAGCACCAATGCAGCTATTAGATAATTTAGACATTTTTTTGTTATGTTTTACCATGTTAGTAACAGCAACAGCACCAAAAATCAGCATTGATAGATAAATCATACTGCATGCTTCAAGAATGCTGCCTAAAATAAAAAACGGTATGCCTGCATTAGGATAAGCAGGATCAATAAACTGAATAAAAAATGACACATAAAAAATGATCATTTTAGGATTAAGCAAACTTAAAAACACCGCTTTTTGGTATGTTCCTTTCGCTGCTAATACTATTGCATCCACATCCCCAACCGGCTCTTTTTTATGAAAGACGCTATACAGCGTTTTTATTCCTAAATAAACTAAATAGGTAGCGCCAACATACTTAATTACACTAAAAAAGATAGGTGATGTTTTAACCAGTGAAGCAACCCCTAAAAACGATAAAAAAATCAGTATCGCGTCACCCGTAAATACGCCTAGCGCGGCTTTATAACCATTTTTAATGCCATACTTTGCACTACTCGTTAACACAAACAAAGAATTTGGGCCTGGCACCAATGTAATAAAAATTACACCGATTAAATACGTCCATAAATTTGTGATACCAAGATTTTCAAGCATAAGGAACCCGCTAACTTAATAAAAGTTATAACAAAAAATAAACATATTCAGTTAATATTGACTATGATACACGGGGTTATCTTACTATAAAAGATATCACTATGCGCAAATAAAAATATGGTCAAATATGCCATGTATAGACCAAAAACTAGATTGAATAATCTAAAAATATTGAATTTAATGAACCAATAATTCACGAAATAAACTAAAAATAGAATCGTATTGACACTAACATTTATCTTGGGTTTTTATTCCGTAATATTAAAAATAATTGAAATAATAACCCAAAATAGGTCATTGGGTAGTGATAGTGAAAATAATTAAGATTAAGGGTATAAATAGCATATGTTTAATGCAATATAACTGTGTGTTTATATTCCGTTTTTATCATGGGTAAAGAGTAGGTATTGGGATGGAAAGTGCCAATTATTTTCATTTGCGAGAACTGGGTGGCTTAGAAATGATAGAAGCCCAGTACCATCAACAAAAATTTTCCCGCCATAGCCATGAAGGCTTTTGTATTGGTGTGATTGAAGATGGTGCTCAGCAATTTTTTCGTACTGGTGAAAACCATTATGCACCTAAAGGCGACATTATTGTGGTGAATGCGGATGAAATCCATACAGGCTCTTCTGCTGTAGCTGGCGGCTGGGCCTATAAAGCTATTTATCCTACCCCTGAAATGTTTCAACGCTTAACCTTAGATTTAAAAACGGATAACTACGGAGTGATCCCTTGGTTCCCTAACGCAGTGATCCAAGATCCCGGTTTAGCAGCTCAGTTAAATTTACTATTTAATTTATTATTACAACCCAATAACACCTTATTCAAAGAGACCTTATTACTCTCATCAATGAGCTGGCTTATTTTGAAATACAACAAAAGCCGAGTACAACCCAATGATATTCCCCCTGCAAAACAACGTATGCAGGATATTTGTGACCTAATCATGAGCACCGCAGAGCAGGATCATTCCCTAAGTGAGTTAGCAGCAATTGCTGGGGTAAGTCAGTGGCATTTTCTACGTCAGTTTAAATTACATACAGGCACAACCCCCCATACATTTTTAATCCAAGCAAGATTATACAAAGCTAAAAAATTGCTATTACAAGGGGAGAAACCTACTGATGTTTCAAACCAGTGTGGTTTTTCTGATCAGAGCCATTTCACACGGCATTTTAAGAAATCCATTGGGGTCACACCTAGCCAATATACGCGGCATATTACCAGTGGCGGCATTCATTTATGCTAGCCCTTATTTCCGTTATCGGCTGAATAACCGCTTTTATTATTGCTTAAAAGATAGCTGGGGATATTGCGTGCAAATTGTCCACATTGTGTAAATTAAAGGCTAGTTATTTACTTTTATGCCATGGCATTGGTGATAATACACTCATATCAAGAGCAATTTTATTCTATCAGCCATCTCAACTCGACAGTATGATAAAAATAACGAAGCAAAAAAGGTATTAAATCAATGTATTCACAACAACGTAGCCAATGGCAACGTGCTTTTACTCATGGGGCTCTGCACATGACTCCATTGAATTTAGCAGTGATCCCATGGGGTGTTTTAGCAGGTTCAATGGCTGTTGAAGCCGGACTTTCATTTTGGCAAAGTATTTCTATGTCAGCGATGATATTTGCTGGCGCAGCACAACTTGTTACTTTAGGTTTACTTAATTCTGGGGCGGGTTATATCACTATTATTATATCTGTCTTCTTTATTACTTCACAGCATTTGCTATACGGCCTAACAATGCGGCCTCATGTTAAGGATTTTACTGCCACTCAACGTTTAAGCATTGGCTTTTTATTAACAGACGAACTATTTGCTATTAGTGCTGCTAAACGGCAGCCACTCAGTTTTCCTTATTTATTTGGTGCTGGATTCAGTTTTTATATTGTTTGGTTAATCACCAGCCTTCTTGGCATTATGATGGCCAATTTCATTACTGACCTAAGCCGCTTACATTTAGACTTTTCTGTGGTTGCGACACTATTAGCGATTGTTGTTCCACTGACAAAGAAAATAAGCACAATTTGTGGCGTGATATTTTCACTAGTTGTGGCCGTTACCCTCTCACTATATTCAATAAGTAGTGCGATTGTCATCGCGGGTGTTGGGGGGATGTGTGTTTCAGTTATGGTTTCTCGATTACTTAAGGAAGAAAAATGATTTGGGTATTGATCCTGACACTGACGGTTATTGTTTTCTCTTTACGCTACGTTTTTCTGATCCCACAGCTTCCTGTTAGGTTGCCACTGTTTATTAAACAGGCTCTCGGTTATTCAGCACCTTGCTTATTAACCGCAATTTGTGCTCCGGTGATCCTGTTAGATAATCATGCGTTGCGGGATTTCCCTGATAACCCCTATTTATGGGGAGCTTTATTTTGCGTCGTTGCCGCGGCGTTACTGAAAAATATGCTATTAACTGTTGGGTTAACCTTAGTCTTTTTTTATAGTCTCATCTATTTTATCGGCTAATTCAACGTCAGACACAATATGCGTAAGATAGGCTAAAATCGTCTATTTTACGCATTCTTATATTGATAAAAACAAAATTACTCTCTAGTATGCCTTTCTTAAAACGCCTCAATATTTTTGAATCTCAACATTGATAACTATCATTGGTGATTGATTTAGAAAACTTAATTTATGGAAAATCAATAGCCATGCTTAATAATTATGTTTTACGTCGTATTCGCTACATGCTAGACCTTAGTGATAACCAGATGGTGGAAATTATGCAGCTCTCTGGTTTAACGGTGACCAAAGCAGAAATAGTAAGTTGGCTAAAGAAAGATGATTCCCCCGAATATAGGGAGTGTAATGATAAAACCTTGGTTCACTTCCTTAACGGTTTAGTCTATTTTCGTCGAGGTAAAAGCGATAACCACCCTGCTCCGACAGTTGAAACACATATCAACAATAATATTATCCTTAAAAAACTCCGTATCGCTTTTGCATTAAAAGATACCGATATGATAGAAATCTACCAAAAAGCCGATTTTCGAGTATCTAAACCCGAAATTAACGCCCTATTTCGTCACCCCGAACATAAAAACTACCGTGAATGTGGTGACCAATTACTGCGCTATTTTCTAAAAGGACTCACCCTGAAATTACGCCATACTTCAGCATGATTGAGTCTGGCAATTACACCTTCTTATTGGCAAATAATGGGATTAAATATTGCAAAAAAGCATCAATCTTCGGTGATAATGAACGTCGACTCGCATAAACTGCACGTAATTCAATCGGAGCGGGTCGCTCAGCAAACTCAATAAGTTCAAGTAAACCTTGCTCAATATCTGGTTGGCAAGATTCCATCGCTAAAATGGCATAGCCAATCCCTTTTAATGCAGCAACTTTAGCTAAAATACCGCTATTAACTCGGTATCGACTATTAATATTGAGTTTTTGAGGGCGTTCTTGTTGGTCGATAAATATCCATGGCTGACCGGCTATTGCACTTAAACTTGAAATACAAGGCATATTAGCTAGCTCCGTGAGGTTTTTCGGCTTGCCCGTTTGTTCAATAAGATGAGGAGCCGCCACAACAACGCTCGGCCAAGCTTTTATTAATTTCGAATGATAGCTGCTATCGCCTAATTCACCCCGATGGAACGTTAATAATAAATCGATATCATCATTAATCACATCTAAAGGCATAAGCTGAGTATCACAATGAAGCGTTAATTGTGGATGCAACAGAGCAAAATCGGTGATTATGTCGGCTAATAGTAGGCTTCCCGTCTCACTAGGAATAGTGAGCCGTAATGTTCCTGTTAATCTCTCACGATGGCTTATTTGGCTCAATATATCATCAAGCTCTGCATAGAGATTTTGACTATGCTTCCATAATATTTCACCTTGCTCTGTCAGCCTCATATTCCGCGTTGTTCTCTCAATTAACCGACAATTGAGCTGAGTTTCTAATTGCTTAATACTCCGGCTAACATTCGATGTCGGCATAGACAGTTGTTGTGCGGCACGAGCAAAATTGCCCTGAGACGCCACAGAAACAAAAACTCTTAATAAATTCAGATCAACCGACATTTATCGCCTATCCCTATTGAATACATCAAGCCACTACCTTAATTAGAGCCAAAACTGTTCGATGATATGATCATCAAACTGGACACTATTCCCCTTTAATTCAGCACTTAATTTCGCCATAAACTGTACTAAATAATTCGCATTTTGAGTGGCGAGCAATCTTCCCATTGAAGTTTGCATAGTACTCGGTAATTTAAGTAATTTTTGCTGAAAGTGATCTAAAGCCCATTGAGTATCATCCAGTGGCCTATTTTGTGCAAAAGGATCATTTGCATCAAATAATGCCCTATTCAGTTGGCCACTAACGGCAAAAACACGCGCTAAGCCAATTGCGCCAAGTGCTTCTAACCTATCCGCATCTTGAACAATTTTCGCTTCAATCGTTTTTGGTTCGAGCTGAGCACTAAAACTATGGGTGATAATACAGTGAGCAATCGGTTCATAGTAATGTTCAGGTAGGCTTGGAAAATGAGACTGAAAAATACTCACCGCTTTATCAGCACTTAAAGAAGATGCTTGGTGTCTTTGGGGGTGATTTTTCGGCAATGAGACAAAATCGTGAAAATAACAGGCAGCCAATACAACCAAAGGATTAACTTGTTCTATTGGCTCCATAATTTTTTGTGCCGTACGCCAAACTCGCCTAAGATGAAAAATATCATGGGCATTATCATCATTAACCCAGTTTTTTAGCAGGTAATTATCAAACTCATTCGCCCATTGCTCTATATTCATTTCTATCACCAAACGACTTCAGATAAAAATGACTATATCATGCTTAACAGTAACCAAACGCCATAATTTTCTGATATCTTTCGGCCAATAATAGATCAACATCCCGTTTTTTGAGGACCTCTAAATCAATAAGCAACTGCCGTTTTAAATTTTCACTCGCTAATACATAATCGCGATGTGCGCCACCGAGCGGTTCAGGGATAATAGTGTCAATAATACCTAGCTCCTTGAGCCTTTTGGCTGTCATTCCCATTGTTTCCGCAGCAACTTGCGCTTTTTGTACATCTTTCCAAAGGATTGAAGCACAACCTTCCGGTGATATTGCCGCATATGTGCTGTACTCCAACATATTAATACGGTCGCCAACCCCTATTGCCAGTGCACCACCAGAGCAACCTTCCCCTGTTATCACGCAAATGATAGGTGTTTTTAGGCAAGACATCTCCATAATATTTCGTGCTATCGCTTCAGCTTGCCCTCTCTCTTCTGCACCAATACCGGGATATGCCCCCGCAGAATCAATGAATATCACTACAGGTAAATGAAAACGCTCAGCCATCTTCATTAGCCTTAATGCCTTACGGTAACCTTCCGGGGAAGGCATACCGAAATTTCTCATCACTTTTTCTTTTGTGGTACGCCCTTTCTGTTGACCTATAACCATAACAGGTTGCCCGTCAAGGCGTGCTAGACCACCAACAAGCGCCTTATCATCCGCAAATGCCCTATCTCCAGCCAGCTCCTGAAATTCCGTAAAAATCAGCGAAATATAATCTAGGGTATAGGGCCTCAATGGATGCCTTGCAAGTTGAACTATTTCCCAAGCACCAAGCTGAGAAAAAATTTTCTTTGTCAGTGCTAAACATTTTTTCTCCAGCAACTTGATCTCTTCATCGAAATCAATATCAGGCTGTTGGCTATTTTGTTTAAAAGCCACTAAGGCGTCGATTCTTTCATTAAGTTCGACGATAGGTTTTTCAAATGCTAAGAAGTGAGTAGACATAGGACCCTTTAAATCAGTGTAGCAATACCTAAAGTGTAGTTAAGATCTAAAAGGCTTTCTATGAAGGAAAATGGGATAAATTGTTATCAAAAGTGGGATAATCACGCGGTTATACCCACTAGATTATGCCTTATTGGCTGAATTTTCGGCTATTTCGTAGGCCTATCGACATTATTTTTTGAAATTTAGGGCAGGCTAAATGATTTTCTTCAGGGCAATTGACGATATGCAAAATACCTTTTTTTAACGCCGACAAATCATCAATGACTTTTTGAATTTCCTCTGCTTTTGTTATTAAATAGCCACGATCAATCGTTGGTCCATTTCTTTGATTCAACATGGTGCTTATTTCATCAAGTGAAAATTTTGCTTCTCTCCCTAAAGCAATAAGTGATAAGCGAGTCATCACATCTTTACCATGATAAACACGCTTCAAACCTTTACGACCAATCGGGGTAATTAACCCCTTTTCTTCGTAATAGCGCAACGTCGATGGCGGTAAGCCCGATAGCTCACTCACCTCAGAAATATCTAGTTCATCAACCATGGCGTTAATAACTCGCTTAATTCACCCATACCTCATTTTTTCATTTGCCACTGCAAATGTTATTGATTCGGTATCTATACTTTTTTATTACCTAAAAGGAGGCTCATCAAAGGTTCTTAATTTTCTTGAATGCAGCTTATCGCCTTCTTGTCGCAAAAGATCAATCGCTCGAATACCAATCTGCAAATGTTCTGAAATTGCCCCTTCATAAAAGCTATTTGCTTGCCCTGGTAATTTGATTTCACCATGTAATGGTTTATCAGAAACGCATAATAGCGTCCCATATGGCACCCTAAAACGATAACCTTGAGCCGCAATAGTCGCACTTTCCATATCTACAGCAACAGCACGGCTTAAGCTGAAACGGCGGGCCGTTGCAAAAAAGCGTAATTCCCAGTTACGATCATCCGTTGTCACCACCGTACCTGTTCTTAGCCGTTGCTTAACTAATTCACCTGGCATATTACTGACTTGTTTCGTTGCATCGTACAGTGCCCTTTGTACCTCTGCGATACTTGGGATGGGAATATCAGGGGGTAAAACATCATCTAAAATATGATCATCACGTAAGTAGGCATGAGCTAATATATAGTCACCAATTTTTTGACTTTCACGTAAGCCGCCGCAATGGCCTATCATTAACCATGCGTGTGGCCGTAATACCGCCAAGTGATCACAAATATTTTTTGCATTCGATGGACCAACACCAATATTAACTAATGTTATTCCTACACCCTCTTTCGCGATCAGATGATACGCTGGCATTTGGAATTTTTTCCATGTGAGATCAGACGTGGCAATTTGTGGGTCAGCGTTTTCAGCCGTTAAATAATTGTGCCCTACACAGGATAATGCAACATAACGACTATTCGGATCCCTAACTTGCTCGCAAGCCCAGCTTACAAACTCATCGACATAACGATTGTAATTTGTAAACAAAATATAAGGTTGCACATGTTCTGGCGGCGTTCCCGTATAATGTTTCAGTCTCGCTAAGGAAAAATCGACACGCAAAGCATCAAAGTGAGAAAGGGGCATCTCCTCTGCGGATTGAAATAAACCGTCGGTAATATCATCACTAATATCTGCAAGATCTGTAATAGGAAAATGAGCCGCTAGACTGCTACTCATACTTCTATCTAAAGCTAAATCAGAACCATCAATCACAAACGGGTATGGCACTTCAGTTTGTGAGGGGTAAACAGAAAAAGTGACATCATAATCTTGCTGTAAAATGCTCAGTTGCTCGGTTAAATATTGACGAAATAGATCCGGCTGGGTCACCGTAATACGATACTGTCCGGGCTTAACAAAACGTGCATATGCCCTCGTTTTTACGCAATGATCAATTTGACCATGCCACTCAACACATAGTTCAGGATAGGCAAATAATCCCTTTTTGCGGGCATCCGCATCAGGTAATTGCCCATCAGTCACATAAGCTGCAATGGCACTTCTTAAAGAATCAATGGCATTTGTGTACAGCAATGAAAGTTTATCTAATACCTCATCAATAGATAGATTTTCATTATTTTGACATTTTTCTAAAGACACACATGACCCCTTATCATCAAATGATATTATTACCTTATCAAGCAGCAGTGTATGTCTTTAATATTATTCAAACAAGCCTTTATACATTCGCGTTGGGGATAAAAAATTCGTCTTTTCAGGTTGTAAACGCCTTACAACCTTGGTTTCAAAAAGCCATTGAAATTCTGCTTTGCTGAGGCTTAATGGCTGCCCAGTATTACTTTCAACGACAAATAGCGTATTATTTTTAATACCTTTAATTTTTATCCCCATCAACTCAGATTCTTTGGTTGTGAGCTTCTCGGGTGAACTAAAAATAGCCTCTATCGCGCGTGAACTGGGAATCGAGAGTGTTTGGTTTATTTGGGGTTGTTGATTAATACAAAATGGCATTAGCGTTCTCAATAAACAGAATTTTGAATGTAGATATAGCCATTAGACATATTTTATCTAAAACTGTCATAATGCGTTATTCCTACAACCATTTTATCCCCAAAATTAACCCCATATTTTAACAAAGCGATTCTCTATCAAACCCATTACCTCACTTAAGCTAAATAACGATAGCAGCAATGAGTTAATGTATTATCTGGGTAAGAATGAATGGTAATGTCACGACAGCAATTACGGTCTGCAAAGTGATGATGCCTGCCATAAGCTGACTATCACCATTTAGTTGACGAGTTAAAATATAAGCCGTCGGCGCCGTCGGTATTGCAAAGAAAATCACAAATAACGCGGTTTCAAACTCCGGTAATGAGAATAATTTTGCTGTTAAAAGCGCTAATACCGGCATCGCTAATAAACGTAACAGCGTAGAGGTCATTAGCGGCTTAAATTCTTTCCTGAGCGTCGATGTTTGCAATGCCGCGCCAATACAAATTAACCCTAATGGTAAACTCGCTGCCGCAAGTAGCTTTAATAGTTGTCCTGAACCAAAAGGTAATCCTATTGGAGATAAGTTCAGCAAAATACCAATAATACAAGAGAGGATTAACGGGTTTTTAATGATCGGTAAAAATAACTGTTTGATAGAAACTTTAGATCCAGCGGTTAATACTAAGACCGCAATAACATTACAACTTGGCACCAGTATCGCCATAATGACGGCAGCAATCGCTATACCATCAGTACCAAATAAATCGGCTATGATTGCAAGCCCTAAATAAGTATTAAAGCGGGTAATACCTTGAATATGAGCACCAAACCGTGGTATTGGCATTTTAAAAAGTAATTTAAAAATTAGAACTAATACACTGCTAATAATAAGCACAAAAAATATCGCACCTGCGAGATAAGGCAGTTTAGGGCTATCAAGTGGGGCACTCGCTAAACTGTTAATCAATAAAGCAGGAAACAAAATAAAATAGTTCAGTTTTTCAGCGCTAGGCCAAAAATCAACCGAAAACAGCGATGAACGACGTAATATAAAACCCATTGCTATCAGTGCAAATAAAGGCCATAAAACTAACAATATTTGTTCCATATTTTTATACTTTACTTTCGTTAATAACCTTACCCAATAAGAGGGCTTACTGTATCGTTAACAAAATGTAATAGTTAGGTAAAAATGGCTCTATTCATGCGTGAAAATGCGACTTTTTATATCATTTATAAAAAATGTCTGATGCCTCACGTTTTATTTAATTTTCAACACTTGCCAGTTACTTTTTAATCAATCTATTTAAGCTATAACTACAGGTCTTTCTTATGGTATTTCGAAGAATTTATCGATACGCTACCCCAATAGAAATTTATTAGAACAATTTATTATGGATATCCAAACCCTTTGCAAACAATACCGAACAGGTAAAAAATTGAAATACCTCTTTTTCTGGGGTCATCAATCAAAACAAAAACAAGTTACCAAGAGTTGCCTGAGCCAATGGTATCCAGCTACTTTTATGGTTGAAGGCAATCGCTTTGCCAGTGCTGAACATTTTATGATGGCAGAAAAAGCACGATTATTTGATGACAATGAAAGTTTCGAGAAAATTATCCATGCCCCAAATCCTGGCGCTGCAAAAGCATTCGGTAGAGAGGTACGAGGCTTTCAACAGAGCATATGGGATGAACATAGATTTAATATTGTTGTCGCAGCAAATCTTGCTAAGTTTTCACAAAATGAAGAGTTAAAAACATTTTTATTAAATACCAATGAAAGAATATTAGTGGAGGCAAGCCCTGTTGATAAAATATGGGGGATCGGCCTTGCTGAAGATAGTGAAAATATCGAGAACCCTCTCACTTGGAAAGGGCTCAATTTATTAGGTTTTGCGCTTATGGAAGTACGTAAACAACTAGCAACTTAAAACATTCCTTACTCACTCTAACATTGAACCAAGAAAATTGGCTTCCCTGCTACCACAAGCATTGAGTATTCGAGTTGTAGCTGGCGGCTTAGATATCATGAGCATTAAAGTTACCCCCTTATGTCAATAAGGGAGTATTTTAAGATTGGTTATTTAACATTCGTTTTATCGGCGTATGCTGCTCTTTTTTGCCTATTATCGACGATTTTTTTCGTTATCGCTTCAACTTCAAGCAAATCATCACATACACTTGATCGTAATACCAAGTTCCATTTACTTAATGCCTTCGCATTCGTCACTAATTCAGGATGGTGATTTAACCTGCCATTAATTTGTAACCAATTAGCAACCTCAGCCCAATCCCATAAAGGGGATTGGCCTTTAATACGCTGTATTGGGTTTGGAAAATCCCCTGCACCCCGCTTACCATCTTTCAGCATTGCAACCGCTTGCCTTGAGAGATGTGTTAAATCAGCAATATCACTCAAGCCGACGAGCACCGAATCAACCGATTCTACTCTTGCCCCTAACCCAGATGTTTCAACATGATGGATAGCTGACTCAATTGCATCATCTAATGATTTAGCCTCTCTATCAAATTCTAGATAGACCGATTTACCATAAAAACAGATTAGCGCATCACCGCAACCACTTTCATACAGCGCATCTTCGAGTCCTGGGGTATCAGCATTAACACCTGAAAGCACCAACGTGAAATTGTATAGTGACACTGTCTTCTCCTTGATACTCGCCATACATTAATGGATTCGTTAATAGATACCTTTAACTGAGACCATTTTATTATCTATACCGTTCTAGGTGACCTTTCTCATCCCCTAGATTATTCGCTTGAAACAGGCGGCAATGCCGTCTTAAATTAATTTCCAGACCGATAACAACTATCAACTTTCCGTTTGATCTGTTTAGCATGATCCTCAGGACGGCTTGGTGTGGACCACACGCTCATTTGATGGTTTTGATGTGCATCATTCGCGTCACCACAGCGTAAACGGCAAAAGGCATGCGAACTATGACCCGCTGATACCAAAACCCAGCCTTTAGAGACAGCATATTCAATCGCTGATTGAATGTGTTTGTTTGGATGTCTCTTCATTTCCCTCCTGTATCCGTACTGTAGTTACTTCGTTGACGGGTGTCAACAAGGTGTTTTCCTTTGAATATCACATGTAGTGATTGTTTACTGTTATTTTTCAATAACAGTCGGATATAACTTAACAAAAAGCTACTTTGAACTTTGTCTGAAATTAAAACAATGAGCATAGCAAAGGAGATAAAAGCCCCACCGCTCGCAAAAACAGTGGGGATGGCAGAAATCGCCAAGAGATCACAAGTAGGATAAAAAATCTTCGGATGATGAGTGGGTATGTAACCTATCTCATGAATAAATCACTAAAAGATTACAACGGCATTCTATATTCAATCACACCTGGTTTTTCAGCAACCCAATCATATAAGCGCTGCCCTCGTAAATTGGTTTCCTGCGTATGCCAATACAGACGTCCACAAGCTTGTTTTTTTGCTTGTTCATGCACGAATTCAATCAGATGTTTTCCTACCTGACGCCCCCTTACGTCTGGCGAAACAAATAAATCTTCCAAATAGCAGAAATTATTTTCCGCCCATGTGGAGCGATGGTAGAGGTAATTGACAAAACCAACCACTTTTTCACCTTCAAGTGCAACGGCGCAATACATAGGCTCATTTTCATCGAAAAAACGCTCCCATGTTTTTAATGTGATTTCTTCGCTTAAATCCACTTTATAAAATTCTTGATACTGCAACCAATAAACTAGCCATTGCGGATAATGCTCGGGTGACACAAACTCAACAGTAACAGGTAACATATTGTTATTCATGATATATCCTTTAACGATTCGACATATAAAACAATGGCGTTATATTACATATCAATCTGGTACTAAATAAGATACACTTTTGCTATTTATTTAGGATCCACTTCTAATGAAACGTAAACCGCAAGCTCTCTTCCCTCATTTACTCTTAGAAGCAGGTTGTATTAAAGAAAATGTTTATCACACCATCAGAAATGCCATTCTTGATGGGCGATTATCTGCGGGGATCAAACTGCCCTCGAGTCGTGCTTTTGCTGAAATGATGTCGATATCTCGCAATTCAGTCATTGCTGGTTTTGAACGATTAATCGACGAGGGTTATTTAGTTACTCGTCAAGGCTCTGGTACCTATGTTTCTACAACCATACCTGATGAGCTGGTTAAATTAACATCCAAGACAGATCCTCTCGATAAACAGCAATATTCTGCACCTAATCTCAATCCCGTGATGAGTCATTTAGCGACATTATGGAAAACGTCTCGGCCTAATACGAATAAAAAACAGATGTTCAATATCGGCATTGGTTGCGTTGATCAGTTTCCCCATGATTTATGGGGAAGATTACTAGGAAGGGTTTGGAGAAGATCAAAACAAGAAATTCCTCACTACAATCATCCGGCAGGTTATCCGCCACTAAAAAGAATATTAGTCGATTATGTGCACTCAACGCGTGGGGTTAATTGCAGCGAAGAGCAAATTATTATTGTAAATGGTACTCAGCAGGCGATTAATTTAACCGCAAGCGTATTATTACAACAAGGTAGCTCAGTCTGGTTAGATGATCCTGGATATGACAGTGCGCGAGCTATTTTAACTGCTCGTGGAGCCAATATTTGCCCAATTCCTTCTGAGAGTGATGGAATGAATATTACGATGGCCGCACAAACTTACCCTGACGCTTGCTTAGTTTACACCGCCCCTTCCCATCAATTTCCTCTTGGTACGACTTTGAGCTTAACAAAACGATTAGCGCTATTAGAGTGGGCAAACAAGAATCAAGCATGGATTTTTGAAGATGACTACAACAGTGAATTTCGCTATTTATCTAAACCTATTCAAGCACTTCAAGGGCTTGATGCACATCAACGTGTTATTTATGCCGGCACCTTTTCTAAAATGATGTATCCGGGTTTTCGTTTAGGATTTTTAATTGTGCCAAAAATTCTGATCGAGCCTTTTACTATGATGAAATATTACAGTGATAGCCATTCAGGTTACTTAGAACAAGCCGCTTTAGCACAGTTTATTCAAGAGGGGCATTATGCACGCCATGTGCGTAAAGTTCGTAAAGTTTGCTATTCACGCCAAAATGCATTAATTAGTGCAATTAACACCTATTTGCCCCATGTATTTAACGTTGAGCAAACAGATTCAGGGATCCATGCTGTTTGTTGGTTAAAGCCGGGAATTAGTTTGCCGTTTATACTCTCTACCTGCCATCAGTTAGGTTTTGGTGTACAGCCACTGTCTCGTTATTGTATGAATAGTCATGAAAACAACGCTATTTTATTCGGTTATGCTGCACATACTGAAACTGAGATTACGCGTAGTATTATCGCATTGAGCCATGCCCTACAAACAATAAAATAAATTGAGTTGCATAACCTATAATCAATATAACCTAAACGAAAACGTATTATTTAATTTAATACGCGATTTTAATCCGTATTCTCATTGCTGTTACTCTTTGTCAGGGATTACTATCAAACAGAGTTAAAATTATTGAGAGGTATGAATAATGACAAATAATACTCCCCCTAAAAACCTCGAGGTCGGCGATATTATCTTTACAAGTATTGGCACTACGTTATTTCGCCAAATAGCGTCAGCCTCTTTATGTTGGAGCAATCATGTTGGCTTGATAATTGGTCATAACGGGCAAGATTATTTAGTAGCAGAAAGCCGAGTACCGCTATCAACTGTCACGACTTTGACTCGCTTTATTCAACGTTCGGCTGGGCAAAGATATGGTGTTCGCCGACTTACTCACCACCTAACGGATGAACAAAAAGCAGCTTTAGTTGCAGAAGTTCCTTCAAGACTTAATAAATTTTATCATACTGGCTTTGATTATCACTCTTCCCGCCAGTTCTGCTCGAAATTTGTATTTGATATTTACCAGTCAGCGCTTTCAATTAACGTAGGTGAAATTGAAACTTTTAAAGATTTATTAAGTAAAAACCCCGAAGCCAAACTTAACTTTTGGAAATTATGGTTTATCGGTCATATTCCTTGGGAGCGTGCGACAGTGACCCCCGCCAGTTTATGGAGCCATCCGCAATTAGAGTTAATTTACCGCAGTCACGAGGATATTCATTAGTTCGGATTGCGATAATTCTTTGGCTTGTTGGGATGTTGCTTTGAGAATAAGCTATTTTGCATGATAATTTCGTACAAAAGACACTCGCAATCGAGTGTCTTTTGATACAAATTTGATAAAAGGCCCCATCTTTTCGAGTTAAGCTTTAAAATACTCAATTCCAATAATAATGAAAGTAACAGCGAAAAATCAAATTTAACAAATAAATCTAGATGTTTCCTTGCTAAATCAGAAGATATCATTTTCATTTAAAATTTGGATAGCTTAGTAAAATAAACTATCCAATTATTTCTATTCCTTTTAGCGATATTTCCAGTTCTAAATGGGCAATAAACCCGTTCCCATCAATGGTGTGTGTCACTCGGCTAATCACCCCACTGGTGACAATCAATGGTCGGTTTAAAGCCAGTTACCGTGACGGGTATTTCAGGGTAAAGGTTGGCTCACCCCTCAGCCAACGTAATATTAAATTCTGCCGCGCCCTCGATGTAATCGCCCTCTTTTTTGGGTTTTTGCTTGCGTTTAAGATTGGTTTTCTTTTGTTGAGCGTAGTTCAAATCTAACCAGTAAGCTTGTACGCAGGTGTACGCTTGCCGGTCAGCCAATCAAAAATAATGCCTATCCCCACTTTCCCACATGATTGTTATCACCTGTAAGAGCTTGCCGCTTTGCGTGCCCCCTAATTAGACAGGATAAATAACAGACTGCCGTTTTTAATGGTGGTTATCACGCCGAGCATTTCAGCCATGCGCGTTAAAAAGCTAATATCGCTTTCGTTGGTTTGTATACATAAAGTAATTAAGATCACCGCACCGATCGCAATAACATAACCAAGGCCATCAAACATAATAATTCCATTTATCATTAACGAATATCAGTGCATAGTCTCAACCTTAAATTTACCTTAAGTACATGAAATGAATCTCACTCGCATACATTCCTTTATCTTTGCTGACTGATTTAGTTTAAATATCACTCACTAAGGCGGTTAAAATAATCTCGGCACGACTTAATCATATGCACAAAAAAAGGCACTCGCCCCCGAGTGCCTTTGGGTACAACCTACTGAATTAACAATTATTCAGCGGTTCTGGTACTGGTGCGGATTAGGTAGTCAAATGCGCTAAGTGCGGCGTTCTAAAAGTGAGTTAAATAATTGATTTAAATGGATTTAGTCAATGGTTAATGTCCACATATTGACCACACTTATAAAGCCTCTTTTGACGAGAGGCTTTATTTTTGCTTATTTTTCAATGGGTGGGAGGAGTTTTTTAGCTTGCTCAATCAAAGTTTCAATTACCTCAAGAGGAATGTTCGGCTCAAAACAAGTTAATGTAAATTGGAGGGTAACATCCGAGTAAAAGACTTCAGCAAGTTGTAATATTGGGTTAGTATTTGCAGCAGTTAATTCAAGGAACATGCCATCCCTAACTATGTCGCTTCCTCTTGATAATTCGTATTCAGTATTATCATTGAACATAATTATTTTTCTTTATAAAATAGAACATCGAGCATCGCTACTCGGCCTTGCCATGCACTTCGTTCAATTCCTGAGGATGGCCATTCAGAGTTCCACCAAGGAGTAACCATGATTCTTTCAATAATCAAATCCCAATATTCCTCATAATTTAAGTTACGCTTAGATAAACAGAACTCTTCTGCAAGCCCTTTTTTATTCTGTTCATTATAACAAATAAACTGGTCAGGTCGTTTCATAGATAATAGCCGTGTGGCAATACCAACGCCATCCCGCCCTTCAGGAAACGCTCGCTTAAACAATTCAACATATTCCAAGTAAGAATCTCTCGTTATCGTTCCACTTAACGATATTTCATCTAGTGCATTAGATATATTTATGTTATTTGAATTAATGGCATTATAATATTTCCCAGCCCCGATCATGGAACCAAACCAAGCCCAATTTTTTATTTCTTCACTTCTAAGCCCTGCTATACCACATCTGACACCTACATCCATATTTGAGAAATGTACATTCCCCTCAAAATAATAATTTATTTTTTTTAACAAATTTATTCGGTCTTTAAACCCATGATATGGATCATTTTGTATTTCTTTATATAGCTCATTCCAATCCATTGTTAATACTTTACTATGTAATATATTAGTATTTTTACTTTTATTATAGACTTCTGCAATTTTCATTAAGGATCGTGATCTAACATTCCAGATATTTCTATATCTCTTCGCCTCATTTACAGTAATACTTTGGGCATTTTTTTCATAATTACTTATTAGACCAACAAAATATTCAAGCTCATAATTCGAATCGTCTTGCTGGATTAATACACATAATTCTGTATTTTTTTCCATGGCGCCATATGTAAAATTCGCACTACCGATAACTACGCTCCAATCATATTCATCATTCCAAAAAAGATATATTTTAGGGTGGAAAACTCCATTAGGCTGTAAGATGAATTTAACCTTTTTAGACATACAAAAATCATCTAAAACATCCGGATGCGTTTGGTAAAAGTGAGTTCCAATGACACCTATTTTTATCTTATTTTTGTGGCTAAGAAGCAACTCATATAAATCCGTTTTTGACGTAGCCCATGCAACACCAAAAGAAATATACTTATAACATGAAATCATCCTTTTTAAATTAGATTTTAACTCCCTGTTTGTATTTAAAATTTTCAAAATTCAACATTCCTTATTATCTTAATCAAGTTATTAATATAATACTGTTTATCAAAACATCTCCATCTGTTTCTCTCCTCGATGTGATCTAGGTAGCTCATCTATCTGGATCTCAAAACCTTCTGGTAACTCTTGTGGAATTGTTTTTGTTAGATAGACCTCCACTGAGGTTATTGTCGTAAAAGAGCAGCCACACAGCATGTTTTGACATTGGTGATAGCTTCTACGGGTTTCACTGCTCATGGATTTACTGGTTTTGGTATAGGTCACAGCGCCACACAGGGGACAATTGAACGCCATTTTTTAACCTTGGGTTTGGAGTATGCCTTAAGTTAGGTTAATCTATTCATCACAAAAATCAATTAAAAGGATTTTATTATATGTCTAAAGGTTCATATTCTTCTAAAATCACATTATTGATATCCGTATCTGTCCTTATATCACCCATAATATTATTTATTTATCTTAGTACACTGAATGCTCAAAATTTCTTTTCTTTTTTATTACAAGAGAGCTACTTATTCCCTTATCTGATATTTATTTCTATCGCTTGGTTTGTTTTTACGTTTATATTTTATAGTCTTCCATTTTTAACATTTAAATTTATTAATCTATCCATTGAAATAACCAATGATAATAATATAAAGCAAAACTTTAGATTATCTATTTGGAGTTATTTACTATCAATATATATAAGTCCAATTGTAATATTTTCTATGATTTATTTAACGGTGGATCATCCCAAATATGTGACACTCATGGCATTCATGACATTTATAGTAATGGCACTACTAATATTACGATACAAGAACAATGTTAAAATCATAAAAATAAAATTAAATTTTTACAAAATTCTTTTATACAAAACTATTAGCATTTTATTTTTAACAATTGGTTTTATTATAGTTTATAGTTATTTTAGCGAGAAAAAATATCATTTAGCATCTGTGCCTTACTTTCTTTGCCTTTCATTTGTACTAACCGAAACTGTTTTTAATTTCAAAAAAGCCCAAAAAGCATTATTCAGTTTAGTGAAAAAGACCTTCCAAACAATAACAAAAATACCTTATTTCATGACACACCCTAATGAATTTAAAGATATTTTCAGAAGTAAAAAAGGCAACAACCGAATAACAAATCGTGATAGATTTATAATGCTATTATTGTTTTCACTGCTTATCATTCCTATGTCTATACTATCTATCTCTGCATTAGTAAATAACCTTGATGGTGAAATGCAATTAGAAGATGCTTTCATACCATTTGTTAGCTTGTGCCTTATCTTATATACAATTCCAAACGTGATACTTTTACTCCCAAACATTGGAATCATAAAAAAGACTGTTTATCTATCACTGTATTTAATATTTTTATCCTTCACCACTAATATTCTTAACCTTTTGGCTTATAAAACCTTTGACTCCATACATTTCATTAATAAAAACAAAATCGAAATAACAGCAAAAAAATGGCATGATGCTGACACACCTATTCCTGCAACACTGAATAAAATTCAAATGACTGCTTTCAATGCATTTCAAACACCAACGCATTCTATCTTTTGTAACTATGATGATATTAAATCATTAACCACAAGAATTGAATTTGATTTCTTTAGACCTGAAAAAACTCCCCCTAGATGTATATTTGTCAACAATGACGATGTGAACCTAGTTGAAAAGGATAAGTTTATAAAAATAACACCAACCTCTGAAGAACCTACCCTTCATCAATACCAACATCTTTGATCCTTATTTCTAACTCCAAACTTGTGATAAAGCCGTGACCATCGATTTGGTGAACAACACGGCTAATCACCCACTGGTGACTATCAATGGTCGGTTTAAAGCCAGATACCGTGACAGGCATTTCAGGGTATAAATCGGCGCGACCCTCGGCCAACGTGATATTAAATTCTGCCACGCCCCTTTGTAATTTTGACCACTTGGCCGCGGCGGCACGCTTAGCGGATTGTTCGTTTTTAAAAGTTTGTCGCATCACAAAAACGTTACCCTCAGCTCCCTCGATGTAATCACCCTCTTTTTTGCTCGACTTCTCTTTTTTGGGTTTTTGCTTGCGTTTAAGATTAGTTTTCTTTTGTTGGCCATAGTCCAAATCGAGCCAATAGGCTTGCACGCCGGTGTACGCTTGACGGTCTGCTAACCTGAAATAATGCCTATCCCCACTTTCCCGCATAATGGTAATGACGGGCAATGGCTTGCCGCTTTGCGTGACTCCCTGATTAGGCACAATAAATAACAGACTGCCGTTTTTAATGGTGGCTATCGCGCCGAGCATTTCAGCCATGCGCGTTAAAAAGCTAATATCACTTTCATTGGTCTGGTCGGCGTGGTCAATTTCAATGTGCATCAATTGTTTACTCACCGCTGGCTTGAGGTTATAACGCCCCGCTATCGCACTCACTACATCAGGTACTTTGATATCGTGCCAGCTGTATTCGCGTTTGACGTTAAAGTCCTGCCGAAAGTCCGCGCTACGGGCAGTTACCGTGATTTGGTCAGGTGGGCCTGAATGGCTAATTTCATCAACGGTATATATCCCTTTGTGTACCAAGGCTTCCCCCTGCCAACCAAGGGAAATGGAAATCTCAGCCCCACGCGCCGGTAACGCAATTTTACCGTCGGTATCATCGATAGTGAGTTCTAAGGTATCAGCCTCAAAACCCCGATTATCCGTTAATGTCAATGACATAAGCCGGTCATTGACGCTCAGGAGCTGCACGCCACCGACCGTTAAATCAAATGCAGGAACTTTGACTAAATTCCCCTCTGTCCAATCCGTAAAAGACATATTCACCACCTAGCCAATTCAATATGCCTAGATTGTCGTCGCGCGCGTAGGTGAGCAATCATCCGTGGTTCTCTTGTGCCTGTGAGAACCCTAAGTACATGATTTGTTATCAAACATCCCTGAGAATAAAGATAAATAGACATCAGGAGATAATAACGATGGCCGTATATCATCACGGTGTTGAAGTCCATGAAACCACCGACCTCAGCACCCTTATTCGAGATATCGACACCTCAGTGATTGGTATTGTCTGCACCGCAGAAGATGCCGACCCCGAGGCGTTCCCACTCGACACCCCCGTATTAGTCACACGCATTAAAACGGTACTCAGCAAAGCGGGTAAAACCGGTACGCTTTACACTACTTTAAAAGCGATTGATGACCAATGCAGCCCAAAAGTAGTCATTGTGCGCGTTCCTGAAGCGAAAGAAGGCAGCGAAAAGACCCAAGACCAATTAGTCATTGGCGGCACGGGTAACGATGGACGCTATACCGGCCTTTATGCATTGCTAACCGCTGAAGCCAATATCGGTGAGCGTCCGCGTATTTTAGCGGTACCCAAACTGGACACTAAACCGGTTGCCATGCAGCTTGCGATTTTTGCCGAGCAAATCAAAGCCTTTGCCTATATCAGCGCCAACGGTTGCAAGACCATCGCCGAAGCCAAGAAATACCGCGAAGATTTCAATCAACGCGAAGTGATGATCATCTATCCTGAATTTATCGCGTACAACAAAGAAAGCGGCCAAAATGAAGTTATCCCCGCCACCGCTTACGCTATTGGTTTGCGTGCCAAGATTGATGCGGAACAAGGCTGGCATAAGTCGATTTCTAACGTGCCGGTTAATGGTATTTTGGGTATTAGCGCGGATATTTACTGGACGTTACAAGGTAAAGACACCGACGCCAACGATTTAAACAGCCACCAAATCACCACGCTGATTAAGCGCGATGGGTACCACATTTGGGGTAATCGCACCGGTGATAAAGAAATTTATACCTTTGAAGTGTATACCCGTACTGCGCAAATCTTGGCTGAAATGATCGCCGAGGCGCACTTTAGCTATATCGACAAAACACTCACGCCCTCATTGGTGAAAGATATTGTTGATGGGATCAACCGCAAAGGCGCACAACTCGTCACGCAAGGCCGTTTATTAGGGTTCCAATGTTGGTATGACCCATCGGATAACCCGAAAGAAAATTTACGCGATGGCAAGGCGCACATTCGCTATAAATACACCCCCGTACCGCCACTGGAAAACCTGTCTTTAACGCAGGAATTCACTGACGAGTATTTCGCTGTTTTTGATCAACTGGGCTAAGGAAATTGAATTATGGGTATGCCTAAAAAACTTTTTATGTTTGACCTGTTTATTGATGGCCAAACCTACCTTGGACAAGTAGAAGAAGTCACCCCACCAAAGCTGTCATTAAAAACAGAGGATTATCAAGGTGCCGGTATGGTGGGCTCTGTTGCTGTCATGATGGGCTTTGATTCTGGCGCATTAGATATGGATGCCTCTATGGGGGGCTTAATGTCTGAATTGCTGGAAAGTTGGGGCGCCACCATTGACGGTAAGCAATTCCGCTTTGCGGGCTCTTACTACAATGATTCAACCGGTGAATCCGTTCCGTGTGAAATTCAAACTCGTGGGCGTTTTACTGAATTGGATTTCGGCAGTGCGAAAGCCGGTGATAACACTCAGCACAAATACACCATCAAAAATACGTACTGCAAAATCACCATCAATAACAAAGAAACGTTTGAAGTGGATTTGCTCAACATGGTGTGGAAAGTCAACGGCAAAGACATGCTGGAAAAACACCGAGCCAACATTGGCCACTAATTAATACGGTGGGTTTAATCACCCCCCCCATTTTATATTTATTTAAATAGGAATAGTAACCATGGCTGAAGTTATTCAATTCGACGCTCCAATCAAATTAGAGTCGGGGTTAGAAATCACTGAGATCACCATCACCGACACGATGAAACAAGTTGGCGCCTTACGTGGCTTAAAACTGTATGACGTGATGACCTCCGATGTGGATTCACTGATTAAATTGCTGCCGCGTGTGACATCACCCCGTATGAGCGAGCGTGATGTTTCGCTGCTGCCTATCCCTGCCTTTAATGCACTTGCCACTGGTATTGCTAATTTTTTAGTACCGAACTCCCCGCAAGAGATGACAGACAACGCGGACGAGTAATCGAATGCCCGAACATTGAAACGGATGAGTTAATCGCTGATATCGCCACCGTTTTCCACTGGGCGCCGTCTGAATATGACGCCATGACGGTTGGCGAAATCCTGTTATGGCATAAACGCGCAGCCGCCAGAACAGGAAATGAATCATGAGTGATCGCAATTTAAATATCAGGGTGTCGTTAAGTGCTGCGAACCTTTTATCAGGCCCTCTTGGTGCTGCGCAGCGTAGCGCCGCGGGGCTTTCTGCTAAAATTAGAACAACCCAATCTTCTATACGTAACCTTCAAGGGCAAGCAAAAACATTCGAGCGCCTATCTCAATCAATTGAGAAGAATACTCGTGCTTATGATGACGCTAAAAATAAAGTCAAAGCATTGCGTGATGCTTACCCACCCCTGAATCAACAAACCGAAGCACAAAAAAAAGCACTTGCCGCTGCACGTTTAGAGCGAGACAGACTTGGCCGAACTCTCGATAAAGAAAAACAACGCCTAGCCACAGTACGAGCCGAATTATACCGACAAGGAATTTCAGCACGCAATAGTGCCGATGTAACCGCACAAGCCACAAGGCGCACCGAGGCCTACAACCGACAATTGGATGAACAACGGCGCCGGTTAGCGGCAACGACTCGCGCCCAGACTCAATACACTAAGGCAAAAGAAGTCAGAAATAAATTGGCGATGGGTGGTGCAATGGCGGTAGCCGGTGGTACAGGCGCATTATACGCAGGCGCACGGATCACTGCTCCTGGTCGAGACTTTGACGAGGGTATGTCAACAGTACAGGCACTTACCCGATTAGATAAAAACTCGCCACAACTCGCCATGCTACGTCAGCAAGCGCGAGAATTGGGCGCCAGTACCGCTTATACCTCTACTGATGTTGCAGCCGGCCAAAAGTTTTTAGCAATGGCCGGTTTTACACCAGATGCCATTAAGGCTGCATTAGGTGGCGTGTTAAACATGGGATTGGCCGGTGATATGGATCTCGGTGAGGCTTCCGACATTGGCTCAAACGTTCTGACGCAATTTCAATTAAAAGCCGAAGATATGAACCGTGTTTCTGATGTGCTCACGGCCACCTTTACCCGCAGTAATACCGATCTACGCCAACTTGGTGAAACCATGACGTATGCAGGCCCTATTGCTGCACAACTTGGTGTCAGCCTTGAAAGTATGGCCGCAATGGCAGGAACCATGGCAGATAACGGTATTCGTGGCAGTATGGCGGGTACGTCACTGCGCGCTGGCTTATCGCGCATGGTTGCTCCAGTCGGCAAAGGCCAAGCCGCCCTTGATAAGCTGGGTGTCAGTGTTAAAGACGCTAGCGGCAAACTCCGCGATGCCGACGAAATCTTAAAAGACGTTGGCAAAAGCATGCGTAAGTTTGACCAAGCTAGCCAAATTCGCATGAAAAAAGACATTTTCGGCGAGGAAGCGATGGTCGGTATGGGCGCCGTCATTGATGCAGTCATGAATGGCCGCTATGACGCACTGAAAACGGCCAACATGGGCGCCGAGGGTGAAGCCGATAAAAACGCCAAAGTTAAAATTGATAACTTAAAAGGCGACCTGAAACAGTTAGAGTCTGCATGGGAAGATCTCGGCATTGAGATTCAAGAAAATGTCGATTCCCCTTTACGCCGTGTCACCCAATCATTAACAGGTTTTATTGGCAAAGTTGGCCAGTGGATGAAAGAACACCCTAAAACCACGCAAGCCCTTGCGGTTGGAGCGATAGCAATTGCCACTTTAGTCACTGCCCTTGGCGCGTTAGCCCTTGCCGCTGCCACGGTGATTGTGCCGTTTGCCGCGATGCGACTCAGTCTATTTATGCTTACCGGCAGTCAAGGTTTTGGCGGCTTAATGGTCGCAGGCAGTAATGCCATTAATCTTATTGGCGGTGGGTTTTCTTTGTTATTGAGCCCTGTGGGTTTATTTGTTGCCGCCATAGTGGCCGCTGGGGTATTAATTTATCAATATTGGGAGCCGATTAAAGCCTTTTTTAGCGGGTTTTGGGATGGTTTCACGGCTGCCCTTGCGCCAATTGGTGTGGCTTTCAGTGCCACTTTTGCCCCGTTCGCCCCGATATTCGACGGTATTTCAAATGCGGTCAGCAAGGTGTGGAATTGGTTTAAAGAATTGCTATCACCAGTTCAATTATCTACGGAAGAATTGAAATCGTGTACCGAAGCGGGTCAAGTGTTCGGCGAGGTAGTGGGTAACGCTATCAGCGCCCTATTCTTTCCCATTCAGCAAGTCGCCAAAGGGCTTGGCTGGATATTAGAAAAACTGGGTGTTATTCCCTCCGCGGCCGAAGCTGCCGCCGATGCAGCGCGTGCCATGGGCGTTGACCCAAACGAAAAAGACCCATTCAAGGTGCTAAACTCCGTTTCTGCTTATGCAGGGAAAATCGCCAAGGCCAACGAACAGGCACAAAAACAGCAAGCCGAGGCAACCAGTAAAATCACCAGTAGCGTCACCGTTGCCGGTAAACAGCTTGAGAAAAGTAGCGAACTACAGAAAAAAGCCAATGACGTAAACCCGCTAGAAAATGCGGAAAAATACGGTACCTTGGTGTATGACGGCGCAGAGAAAAAGAGCAAGCAAAAAGGCAGTAAATCCGCGTTAAGCGATGCGGCCGAAAGTGTCGATAGAAATAAACTCGGCGATATTGTGTTTAAAAACTTTCCAGCTGTGACCACGGTTGATGGGCTATATCAAGAGCCCCGTATCGCTGCGAGAAAAACCTCACTATTTCCACAATTCAATGATGTGTTGATTAATACCTTAGCCCCTATTCAACCCAAATTAAATGCGGTACCGGTGGCAGTATCGCCGACACGGCCAGAACGCCAAATCATGCAGCCGGAATACAATACTTTTGAGTTGAATTTTTACGGGGTTGATATGAGCAATAAAAAAGAAATTGCCGACATTGTGAAACAGCAATTAACCACCTTGTTACGTGAACGTGATAGCCGCCGCCGTTCCAGCTTAAAAGATCAGGACTAATATTATGATGATGATTTATGGCATGTTTGTGTTTGAGCTACGCACCGCCCCCTATCAAACCTTTAACCACTCACTAGATCGGCGCCATGTGAAAAATGATCGTGTTGGCCGCAGTGCCAAATGGCAGTATGTTGGCGCCGGTGAAGATAAGATCACACTGGCCGGTACGCTTTATCCCGAAGTCACTGGCGGTGATGTGTCGCTGGAATTATTAAAAACCTCGGCCTATGTGGCTAAGCCACTACCTTTGATTGAGGGCACAGGAACGATTCACGGTATGTATGTAATCACCAATCTGGTTATGGATAGGACAGAATTTTTTACTGACGGTAAAGCGAAAAAAATAGATTTTACGTTGTCGTTAAGTCGGGTGAATGAGGATGTGAGGGAAAGATTGGAGGGGGTGGATGTTGGGGGGGGATGGGCGTGTTTTGATGGAATGTGAGGCGAATTGATTCGCCTCAGCTGTTCTTGTTTAAACCTAATCTAGCTATCAACAAGATTCGCAATAGATGAATCAATGATATTTTACTGAGAAACCGAGCTACCTTTTCTTATAATCCTTAAAATTTCAGTAACTAAGCCAGCTGCAAAACGCTGTTCTCGCAATCTCTCGTCCTCTAGAGTTGGGTCATCACCATGCATAAATTGACCATAAAGAACTGGGCCAGCTAACGTATATCCTTCTATATCACCATTGCCTTCAGCAAAGCATTTTTGTAAGGCTGCCAACCCAGTGGATATAGCTTCCTGATGCTCACCACTTTCTATGCGATTTAGGAATTTTGCTGCAATTTCATTAGGCTTCCCTGCATAACGCATAACATGAATTAAATCTGCTGCATCCTTGGGTTCTTTACGATTGTCAAATGAAATAGCTTTTAGAAGAATAAATGCGACTTCATCTGCAAAACGTATAGTCTCGATAGAAATACCTGCATTTTCGACTCCATTCGCCCCAAAGAGGGTCGCCGTAATTTCTATTTCGCGGTACCAATCATGTGATATTTCTGCGAAAGGGATCACTAGAGCTGAAACGCCTTCTCCATCAATTGGAACTGATCTTCCGGGTTTTCCATCAACGCTAGTACCTTGCAAAAATTCCACTAGTATTGACGATCCATCAGGAATAGGAAACTCCCAACGCCATGAGTTTTTCTCAGAATTTTTTCTGAAACCTTTTTCCACAAGTTGATCGTGTAAAGATGCATAATTCTCACCGTCTGCAATAACTTGAAGGTTTAGTACTATATCAACATCAGTTGTGCCAAAATGCTCAGGTATCATAGGTGGCTGTTCAGGGGTTAAATAACGAGGCACAAGTCCCCCTATTAGGCGTAAAGTCCCTTTCATTGTTCCAAAGGTAGTTAGTAATGTAACTAAAACACGTTCACACATTTCTGTATTGATTGCTGAATATCCAGTTCTATTTTTAGGTTTACTATGACCAGCCATGGTTACATCTCCAAAATTTCCCGACGGAATTGCTCAGCAAGTTCCGCATTTCGCCCTTTTCCGTCCAATAAAGATAAATACTGAATGAAGTTACTAGCAACTGGTAACCCATTTTTCACTTTTATAAACTGTAAACCAGCTGCCGTCCACTCATGCACTACCACATTATATCCTTTTTCAGCCTGTTTGATGCCTGTTGATTTTGCAAATATTTCCGCTTTACCCTGTGGAACAATAATTTCAGCTACATTAACACCCGTTAATAATGGTGAGGCTTGATTTGCCGCTAATGCACCAGTGATAGCCCAGTTTATGTTGTTGTCGAAGGAGTTCACTTCATGGCCAATATTTATGACGCAATCCACTATATCTGATGCAAATATATAGCCATAAAATTTATTTTTCTTACGTTGCTTTATTGTTTCAGTCCAAGCGTTAAGTAAGGCGGTCGGATTAACCAATCTACGCCTTTGAGAACGCCCACCTTCATTGGATTTAACAACCCACTCTCTGAGCTCAAGTTCTTTGAGAACACCAGAAACCGTATATGCTGATGTATCAGAAAAACTGCTTAACTCCTCACCAGAAAACCAATCCCCATGAGACTGTAATAGTGCATGAATGACCATTTCGCGCGCATCGCTAAAGAGATCAACCCCCCCTGTTTTTGTCATTCTTTTTCGGGGTCTTTGAATATCAATAAGTATCTGCTTATTTTTGACAAAAAAGGTTCCATTGAGCTCATAATATCCAATATTATGAGCTTTCAGTATTTCTCTTGCGCCTTCGCTAATCAATTCAGCTACAAATATAGGCATAACATTTTGCTCATATTTGTATTTTTGGCAAAATTCATTAAATATCCAGATAGCATGTTTTACATCTCTTGGATATGCTTGTTTTTTCACCTCAACGGGCACGATCCATATCCCTCGTTCTGTATTAACCTCAAATACATAGTCAATACCGATATTATTAGAGAGTGCTTTAAAGTCAGTGACTTCACATTCCAGTGTGTCCTTTAGCGTTTCTATCATATCTTGTAATAGTTTATTTTCTATATGAACCATAACTAATGCCTTCTGAGTAAGCCCCACCATTCCTTAGCTATTTATAATAGCTTATCTGAACAGATAATACACGAAAAAAACATAATCATTAGCTAATATGGATACTTTATCTGTTCAGATAAAGGAGCTAATTTGAATAAGGAAAATATCAACTAATAAGCACAAATAGAAAGCAAATTCAGTACATCATTAAATCCTTATTGTATTGTCACTTTAGACTAACTGGCCAATTAACACACAACCCCAACCCAACATCCACCCTATTCACCTCTACTCGATACTCTTTCCACACCCTTAACTGCTCCCGTTCTTCATCTGTTGCGATACCAAGGTCAACGGCATCTTGCAAAGGTGCAATTGCGGCGGTAGCCTCATTTAATAGTGCTTGTTTTTGATACTCGGCTTCAGCGATTAATTGCTCTTTTGTTGGAGGTGGATTGGTGATCGCTAATGCCTCTTGCTCAGCAATAAGGACTAAATCATCAGCAATAAATGCATCCTGTGATCCATCTGATTCATAGGCATATACTTCATTGTTTTTGTCTTTGTAATATTTCATTATGACCTCAACTCAAACCATTGATGAATAAATGGGCTAACGGTTCCGCTTGGATAGTCAATTTTGTAAGTTGAACCGTGGGGAATAACTGCAGATACAGGGGCTTTGGCTCCGTTACCGTAAGTCATAGAAGTCGCAATCACGACGCCGTTAACATGAATATTAACGCCATTCATACGGTCATTTGCAGAAGTACTGGCAGTAACGAGTATTACAATAGGTTTCCCTGTCGAATTGGTGTAAACCGTGCCAACTGCACGTGAAGCTTTAACATTCTGCCAAGTTTGTCCATAACCTAGTCCACTCCCTGCCGCAAATTTGCTATCCACCTCAGCCTTGGTATACGCGCCCACGTCCCCTGCATTCAGTACTATATCTGCGGTCAGTGCTTTATTGTTTACTTTGCGCCCACTTGGTACCCGTCCATTCGCGTTATTATTCGCATTGTTTGCTACAGTGTTGGCTGCATTGGCGGTCGCTTGTGCATCTGAGCTTGCCTTTTTCGCATCAGCAACTTTAGTATCTGTTTCTGCCTTTGTATACGCGCCAACATCACCAGCACTTAAAGTAA